>NZ_JAZKTR010000229.1:0-2872 GCF_036625485.1 Natronomonas sp. | reverse complement strand
TTCGCCGCGCGTCAGTCCGTGCGCGCTACGGCGACTCGGCGCTTCGCGCCTCGTCGCCGGGAACCGCCTCGGGGACGCTTTTCAAGCGCCCCACTCGGCGGATGCCCATTCCGTTCGGCTCCCCAGTTATCTGAATCTAAGGAACACGAACTATTTGCCGTCGGCCCGTCAGACCCCGAATATGCACTTCGACCACGCGGGCGTCGCGACCGACAACGCCGAAGGACTGGCATTCCTCTATGAGGACCTGTTCGACTGCGAAATCGTCCACGAAGAGCGGTTCGAGGACCTGAAGGTCATATTCCTCGGCCTCGAGAACGGCTACTTCGAATTACTGGAACCGCAGGAGGAGGGAACGATTTCCAAGTATCTCGATGAACACGGCCCCGGCCTCCACCACATGGCCCTCGAAACCGACGACATCGAGGCCGCCCTCGAAAACGCCAAGGATGTCGGTGTCGACCTCATCGATGAAGAGCCACGCCGAGGTGCGTGGAACCATCAGGTCGCATTCCTCCATCCGGCCTCGACCGGCGGGGTCCTCGTCGAGTTCGTCGAACACTAACGCGGGGCTTTATTCTCCGTTCGAACGATTACCGGACGTGACTCTGTCGACGTCACTCTGTGAGACGCTCGGCATCGACCACCCCATCGTGCAGGCGCCTATCGGGAGCGCGACCCGGCCCGAACTCGCCGCGGCCGTCTCGAACGCCGGCGGTCTCGGAACGCTTGCGGTGACGTGGCGCCCGCCGGAGAAAGCCGCCGAATTCGTCGAGCGGACTCGGGACCTGACCGAGGCCCCCTTCGGCGTGAACATCGTGCTGGACCCCGACGCCAAGGAGGTCGCTACCGAGGACCACCTCGATGCCGTCCTCGGCGCTGACGTCCCCATCGTCTCGTTTTCGTTCGGTGACGCGACGCCGTATATCGACCACGTACACGACGCGGACGCGAAAGCGCTGGTGACGGTCGGCAGCGCTGAAGAGGCCGAACGGGTCGCGGATGCCGGCGCCGACGCCATCGTCGCACAGGGTTGGGAGGCCGGCGGCCACGTCCAAAGCGAGGTGGCGACCCTGCCGCTGATCCCCCGAGTCGACGACGCGGTGGACGTGCCGGTCATCGCCGCGGGCGGCATCGCGGACGGTAGAGGTGTGGCCGCCGTCCTCGCCGCGGGAGCCGACGGGGCGTGGCTCGGCACCCGATTCGTCGCCACCGAGGAGGCCGCCGTCGACTCCCTCTACCGAGAACGAATCGTCGAGGCCGACGAGACGGATACCCTCTATTCGGAACTGTTCGATGTTGGCTGGGAGGGGATGCCCCACAGGGTCATCCGCAACAGTACGGTCGAAGACTGGGAGAAAGCCGGCCGCCCGAAATCAGGCGAACGACCGGGCGAGGGCGAAGTCATTGCCGAATATCCGGGTGGCTACCCCATCGAGCGCTACGGCGACGACCTCCCGATGGAAGGTGTCGAGGGCGACCTCGAAGCCCTCGCACTCTACGCAGGCCAAAGCAGCGGACTGACTGACGAGATCCAGCCGGCGGGTGACGTCGTAACCGAACTCGTCCAGGAGACCGAAACGAGAATCGAGGCGACGGCGAGCCTCATCGAATAGCCGGAAAGAAACACCGTTTCGGCTATCTACGCAAAAATAAAGGTTGCATCCGCGAGGGGGCGTCCGAAGGTCGCCCCCGAAGCGGTTCGCCGCGCGAGCGAAGCGAGCGCGGGACCGAGACCCGACCGGAGGGAGGGTCGAAGTGTCTTTTTCATGAACGTTTTTGCCGGGTCGGCTTCGCCGACCCGTGCAAAAAGTTTCAGCCGAAGTTCTCTGCCTTCGCTTCCTCTGGTTGGCCCCCAGCGGCTTCGATGGCGTCGTTGGCGTCTTCGAGGAAGTCGGCGAAGCCGTAGATGAAGACCTGCTCGCCCTCGTCGTTGGTGAGAACGTCGGCGACGGCGTCGGTCAGCGGCTCGGATTCGGAGAGGATGAAGACGTCTGCGCCGGTGGTGGCGATGGTGGCAAGGCGGTCCTCGTGAAGGGGATGGTCGTCCCGGTAGACGATGGCGGCCTCGTTGCCGTCGGCGAGGGCGCGTTCGGCGATGGCGACGGCAGGGCCGACACCGGGGCCGCCCGCGAGAACGACGACGCGGGCCTCGTCCTCGTAGTAGTCGCCACCGAAGGGGCCGGTGATGGTGACGGTGTCGCCGGCTTCGATGTTCAGGAGGTATTCGCTGAAGGCGCCGCCCTCATCGGGGTCGTATGAGATGGTGAACTCGAAGGTCTCGTCGGTATCGGGCGAGGAGACCGTGTAGAAGCGGCCTTCGGTCTCGCCGTCGATCTCGGTCGAGAGCTTGACGAACTGCCCGGGTTCGGCCTCGAATCCCGCGGGGGTTTCGAGGTCGATGGCGACGGCGTCGGGGCCGACCTCGCGGACGGCAGCGACGGTCGTCTCGATGGGGTCCATACCTGCTAGGGGCCGTCCCGAAGGGAAGGCGTTTTCGAAGGCATCTGAGTCGGCATATAAACCAGTTCTCCGTTCCGTGGCGTTAATCGTTAACGTCCTCGTTCGGGGCGAGAAACCGGAAAATCACTCAACTGCGGCAATATTCAGAAGGCTTAACGTGCGTCGCGCAGAAGCCGAACGTAGTATGCCAGAGGACCTCAACTGGGCCGTCGGCGGGGAGGCCGGCGACGGGATCGACTCCACTGGGAAGATCTTCGCCCAGGCGCTCTCGCGTGCGGGGCGCCACGTCTTTACCTCGAAGGACTTCGCATCACGAATCCGCGGCGGCTATACCGCCTACAAGGTACGGACGTCGGTCGACCGCGTCGAGAGTGTCGTCGACAGACTCGACATCCTGATCGCGCTCACA
>NZ_JAZKTR010000228.1:0-2886 GCF_036625485.1 Natronomonas sp. | reverse complement strand
GAGGGCTTGTCGAACCGTGTTCGACAGCGTTCCGGAACAGGTTTTCGAGCGCCTGCCGGAGCCTGTTTTCGTCGGCGAGGACGTCGGCCGTGGGTTCGACGACGAGCGTCGCGTCGTGTGTCTCGACGGTGCCCCACGCCCCCTTACAGAGGGCTTCGAGGTCGACAGGTGCGACGTCGGTGTGTTCCCGCTCCTGCCGGGCGAGGTCCAGGACGTCCTCGGCGATGGTTTCCATCCGGTCGAGGGCCTTCTCGACGTGGTCGAAGCTCTCGGGGGCGTCCTCTTCGCGGGCGATCTCGAGGTGACCCTTGGCGACGGCGATGGGGTTCCGCAGGTCGTGGGAGACGAGGCTGGCGAACTGGTCGAGTTTCTCGTTTCGGCGTTCGAGGGCCTTCGTCCGCGCTTCGAGTTGGCGCTGGCTCCGGCGCTGGTCGGTGACGTCCCGGATGAGGACGACGCGGCCGAGATACTGGTCGTGGCCGTCGTAGATCGGTGAGATGCCGACGTCGTAATCGCGCCGTTCCTCGCCCTGCAGGATAGTGATGTCCTCGCGGGTCTCCCGAACGTCCTCGAACTCCTCGTAGACGCCGGGACAGTCCGCGAGCAGGTCCGCGACGGGGGTACCGATCATCGCGTCCTGCGGGGTGTCGAACAGCGTGGCGGCGGCCTCGTTGGCGTCGAGAACCCGGTTTTCGTGGTCGAGAACCAGATAGCTACTCTCGATGTGCTCGACGACGGTACTGCGGGCGATGGGAACGACGTCGAGGAGGTGGAACCAGTAGAGTTGAGCGACGAGAGCGACGGCGGTGACGGTGAAGCCGAAGGCCGTCAGATCGATCGGCGAGAAGCCGGCGAGGTAGACGGCGTTCATCACCCACGGGACCGTCATCCCGACGAGGAGGCCCCCGGTCTGCCGCCGGAACGTGCCACGCCGGCGGAGGAACTCGGTGACGTACATCGCCATCGCGACGAGCAAGAGGAGATACGAGTAGGCGGCGTTGAGGTAGAACCACGGACCGAACGCCACCTCGAAGACGGTAATCGAACCGACCTGTGTCGGTTCGAAGCCAGCGTAGATAAGACCGTGAGCGAGCGGTATCTCCGCCCACACGAGAACGTTAGTGACCACCAGCACCGCAGACAGGCCGGCGACCGACCGACGGGTCAGCAGGTCGCCGCGGCCGGTGTACTCCATCGCGTGCAGGAAGATGGCGATGACGACCAGCGTCGACCCGAGAAACCGGACGTTATGCAGGACGAGCGCGGCCGTGGAATCGAGGACGGCGAGCCGGAGCGCATCGGCGGCCGCCCAGAGGACCGTCGCCACGAGGACGGCGAATATCTGCGGTGCCGTCCGCTTGTTCCGCCCCCGAAAGACGACGACCGCAAGCACCGCAGAAAGGACCGCTGCGGCCGCCAGCGGGACGAGATAGACGGAGAACTGGAACTCCATGTGCTGAAACCGATTCACGGCAGCCTTCAAGAAACTACCGGGGGTTTAGTACCTCGATACACCCCCAAGGCGGTCGGTATTATACCGTGGTAACTTATCCCAAAGAAAAATTATTTTGTGAAACAGCAATCCAAACTACCCTGAACCCGAAACCATTATGGCGCTCACGACCCCATATCGGGTGAGAACCTACTATGGCTACGCTCGAAATCAAAAACCTGCACGCAGAGGTCGCCGAGGAGGGCGGCGAGACGATCCTCCGCGGTGTCGACCTCGAAGTCAGTTCGGGAGAGATCCACGCGCTGATGGGTCCCAACGGTTCCGGCAAATCGACGACTGCGAAGGTCATCGCCGGCCACCCGGCCTACGAGGTCACCGACGGTGAGGTACTCCTTCACATCGAGGACGACGAGTTCGAAGGCGTCGACATCGACGACGACCAGCTGACCTGGAACCTCCTCGAACTGGAACCCAACGAGCGTGCCGCGCTCGGTATCTTCCTCGGCTTCCAGTACCCCGCCGAGATCGAGGGCGTCACGATGGTCAACTTCCTTCGGACCGCGCTCAACGCCAAACTCGAAGAACGCGAAGAGCTCTTCGAGGACGAAGACGAGGACGCGGCCGAAGACGAAGAGGACGAAGGCTTCGATACCTCGCCGATGGAAGGCAACGTCGAGGAAGGCGAAGTCGGCGTCGCGGAGTTCCAGGAGATCCTTCAGGAGAAGATGGAACTGCTCGACATGGACGAGAAGTTCGCCCACCGCTATCTCAACGCCGGCTTTTCCGGCGGCGAGAAGAAGCAGAACGAGGTCCTTCAGGCCGCCATCCTCGAGCCGTCGATCGCCGTCCTCGACGAAATCGACTCCGGGCTCGACATCGACCGCCTGCAGGACGTCTCCAAGGGTATCAACGCCCTCCGCGACGAGCAGGGCACCGGTATCCTCCAGATCACCCACTACCAGCGGGTCCTCGACTACGTCGAACCCGACCACGTCCACGTGATGCTCGACGGCGAGATCGCCAAGAGCGGCGGTGCCGAACTCGCCGAGCAACTCGAGGACAAGGGATACGACTGGGTTCGCGAAGAGGTTTACGAGACCGCGTAAACAGTATTCGTTACGCATAACCTCATAAGCATACAAACGTAAACACCGATAACGATCATGAGTTCCGAAGACCTACAAGACACTGACACCGAGGCTCGATTCGAGTTCAAGAAGGAGGAGTCGTCCGCCTTCAAGACCGAGAAAGGCCTCACCGAGGAGACCATTCGGATCATCTCCGAGGACAAGGACGAGCCTGAATGGATGCTCGAGCGCCGCCTTCGCGCACTCGAGCAGTTCCAGCAGATGCCGATGCCGACCGACTGGCCCGGACAGCCGGACCTGAGCGAGGTCGACATCGACGAGATCGTCCCGTACATCCGCCCGGAC
>NZ_JAZKTR010000038.1:0-17680 GCF_036625485.1 Natronomonas sp. | reverse complement strand
TGCACGAGGTCTACGAGAACGTCGTCCGCTTCGAGGAGACGGACGCACAGGGCATCGTCTTCTACGGCAACTACGTCACGTTTCAGGACGAGGCATTTACGGCGTATCTGGAGGCCATCGGCTATCCCTACGAGGACCTGACGGCGGCCGACTGGGACGTCCACGTCGTCCACATCGACCTCGATTACCGCAAGCCGGCGGAGTTCCGCGACACGCTCCAGAACGCGATCCGCGTCTCGGCAATCCGCGAATCTAGCATCGAGTTCGAATACGAGTGTCGCAACGAGGACGGCGAGGTGCTGGTCGAGGGCGGCGTCGTCCACGTCGCCGTCGACGAGTCGGGCGACCCGACCCGCGTCCCCGACGAGTTCCGGGAGGCCGTCCTCGACTTCCAGGACGTGGCGCCCGACCCCGTGTAGGCGGCAGGTTCTTTTCGCTCGACGCGAACGAAGGCGTATGGCCGAGGTCGTCGACCGACTCGAACGCAACCTGATGAGCCTCGGCGTCTACGTCGAGGACCACGCCGTCGAAGCGCCCGCGGACGGGGACTCGGAGGCCGGCACCGACGCCGCCGACGACGACGAGCCAGTCATCCATCTCGAATACGAAACCGCCGCTGGCGGCCTCACGCAGGGCGATATCGGCAACGTCTGTACGGAACTCGTCGACGCTCACGAGGCGGGCTGGGAGCCGCAGACGGTCCACTGCTGGGTGTTCAACACCGACGGCGGCTTCCACGGCGAGTGGGAGGCCCGCGCCGGCTGGTTCCGCGCGCTCGAACGGGGCGACATCTCCCAGACCGATTTCTCGACGCTCGTGTTGTCGACGCGTCGACCCGCCGAGGAGCCGCCGGCGCCGGCACCGGCGACGGGATCGGCCTCGGCGGCGGGTCTCGAATCGGAGACGCCGTCGGATCCGAAGGCCGACCCGGAACCGGGGTCGTCCACCCGGTAGAGCGTGGGCTGTGTCGTAGGGTGTCGGATTCACGCCCGCCCGAAGGGGCTGGACTCTCCCCTTGATTCAGTCGTTTCCCGGCGAATGTCCGTACTGCTCGGCGGTCGTCGGTAATTCGTTACAACGACCCGTATCAGACGAATGTCGGCTCCCGGGCGTCGGTTTCGATGTCGAGTTCCTCCGCGACCTCGTCGAGCAGGTCGCCCCGTACCTCCGCCGTCCGGGTCGTTATCTCGGCGACCAGCGGCGGGTCGAACGTCTCGCGGACCTGCTGGAGGCGTTCGGCCTCCGTCGCGACCCGCGCTCTGAGATACCGGGCGCCTCTGCCGTTTTCGTCGGGATCGGGCTCCGGCGTGAGCCGGTTGGCGACGAGCCCCCGGACGGAGAGATCCTGTTCTCGCATCTCCGCGATGGCGCGGCGGGTCTCGTTGACCGACAGCTGGTCGGGGTTGAGGACGAAAAAGAAGGCGGCGTCCTCCCGTAGGGCGCCGCCGGCGAACTCGAAGAACTCCTTGCGCCCCTGGAGTCGTGCCAACACCGGGTCGCCGTCCATCACGCGGCGCGGCTCCTTGTTCCCGATGGCGGCCTTCTCGAAGAGGTCGATACTCTTGCGGCGTTTGTGCATCAGCCGGTCGATCCACCCCTCGAGGAACTCCGGGAGGCCGAGCAGCCGGAGCGTGCTGCCGGTCGGCGAGGTGTCGAAGACGACCCGGTCGTAGGGGTCGGCCTCCCGCATCACCTCGACGAAGCGGTCGAACAGCGCCGACTCGTAGGCACCCGGCGTCCGGTGGGCCATCTCCAGTTGCTGGTTGATCTCGTTGACCATCGCCGCCGACACCTGCTCGGAGAGGTCGTTTCGGATCTCCTCGAGGTGGCGATTGACCTCGGTGTCGGGGTCTATCTCCATGGCGTCGAGGTTGTCGACGCCGTCGACCGACTCGGGGTCGTCACCGAACGGCTGGTCGAAGACGTCAGTAACGGAGTGGGCGGGGTCCGTCGAGACGACCAGCGTCTCCAGGCCCGACCGCGCACACTTGACGCCGTAGGCACAGGAGACGGTCGTCTTGCCGACACCGCCTTTCCCGCCGAAGAAGACGAACGGCTCCATCAGAAGTGGTACTGCTGGCCCTTGCGTTCGATGTAGGACTCCCGGTCCCACAGCCGGCGCTCCCACGCCTCGAAGCTATCCTCCAGATACGGCAACAGCTCGGCCGTGTAGTACGACACCGGCGAGGGGATGCCGAAGGCGTCCGGGAAACAGGCCAGCATGAACGAGTCCTCGATGTCCTCGGCCTCCTTCTCGATCTTCTCGTAGGCCGGATGCGTTATCATGCCGTGGTAGAACCCGCGAGCCCACTCCAGGAGCTCCTGTCGGAACCGCTCGATTCGATCGCCCAGTTCCATCGTGGGTCGACTTTCCGAGATGTACAGGCTAAAAGCTGTCGGGGGCGTCCGCCGATCGCGTCAGACGGCCAAAAGCTCCGATTCGGCCGTTCGGACCCCATCGTGGTGTTCGTGAGTTCGGCTGCTCGGAGCGGACGGTCTTCGATTCGGGAGCGGTCGTGTTCGAAGCCCGGATACCGGGGCCGGTTTCAAGTCCGCTGGCGGCGAACGACGACCATGAGCGACATCATCCCCGTCACGATACTTTCGGGGAGCCTCGGCGCCGGGAAGACGACGCTTCTGAACAACCTGTTGACGGGGGCCGGCGACCGCGACGTCGCCGTCCTGGTCAACGACATGGGCGAGGTGAACGTCGACGCGGAGCTGATAGCCGAGGGGTCCGACCTCGACGTCGACGGCGGCGTGACGGAGCTGTCGAACGGCTGTATCTGCTGTGAGCTCCAGGACGACCTCGAGACGGCGGTAGTCCGCCTCGCGCGGAATCGCGAGTTCGACGCCCTGATCGTCGAGTCGTCGGGTATCTCCGAGCCGGCGCCGGTCGCCCGGCTGTTCACCACCGAATCACGCGTGGCGGCGCTCTACCGCGTCGATGCGTTGGTCACCGTCCTCGATACCCGGCAGTTCCTGGACGCCTTCGGCGGCGGCGATCCCGAACGCCGCGGGGAGGAGGGTGACCGCCCGCTCTCGGATCTGCTGGTCGAACAGGTCGAGCTTTCGAATATCGTCCTCCTGAACAAGGCCGACCTCTGTACCGACGCCGAACTCGACGAGGCCGAAGAGCTCGTCGGCGCCCTCCAGCCCGACGCCGAGACGGTCCGGACGACGTTCTCGGAGGTCGATCCCGAGCGGCTCTTCGACCGCGGGCTCTTCGACCACAGCCGGATGAACGACCTGCCGGGCTGGAAGCGCGCCCTGGCTGACGACGGCCACGGTCACGACGGCCACCACCACCCCGACGAGGTCTACGGCGTCACCTCGTTTACCTACCGCAAGCGCCGGCCGTTCCACCCCGGTCGGTTCGCCGATTTCCTCGAGTCGCTCCCCCCGAGCGTCGTCCGGTCGAAGGGCACCGCCTGGATCCGGGACAACGACTACCGCGTCGTTCTCGGACAGGCCGGTCCCTCGGTCCGCATCGAGGCACAGGCCCCCTGGATAGCGAGCCTCCCCGAGGTCGAACGAGACCTCTACCGGTCGAACCGGCCCGACCTCGAGTGGCACGACGAGTGGGGCGACCGCCGGACCGAGCTGGTATTTATCGGCACCGACTACGACGAGACGGCGCTCCGGGCGGCGCTGGACGACGCCCTAGTGACCGACGAGGAATGGGACGCAGAGGAGGCGCTCTCGGGGCCGTTTCCGGCGGAACAGGGTGCCGAGATAACCCTCCGGGAGCCCTAGCAGGCACAGGAGCGGCCCGTCGCCGCCTCGAACCGCATCTCCTGGCCACACTCCGGACAGTTCGCCTCGCCCTCCAGATCGACGTCCCTGATGCGGACGTCGCAGTCGTCACACCAGTAGGCCCCCTTCGATCCGTCGTCGGGGCGGGACTTGGCGGACGGACCGCTGCCGAGCGCTTCTTTGACCGTATCGATAATGCTCATAAACGAACATGGCCGATACAACTACTAACTGTGTGGTGGCTGTGTCCAAGGCACACACACCCGGACAGCGAGGTCGACGGCGTGTCGGGCTGTCAGTCGAACGCCGCGGCCAGGGTCTCGATCGCTCGCTGCAGCTCGCCGCGGCGCTTCCAGGCGGCGATGCGGTTGGCGAACGGCAGCGGGAGGTTCAACGAGACGGTCGATCGTATCGTTATCCGGGAGCCCTCGTCCTCGGGGGCGACCGTCACGCGCGTCTCCATCCGGTCGAACGGGCCGACGTCTCCCTCGGCCGTATACCAGAGCCCGTCCTCTCGGGGTTCGAACCGGAACGGGATCGCCATTCCGGGACCCGTCGCGGTGACGACGGTCCCGTCGTCGGTCTCCTCGACTCCCGCGACGGTGAACGTCCCCTCGGCGGCGACGACGGCTTCCGGGGAGAGTATCCGGTGGACCGCCGCCGGCCGCGCCGAGACGAACCGGGAGACGGTTACCTCGCGCATACCACACTCCACGAACCCGGGGGTCCTAAATCAGGCGGCGATGGCGCCGGGAAAGCCGCCGTCCACGAGCAGCGGCACCGACAGCGCCAGCAGGACGACCCCGAGCGCGAGCGCGACGTAGATCAGTCGCTCGAAGCGGAACTGTGGCGGGACGTCGACCCATCGAGGGGTCGCCGCCCACACCAGACGGTGGTAGGCGACGGCGGTAACGGCGATAGTGGCCACCGCCGAGACGGCCAGCGACGCTCGTACCGAAACCCCGTAGGCGAGCCCGTAGAGCGGGCCACAGGAGAAACACAGCATGGCGGCCAACCCGGCGCAGACGACGAACGGAACCGGATCGACCGGCTCGCCGTCGCGGTTCCGTACCTCCATACCCCCCGTTCGGTCCGGCTGGCAAAGAGTTAAGCGGCGGGCCGTACGTTCGCCTCCATGGACGACGCCGACGGCTTCGAGGCGGGGGCGAGCGGGTCGCCTGGCGACCCGCGAGTGCTCATCGTTATGAACGTCGTCCTCTCGACTGCCTTCGCGACGCTCGTCGTCTGGGGGCTGAGCATCATCGGCGCGGCCGAGTTCTCGCTGCTCAACGTCGCGACGGGCGCGATACTCCTGTTCGCGCTGACCTACCTCGTCTCGAAACAGTGACGACGGGCTACCCGCCCTCGTAGGGGTGGACGTCGTCGACTGCGGGCGCACCGACGACGAGCGTCGTCACCGGCTCGCTCGCCGAGGCGGGGTTGTGCGCCCGCTGGGGGCTATCGGGCTCGACGACGAACACCTCGTCGGCGCCGACCTCGACGGTTCCGTCGGGCGTCTCGACGAACAGCGTCCCGGAGAGAACGTAGAACACCTCCTCCTGGTCGTCGTGGTAGTGGTACGCCAGCGGGAGGTCCTCGCCGGGGTCGGCCTCGTAGTAGTTCACGGCGACGTTCTCCAGCCCGGCCGTGTCGCTGATAGAGCGCTGGAGGCTCGGCCGGTCCGGCGTCGGTTCGATGTCGTCGACGGCGATGTGGTGATAACCCATACCGGCCGTCTCGGTAGCGGTAGAAGTAAAAGGTCCGTTACCGGCCCCAGACGAACCGGCTCACGGCGTCGTTCACGCGGGACGAGACGCGACCCATCCACGCTTCGGGTGAGACGCGCTCTATTTCCCGCTGGTCGACCTCGATGCGGTCCTCGCCGAAAGGGTCGCTGGCACCCTCGCCCTCTGCTCCGTCCACCGCGTCGACGACGACGGTCATCGAGCAGCGGCCGCACGCTTCGGTATCTTTTGCCATGGCAGTTACCGGCGTATTCGGACCCTCACGGCAAAAATCTGCCGGGCCGTCACACCCGAACGGCGGAGCGGTCCCGTCCGAACCGCCCGTGGGACGCGGTGACCGACGCGTTTATCCGGGACAGACGGTATCTCACCGACATGAGACGCCGAGGCACGGACCCGACGCCCGCGTGGGTCGTGAGCGAACCCGCCGCCCACACAGCGCGATGAGCGACAAAACCGACCCCGTCGACGAATCGCCGGAACCGGATTACGGCGCCGACGACTGGGAGGACCCGGTTACGGGTGCGGTCCCGAAGTCCGAGCTTCCGGAAGAGATCGTCGAGGAGGTGCCGTACTGGGAGGACGACCCGTATCTCGACCGGGTGAGCGACCGGCTGATGTACAACTACAGCTTAGAGCGGGACCACCGGCTCCGAGGGGAGCGCTGGGACCTCTACGGCGAGATGCGCGTGCTGACACAGAAGCAGTTCTTCCATCCAGCGCTATCGTACGCCGACCACGAGTCCGAGGAGTACCTCTACGCCCGTCGAATCGGTCGCCCGACGGTCGCCGAACTGCGTCGGCTGATCGAACTCGGCCACGAACTGGCCGACGAGCGGGTGAACGGCAACGAGGAACACTACCGGACGGACTTCACGTTCGTCCTCGTCGCCGACGAACTGCCCGAGGACGTCCGGGCGTTCGTCGACGGCCAGCGCGAGCGGACGCTACTGAAGTACGGCTACTACGGCCACTACGAGGTGAACCTCGTCGTCGTCGTCCCCGACAGCCGGGAGTGTGTCGCCGGTGAGGCCGCCGACGTTGCCGAGGCGTTCGTCCTCTGGGAGGACGTCGAGACGCCCGAGGAGGGCTTTCTCTCGCGGCTCGCCAAACGCTTTTGGCAGTGAGCGATTGACGAGGGGTATGAGAGCCGTGCCGACTCGGAGGACGTTTCTGACCGCCTGCACCGCTGCGCTGGCTGGCTGTAGCGTCCTACCGGAGGAAAGCGATCCCATCGAGGCCAGCGCGAGCGTCCCGGCTGTGCTGTCCGAATCGAGCGGTTACTCGGTCGTCACATCGGCCGAGCCCACGGTCGAGACGACGGTGACCGTCGATTTCTCCGGCGATGTCGAGTTGACCGCACGTCGTGACGTGATAGCGACGCTCTTCCAGCGGGTGTACGAAGCCCCCGACAGCCGCCGGTTCGGGCTGTTGACCGCCCCCGCCGTTCGTGTCGTCGAGGAGCCGGAGGTCGTCCGCGACCCGGTGGCTGCACTCGAAGACGCCCGCGTCGCCGAGCTCGCGACGGACCGCTCCGTCACGGACGTCGGCGAGTTCGAGGAGGCCGGGTCCGCGACGATGCTCGGGACCGAAAGCGTCCGGAGGCGGGCGACGGCGACCGTCGACGGCGGCGACCACAGGCTCGCTCGGGTTCGGGCCGGAGACGACTCGGTGACGGCGATAGCGACGGACCCGGAGGATTCGACGCCACCCTTCGGCGACGTCACGCGGGACGCGTAGCCGTCGACGCGGGCGAAAAGAGAAAAGCGGGCCGCTCAGTCGTCGCTTGGCTCGGTCGCGACCTCGCCAGGGCGCTCACGGACCGTGGAGATGTTGTCGTAGCCCTTCTTGACCAGCGACAGTGCGAGGACGATGAGGACCACCGCCAGCACCATCTGGACGACCGACGAGGCGAGCGCCGCACCGCCCTCGGCGCCGCCCTGGATGATGTTCTGATAGAGGTTGCTGTAGAACGCCAGCCAGGCGAGCCCCAGGACGGTGATAGTCACCATGATAGCCATTGGGACGCCCGTCGAGTAGAGCTGTTTGTTGTCGTCCCAGTTGGCGAGCCAGACGGTCGCGGTCAGTAGCGCCAGCGCCGCGAGCAGCTGGTTTGCGCCGCCGAACAGCGCCCACAGCGTGAGCCACTCGCCGGAGATGACCATCAGATACGCCGGGACGGCCTGAACCAGGGGGTTCGTATAGCGGCCACGGCCGATCTCGCCGAGCGTCGAGCGGAGCCCACCGCCGACGTTGAAGCCGGATGCGGTCTGGCCGGCCTGGAGTCCGACGATCTCTTCCATCATGTACCGGCCCAGACGGACGGCCGTGTCCGTCGAGGTCAGAAGGAAGCTCACGAGCACCAGCGCCATGAACGGCGCACCGAACGCCTGAGGCAGTCCTATGCTGGTGAGGATGATGCCGCCGCCCGTCGCGAAGTTCGGTAGCGCAGCGCCGATACCGCCGGCGGGGTCCGCGAAGCCGGCCACGGCGAGCGTCGCCAGGGCGACGGCCGCTAACAGCCCTTCGCCGAGCATTCCGCCGTAACCGATGAGGCGGGCGTCGGTCTCCTTGTTCAACTGTTTCGCGGTCGTCCCCGAGGAGACCAGCGAGTGGAACCCACTGATGGTCCCGCATGCGATAGTGATGAAAAGCAGTGGGAAAAGCGGGGCGAGACCCGCCCCTTCGACGCCCCAGAAGCCGTTGAACGCGCCCAACGAGTCGGCGATCGGGAGCGTGCCGGTGTCGGTCGCGGCCGTGCCGAGTAGCGTCCCCACGATGACGGCAAGCACCGTGCCGCCGACGCCGGAGTACAGCAGGAACGACGACAGGTAGTCACGCGGCTGAAGCAGGACCCACACCGGAAGCGCACTCGCGATGCCCGCATAGATCATCACGATGGGAACCCACGCCGCGCGGTTGGGATTCATCGCGACAGCCGACGAGCCGGGGAGCCACTGCCCGCTACCGAGCCCCAGTACTTCTGCGAGAATCAGCGTCCCGTCGGGGTGGGCCGCCTCCGCCCCGGCCGGGTACGGGAACAGCGCGAACGGGAACTGGATGCCGGCGTACACCCCGGCGAAGACGCCGGCGACGAACAGCACCGTCCCCGGGATGAACGGCCCGTTCAGCTGGTAGAGGTAGACGCCGAACAGGAGCGCCAGGGCGATGTAGATGAAGCTCGCGGTCGTCACCTGTGGGAACGCGTCGAAGACGATGGCGACCACCAGCGCGAACACCGCCACCACCAGAATGATCGTGAGGAAGGCGAACCACAACAGCATGTTCTTGCCGCCCTCGCCGATGTACTCGCCGATGATGTAGCCGATGGACTTGCCTTCGTGTCGAAGCGACCCCGTCAGCGAGACGAAGTCGTGGACGCTCCCCATCAGTGGGTTACCGATAGCGATCCACAGCAGCGCGGGGACCCACCCCCACACCGCACCGGCAGTGATGGGTCCAACGATCGGCGCACCGCCCGCGATGCTCGAGTAGTGGTGCCCGAGCAGGACCGGTTTCTTCGAAGGGACGTACTCCTGGCCGTCTTCGTACTTGTGTGCCGGCGTCTCGTTGGCGTCGTCGAGCTCGACGAACCGGGAGAGATACTTCGAGTATCCCAGATAGCCGGCCGAGAACGTTACCAGCACCGCCAGTACGATCCAGATAACCTGAGTCATGATTGAATCCTACAAAACTACTCACTGCGGTCATCTGTATTAATAATTGGTCTTATTATCGTATATATTTAAGTGAAATAAAAATGCCTGTGAGTTTTTTGACCATACTAACCCCTACGAGAGGTAACTACGTATTATCTGGTCGCCGACGGATTCGGACGGCCGGTGGCATCCCGCACTCGTGGCTGTCGGAGTTCGTTTTATCCGGCCGGCCCACCGATACCGACCGTGGCCGACGCCGTTCGCGAACGACTGCTCGACGAACACCGACCCACTCTCCAGCGGGCGCTGTCGTGTGCCGACGCCGTCACCGCCGGCTGGGACGGCGACACGACCGACGAGCGCGAGGCCGTCGTCGGGCCGTACAAAACGGTGCTCCGCAAGGCCGGACTGCTGGAGGTGCTCCTCGACGCGCTCGTCGAGTCGATGGAGTCCACCGGCGAGCGGTTGGCCGCCCAGCCGGTTGCCGACGTGCCTTACGTCGCCGTCACCGCCGAGGGTGTCATCCTGCGCGGCCCGATGCCCGATGGCCGAGTCGTCGTCACGCTCCAGGCCTTCGAACGGGGCCCCTATCGTCGCGGCCCGGACCTGCCGGAGGCGCTGTCCGTCGAGCGGCGTCGCTCGTGAGTCGTTTCAATCGTCGTTGTGGGACGGGGAGCTCCGTATACGTTCGATATCGGAAGGTTTCGACGTGATCTATCGCTACGGGACGGAACTCGGAGCGGGGACCTCACGTAGCTCCGTCCACGAGTCGAGTGAACGTGATGGCGTATCGAGATCGGCAGTTATCACACGTGAAATGGGTATCAGTCCCCGTATGTTGGGTCGGCTTCCAACTGGTGGTCTCCCCACACGGACATTCGAAATCAATTCTCATCGCATTTCTCATCGAGTGACGAGTTCACTGGCCCATTATCGTTCGGGCGGGTAATTTTGGGCTTTTATTACAATATACGAATCCGTTAGTTCATCGTACACGGTTTTGTTGGATAGGTGATGGTTCGACGGTTTTTTCAACCGGATACGAAGGCCGGTATCAGCCGATATGCAGTTACCTCCACGCAGTTGCTCCATCCGACGACCGGATGAACAGCTTGCTACGATAGACTGACGAACAGGCCCTACTCGATCTCCGCGAGGATCTCCTCGGCGTGGCCTTCGGGGTCGACGCCCTCGTAGACGGCCTCGACCGTGCCGTCGTTGACGACGAAGGTGTTCCGGAAGACGCCGTCGTAGGTGTTGCCGAAGGTGTTCTTCTCGCCGTAGGAGTCGTATTTCGTGGCGACTGCGCCGTCCTCGTCGGAGAGCAGGTCGATGGGTAGGTCGTACTTCTCGGCGAAGTCCTCGAGGTCCGAGACGGGGTCGTCGCTGATGCCGAGGACGGCGATGTCTCGCTCCTCGTAGTCGTCCCAGTTGTCGCGGAAGTTGCAGGCTTCGGTCGTACAACCGGGGGTGTCCGCACGGGGGTAGAAGTAGACGACGACGCGGCCGTCGAGTTGCGACAGTCGTACCGTCTCGCCGTCCTGATTTTCGAGTTCGAAGTCGGGAGCGTCGTCGCCGGGTTCGAGCATACCGACGCTGGGACGGGAGGGGCCAAACCGATTGTGGATGACCGCGGCCGGTAGGCCCATCGGGTGGAACGTTAGCAAGACTTTATCAATAGTGCTACCAATGTACGGCTATGCGCTTCGAGAACGATACGGTGTTCATTACCGGTGCGGGTTCGGGAATCGGTCGTGCGACCGCGGTATCGGTCGCCGAAGAGGGCGGGTTCGTCGTCGCGACGGACATCAACGAAGACGGCGGTCAGGAGACCGTCGACGCCGTCGAGGAAGCGGGCGGCGAGGCCGTCTTCCACGAACTCGACGTTACCGACGCCGACGAGTTCGAGGCCGTCGTCGAGACGGCCGTCGACGAGTACGGCCTCGACGCCCTCGTCAACAACGCCGGCGTCGGCCACCCGCCGGCCTATACCGAGGACGTCACCGACACGATGTTCGACTACGTGCTGGACGTGAACCTGCGCGGCGTCTGGAACGGCTGTCAGGCCGCCCTGCCGCACTTCAAGGAGCAGGGCGACGGCGCCATCGTCAACGTCGGCTCGCTCGCCTCGTTCCTCGGCCTGCCGAAACAGGCGGTCTACTCGCTGACGAAGGGCGCGGTCCTGAACCTGACGCGTGCCGTCGCGGCCGAAGCGGGGCCGAAGGGCGTCCGCGCCAACGCGGTCTGTCCCGGCTTCATCGAGACGCCGCTGGGCAACCAGTACTTCGACTCCCAGGAGGACCCCGAGGAAGCCAAGGAACGCGCCGCCCAGCAGTACCCCCTCAAGCGCCTCGGCGAACCCGAGGAAGTCGCCGACGCCATCTCCTTCCTGCTGTCCGACGAGGCCTCCTTCGTCACGGGCCACGGCCTCGTCGTCGACGGCGGCTTCTCGACGAGCTAGACCGGGGGCTTCTTGGGCATACCACGCGGTTTTTTCGGATATGGCGGGACTGGCCCTGCCGACCCTCTCGGACGTCGGAACGCTCGATTACGCCGTCTACCTGCTGGTGGCCTTCGCCACCCACGCCTTCGTCGGTTACGTTCTCGTCGCGACGCTGACCGACGCGCCGCCCCTCCTCGGCGCCGCCGTCGCCCTTGCGCCGGACGCCGACTTCCTCTTTCCCGCCGAGTTGGGCTTCCCGTTCGTCCATCGGGGCATCACCCACACACCGGCGTTCGCCGCCGCCTGCCTGCTCGCTGGCTACGCGCTCGACGCCGATCGGGACGTGCTCGCGGCGGCCGGCCTCGTCTACGGTTCGCATCTCCTCGTCGATAGCCTCACGCCGACCGGCGTGATGTGGCTCTACCCGCTCTCCGAAGCCTCGTTCAACGTCGCCACCGGCGGCCACTCCGCGCTTTCCACGGCGGCCATCTGGGCGCTTTTCGGTGCCATCTACGCCGGCTACCACCATCCGGCCGTCGAGGTTCCGATGGACCGCCTCGGAAACTGAGGCCCCGGACGACAGTGCCGGCAGGCGGAGAATTATGCCACTCGCGGCGCTACGAAGGTGTATGGAGTTCAGCCTACCCGTCGCGTTGGCCGTACTGCTGGGAATCGTCGCCGTCGGCGTCGGCGGACTGGCCGCAAGCGGCGTCATGGCGACCTCGACGGTACTGATGATGGTCGCGCCGTCGATGCTCGTCTTCGGCCTCCTCGCGTTCGGGATCGGCGTCAAACACGGCGAGTTCCGCGCGACGCCGTGAGGCTGTGAATCCACCACACACGGCAGAAATCCTTTTGCTCGCCCCCGTCGCAATCGGGGCACATGCCCGACCGCGAGTTCATCACGCCGCCCGCGCTCGAACCCGGCGACAGCGTCGCCGTCATCGGCCCCTCCAGCGGCGGTGCGCACGACGCCCCGCACGTCTTCGAACTCGGCCTCCAGCGGCTCCGGGAGGTCTTCGACCTCGAACCGGTCGTCTATCCGACCGCCAGACAGAGCAACGAGTTCCTCGCCGACAGCCCCCGAGCCCGGGCCGCCGACCTCCACGCGGCGCTCCGTGACCCCGACATCGACGGCATCATCGCCACCATCGGTGGCGCCGACCAGTTGCGCATCCTCCGGCACGTCGACCCCGACGTGCTCCGGAACAACCCAAAGCGGTTCTACGGGATGAGCGACAACACGAACCTCGATTTGCTGGCGTGGACTGCAGGCGTCGTCTCGTATAACGGCGCCCAGTTGATGAACGAACTCGGCATCCCGGGCGAACTACCGGAGTACACCGAGCGCTACTGTCGGCGGGCCTTCTTCGAGGATTCGATGGGTGAACTCGAAGTAAGCGACGAGTGGACCGACGAACCCACGACGTGGTGGACCAATCCCGAGGAGATGGGGTCGCCGCCGGAATACGAGACCAATCCCGGGTGGCGGTGGGCCGGCGGGGACGGCGCCGTCGAAGGGCGCCTGTGGGGCGGCAACCAATCCATCGTCGAGTGGCAACTGGCGGCCGACCACTACCTCCCCGAGGCCGACGCGCTCGATGGCGCGATACTGTGTCTTGAGACCTCCGAGACGATACCCGACCCAGATATGGTCGGCGCGACGCTCATGTGTCTCGGCGAGCGCGGCCTGCTGGGGCGGTTCGACGGCGTCCTCGTCGGCCGGCCGCCCACCCGAAGCTATCGGCACGAGCCCCCACGCGAGGAGCGGGAAGCCTACCGCGAGCGCCTCTACGAGACGATCGTCGAGGAGGTGGGGCGCTACAACCCCGAAGCCCCCATCGTGCTCGGCCTCGATTGGGGCCACACGACGCCCATCGCACCCCTGCCCATCGGCCGGCGAGTCAGCGTCGACCCGGCGGCGGAGACGGTCCGATTCGAGTAGCGGGAACAGGTACTTGGCATCGCTCGGCGAATTTTAGTCGATGCCGACGCTGGACGAATCCGTCGCCATCGGCGGCCACGAGGTTACCAACCGCCTCTATCGAGCGCCGCTTCTGGAGTGTGCCGGCAACGGCCCCGATGCCGTCGACCGCCTCGTCGCGGAACTGGAACCCACCGCGGCCGCCGGCGCCGGCCTGCTATTCCAGGGCGCCACCGTCGTCCGCGGCGAGGGCGGGTGTGCCGCGCCCGGGATGACCCGCGTTCACGACGACGCCTTCGTCTCCCGTCTCTCGCGACTCACCGACCGGATTCACGACCACGGCGCCAGTATTTTCCTGCAACTCGAACACGGCGGCCTCCGGAGCATGGAGACGTGGCACGCCGGCTATCGGGACGCCAACCCGGATCTCCGGCAACTCGCCGTCTCGCGGCCGCCGTGGCAACTCCGGAGCTTGGACCGCCTCGGGTTTCTGTCGCTGTCGCCGCGGGTGCTCTCGGCCGACGATGTCCGCGAACTGGCGGCGGATTTCGGCCGCGCGGCCGCCCGTGCCGTCGACGCCGGCTACGACGGCATCCACCTCGCGGGCGCGAACATGGGCATCATCCAGCAGTTCCTCTCGCCCTTTTATAATCACCGGACGGACGCCTTCGGCGGGTCGCGCTCGAAACGCGTCTGGTTTCTGGAACTCGTCCACGACGAGATCCGGGCGCGGGCCGGCGACGTCCCGCTCGTGACGAAGGTGCCCGCCGAAACCGCGGCGCCACGCGTGGTCCGCCGGCACCTCGACGTGGACGATGCCGTCGCCATCGCCCGATCGCTCGCCGATATCGGCTTCGATGGCCTCGTGCCCGTCCGCACCTCCACGTTCTGGGACATGAGCATCGTCCGCGGCAAGTACCCCGAACGCGCGTGGACCCACGAGCGGTTTCAGGACGGCTACGCCGACGCGTTCGGCAGCCGCCGGCGCGCCCGCGCCGTGTCGCTTTTGAATCGCCTGCAGGCCCACCGATTTCCGACCGAACCGGGCTGGAACGCCGACCTCTGTCGTCGCGTCCGCGGGGCCGTCGACGTGCCCGTCCTCATGGAGGGTGGCCTTCGAGAGCGGGCCCACATCGACAGCCTGCTCGGTGACGCCTGCGATCTCGCGGGGATGGCCCGGCCCTTCTACGCGGAGCCACGGCTCCCGGCGCGATTGCTCGGTACTGAAAAGGCGACCGCGATCTGCGAGAGCTGTAACAACTGCACGGTCCCGCAAGTGACGGGGGCCGACGGCGTCTGTCGAACGCCCGCCGTCCTCGAACGCCGGGGCGAACTCGAACGGCAGGGCGCTTACGAGGAATAGCGGGGCGTCGCGAACGTAGATTCAGTCGAAATCCGAATCTACCGCTGTGGCCCGTGCTGCCGTCGTTTTGAACGCGGCGATCACGTCGACCCCTTCTTCGAGGCCGAGTCGGTCCACGCTCTCCTCGGTGACGACCGACGTTATCGGTACACCGTCCGCGATTTCGACGGTCACGGTGGCCGTCGCGTCACCGGTTTCGAGTTCACTGACGGTTCCCCGGAACTGATTTCGGAGACTGGTGTGGCCGTCCGGTGACGTTCGAGGGTCCATCAGCACGACGGCGTCCGCGCGGACGGCGATTTCGACCTCCTCGGCCGGTGTCGGGACGCGAGCGGTTATCTCGCCGGCCGCCGTTCGAACGGTCGCCAGTTCCCCGTACTGCTCCACGACGGTCCCCGAGATGATGGATTCGGGAACGCTCGTGACTCCGCTGAGTTCGACCCGCAATCGCTCGAACTGTCGGATGAGGTCGAGTGCGTCCGGTGTCAGTTGTGTTCCGCCCCCGTCCTTGCCGCCCCGGACGCGCCTCGTGAGTTGCCCGATAGCCTCTTCGAGTTCGACGACACGGCGTTGCAGATGCGGATACGACCGACCCAGTTCGTTCGCCGCTTCGTGCATCGACCCGAACCGGTCGATGGCCCGAAGCATCTCGATATCGCGGCCGGTGACCGTCGTCTCGTCGATTACGAGGTGGGGCTCGAACCCCTTGCTGAGCGTCATTGATGGATCATTCGCGGCGGTAGCGACGGGGCGTTTCGGCTCAGTATACCAACTCTCCGGAGATAAACTTCCGGGTGCGGGTATCGGACGGATTCTCGAAGATGACCTCGGTCGGAGCGACCTCCGTGATGCTGTCGTCGAGAAGCACCGCGACCCGGTCGGCCACGCGTTCGGCCTGATGCATGTCGTGTGTCGCCACGACGACGCCGATACCGCGATTCCGGGCTTCGGCTATCGCCTCCTCGATAACGGCGGTGTTCCGCGGGTCCAGATTCGACGTCGGTTCGTCGAGCAGCAGGATGTCGGGGTCGTAGGCGAGCGCGCGGGCAAAGGAGACGCGCTGGGCCTCCCCACCCGAGAGCGAATCGGCGTGTTGGCTCATCTTATCAGTCAATCCGACGATCTCGAGGGATTCACGAACGGCGTCGGCGGTGCCGTTCGAACTGACGAGCGAGTGGAGTTCACTGCGGAGTCGTTCGGACCACGACCTGCGGATGCGAAGCCCGTATTCGACGTTGCGGACGACCGACCCGTCGAAGAGGCTGGCCTCCTGGAAGACCATCCCGATGCGTCGCCGCAACGAGAGGCGCTCGGCTTCGTCGACGACCCACGCGTCCGTGCCGTCGAACGTAACCGTCCCGTCGTCGGGTTCGAGCGACAGCGCGAGCGTCCGAAGCAGCGTCGACTTTCCGACACCCGACGGGCCGATGACGGCGACGACCTCACCGGTATCGACGTCGAGAGAGAGGTCCCGGAACACGTGTTCGTTCTCGTACGACTGTGAGACGTCGGTCGCTCGAAGCATCAGCGTTGTACCTCCTGGTCGCCGAGGCGGACGACGATGGCGTTGACAGCCAGTACGAGCACGACCAGGACGGCACCCAGTACCATCGCCGTCTCGTACTGCCCCTGCCGGGCTTCGAGTTGGATGGCGGTCGTCAGCGTTCGGGTCTTCGAGATTCCGTCCGCGCTCGTGATGTTGCCGCCGACGATGAGGACGGACCCCACCTCGCTGATGGCACGACCGAACCCGGCCAGGATTGCCGTCGCGATGCCATACCGCGCCTCCTTGAGGACGACCAGCGCCACGTCGAGCCGCGTGCCGCCGAGGACGTGTGCGGCATCCCGGACGTTCTCGTTCACGCTGGTGATAGCCGCGAGGCTGATCGCCGTGATCGGTGGCGTCGCGAGCACGAACTGCGACATGATCATCGCCTCCTTGGTGAAGATGAGGTTCAGCGAGCCGAGCGGCCCCTGGTTGGAGACGGTAAAGAGCACGAGCAGGCCGACGACCACGCTCGGAAAGCCCATCCCCGTGTTGATGACCGACTTCACGAACTGTTTGCCGGGAAAGTCGGTAAAGCCCATCACGATGGCGACCGGGATGCTGAACAGCGTACTCAGCGTCACCGCGATGAGGCTTACGTACAGCGAGACGTAGATGATACTCGCGACGTAGCCTTCCCGGAACGGCAAATCGAGGAGTGCCGGCGGTAACTGTGCGGTGAGTTCGAGTGGCACGCCTACTCGTCGGAGGAGTCGTTACTCCAGCCTTCCGGAACGTACTGCTGGAAGTTGGGGTCCTCGGAGACGGCCTCGGGAAAGAACAACTGTTCCCCGTCGACCTGGTAGTTCGAGATGGCATCCTGAACGCCGGGACTGGTGATCCACCCGATGTAGGCCATCGCGAGGTCGTAGTTGGCGTTGTCGTGGGCGCCGGGGTTGACCGCCATGATGCCGTAGGGGTTCGCGAGGATCTCCGAGCCACCTTCGATGGGACCCTGCACGAGGATGACGAGGTCGATCTCCGAGCGCTGGGAGATCAAGGTCCCGCGGTCCGAGAGCGTGTAGGCGTCCTGCTGGTTGGCGACGTTCAGCGCCTCGCCCATCCCGGTCCCGGTCTCCTGATACCAGTCACCGCCCGGTTCGGTCCCCGCGGCCTCCCAGAGGTTGAGTTCCTTGGTGTGGGTCCCGGAGTCGTCCCCGCGGGAGACGAACGTCGCCTCGGCGTCGGCGATGGCGGTGAGCGCCTCGGTCGCCGACCCCATCCCCTGGATGCCCGCCGGGTCG
>NZ_JAZKTR010000037.1:0-17771 GCF_036625485.1 Natronomonas sp. | reverse complement strand
GCTTATTACAGAAAGGTTGGTTCGCTTAGACCGGCAACATCGCCGCATACTGGCTCAGGTCGACGTACTGCGGCAGGACGTGGATGATGGCCGCCGCGATGGCGAGTTCGACGATAGTCACGACGATAGTGACGACGTTGGCGTATTTGCTGGAGGTGGTGACACCCGAGGGGAAGCCGTACTCGCTGCTCGAAAGCGGGTAGAACAGCGCGATGCCCCGGCGACTGCCGAGGTAGTCCAGCACGTAGTGGGTGAGGATGCCGACCCAGACGAACTGGAGGTTCTCGAAGACGAACGGGAAGGCGGCGAAGACGATGATGACCGGGAGGTTGTGTAGGGTTTTCCGATGCTTGCCGAAGGCCGTGTCGACGTCGGGAAACAGCGCCCCGAGCGTCACCGGAATCGTGACCGCGACGACGGCCCGTAAGGTGTCCATAGTGCCCGACGGTTCGATGACGATTCCGAGACCGATGCCGAGTAGAATCGCGTTGAGTACGTGGCCCTCTTTGTCCATCGACGGGGAAGTCGCGCTGGCTCCTCAAAAGCCTGTTCGCCGCGCGGTCGCCGACGCAGGGCTACTCGCTACGAGGGTCGGTCCGCTCGGCCGCATCGAGCAGGTCTTCGAGGGCCTGCTCGGCGATCTGTCGCTTGATCTCCGTCCGCGAGCCGTCGAAGACGTAGCGTTCGACCGCACACCACGAGTCGCCCGTCCCCCAGTCGGCGGCGTGTGCGACGCCGATGTAGACCGTACCGACCGGCTTCTCGTCGGTCCCGCCCGTCGGACCGGCGATACCCGTCGTCGCGACGCCCCACGTCACGCCGGCGCCGTCGCGGATTCCGCGAGCCATCTGCCGGGCGACCGGTTCGCTGACCGCGCCGACGTCGTCGAGAATCTCGCGCGGGACGCCCAGCTCTTCGAGTTTGGCGTCGTAGGTGTAGGTCACCATCGACCGGTCGAAGTAGTCGCTGGACCCCGGTACGTCGGTGATGAGCGACCCGATGAGCCCGCCGGTACAGGATTCGGCCGTCGCCACGTATTCGCCGCGGTCGGCCAGCACCTCGCCGACCCGTTCCTCGATTGCCATGCCCGGAGAGAAGGCCGGCCAGCCCTTCAAATCGACGGGGGAGCGGATGCCACCATCGAAAAGCGACAAACCGACGGTGCCTGCCACGCAAGCGGGCGTATGGACGACTACGAGCGGCCCCTGTTCTTCCATCTCATGGAGTACGCCGACTCGGCCGACCGGGACGTCGTCGATATGGTCTCCGGGAACCCCGACTGGGAGGCCCCCGAGGCGCTCCGAACCGGCCTCGAGGAGTACGCCGACGCTCCCGTCGACGACTTCCAGTATCCACCCAGCGAGGGCCTGCTGGAACTCCGCGAGGAGATCGCCGCCCGCCGCGGCGTCGACGTCGACCGCGTCATCATCACCAACGGCGCCGGCGAGGCCAACTACCTCGCGATGGCCTGCGCGCTGAAGGCACTGGACGGCGACGAGATCCTCCTGACCGACCCCGTCTACCCTTACTACCACAAGCGGACGGAGATGCTGGACGCCACGCCCCGCTTCGTCGCCGCCGACGATGAGGGGAGCCTCG
The DNA here is from genome assembly GCF_036625485.1 of Natronomonas sp. Taxonomy (GTDB): domain Archaea; phylum Halobacteriota; class Halobacteria; order Halobacteriales; family Haloarculaceae; genus Natronomonas. The sequence goes on along the minus strand of NZ_JAZKTR010000037.1, from coordinate 16,172 downwards.
ACCCCGAGGATGTCCGCGCTGCCGCCAGCGACGACACCGCCGCCATCGTCGTCAACTCGCCGAACAACCCGACGGGCGCCGTCTACGGTAGCGACGTGAAGGAAGAACTCGTAAGCATTGCTGAAGACCACAACGCTTTGCTCGTCTCCGACGAGGTCTACGACCACTTCGTCTACGACGAGGGCGCCTTCGAGAGCGTGCTATCCTTCGATTCCGAGCAGGCCGTCGTCACCAACGCCTTCTCGAAATCGATGGCTATCACCGGCTTCCGGGTCGGCTACGCCGTCTTCCCCGAGTGGCTGATGGACGCGGTTCGGACTCGCCACATGCTCGTCAACGTCGCCGGGTCGCGGCCCGCCCAGTACGCCGTCCTGAAGGCGCTTCGGGAGACGTCCGCTGACTACTACGAGAAGAACCGCCGGATGCTCGACGAACGTATCGGGAACTTCTGTGCGGCGCTCGACGAGGCCGGCGCCCAGTACACCCGCCCACGGGGCAGTTTCTACGTTATGGCACGTTTCGAGGACTTCCCGGGCACGCTGGCGAACACGGAACGGCTCATCGACGAAGCCGGCGTCGCGGGGATGCCGGGCGATGCCTTCGGCGAGTCTCGAGCCGACTGGCTCCGTTTCGCGCTGGTGACCCCGCGGACCGACGAGGCCGCCGAACGACTGGCCGCGTATTTCTCCTGACGCGATCCGTCAGTCCCGCAATCGGGCCGAGACACCGGCAAATCCGCAGTTATCGCACGAAACCGTCGCCGAAGAGCCGAGCGTGTAGGCCGACAGCGGCGACCCACAGCGGGGACAGGGGTCACCGGCCGTCACACGCGAAGAGCCGACGCCGGCGACGACGAGGCGGACCCGAACCGCCTCCTCGAGTGTCGGGTCGACGGCGCCGCCCCAGATGACGTGGGCGTCGGGGCCGACCCGTCCGCGGACGGCCGTCACCGCGTCGCTGACGTCCTCGACGCTCATCTCGGGGCCGCCGAGCAGATCGACGAGGACGCCGCTTGCGGGGTCGGTCTCGATGCCGGCCGGTAGCGAGGCGAACCCGGCGGCGACGGCCTCCGCCGGTGTCCCCGCGTCGCTGGTTCCGATGCCGAGGGCTGCACGGTCGACCTCGGCGAGTAGCGTCCGCGCGTCCGCGAGGTCGAGGTTGACGAAACCGGGGTCGCGGACGACCGAGACGAACGACGCCACGGCATCGGCGAGCGCGTCGCCGTCACCGGCGGTTCCCGGAGCGAGAACGACGGCGTCGGTCCGTTCGTCGAGAGCCGCCAGCAGGTCGCGTTCGCTGTCGGTCGGCCGGTCCGGGAGGGTGACGACGGCGACGTCGAGGGGAGCGTCCGGAGGAGCGGTGGCGGCGACCGACGAGGGGTCGGCGGTCCCGTCGACCGCCCGGACGACGGCATCGGGGGTTTCGGCGTCGTCGCTGGCCGGGACGTCGCGACCGGCGACCTCGGCGGCCGCATGACGGCCCGACTCCCCGTAGCCGACCACGAGGACCGACTCGGCGAGCGCCGAGGCAGCCGCCTGAAGCTCCTCGTCGGTCGTCATCAGTTCGGATACAGGCGCCCCCGGCATGATGGTTGTGGGCGACTCAGTTGTCGACCGTCGGCCGAGAGAGCCGACCCGATAATACGTAGACGGTCAGGCGTACAGTCGCGCTTCGAGGTAGGCGTCGATCTCTTCCCGGAGCGCCGTCAGGCGTTCGTCCTCGGCGGTCGCGTGGTTTATCAGGGCTCCCGAAAAGAGCGTATGAAGCATCCCGGCGACCGAGTCGGCATCGACCGCCCTGAACTGGCCGCTTTCGATGCCGGCCTCGATGATATCGGCGAAGCGTTGCTCGAAGAGGCGGTCACTCCGGCCGAACTGCTCGCGGTAGCGTTCGTCGTGGGGGGCCTGTCCCCGGAGTTCGACGAGCGCGCGGATGAAATCGTGGCGTTCGGCCGGCATCTCCGGGTCGAGAAAGTCGTCGAAGGCCGCTTCGAGGGTTCCCCTAGGGTCGGTTATCTCCGCCTCCACGAACTCGGTCTCGTACTGGTCGAGCATGAACTCCAGACACGCCAACAGCAGGTCATCCTTGCCCTCGTAGTGGTGGTAGACCAGCGACGTGCTCTTGTCCAGTTCCGCGCCGATCTTCTCGATGGTCAGCGGCGCGTAGCCGTGTCGACACAGCGCCCGGTAGGCCGCCGCAAGTATCTCTTCGCGGGTCGAATCCGGTGATTCGAAGAGGTCGGTCACCGCCGGGCCCCTACATCCCGGTATTGATTGAACATTCAATCAAAACGATTATTGTCCGTCGATAAAACAGTATCGCTAATGCATTCTGTATCGGACGCCCACGAGGGCATCCAGCGGGGTGGGACACGTTCGACGACCTGGTGGAACACGATTCGGGGGGAACCCCGTGTCGCGTGACCGCGCGGTCGTCGTCATTGCAGTCGCCGTCGCCGCCGTGCTGTCGGTCGCCGCCGGACCGGTCGCCGCCGACATCACCACCGGCGAACCCGACATCGAGGTCCACGCGCCGGACAACACGGTATCGCCGGGCAGCGAAACGGTCCTCGAACTGCAAATTGCCAACGACGGCGACCTCGGGACCGGGACCCAGACCGATGCCGTGCTGACCGCGAAGTCCGTAACTGTCGGCGTCACCGATGAAGGCCCCTTCGACGTACGGACGAGTCGACGCTCGGTCGGGACCATCCCCGACGGGTCGTCGGTTCCCACCACGGTCGAACTGGTCGTCCCCGAGGACGTCGAGCCGGGCACCTACGAGATCGACGTTCGGGTTCGCTACACCTACACCGAATACGTCTCTCAGCGGTCGCTCCGACGGGACTCCGATTCGGTCACCCGGACCGTCAAGATAGAGGTGACCGAGGAGCCCCGATTCGAGATCACGTCGGTCGATGCCGACGTCCAGCCCGGAACCTCCGGCACGGCCGAGATCACCGTCGAGAACGTCGGCAGCGAATCCGCGAACGCCGTCCGAACGACACTGACCGGCAGCAGCGGTCTCACTCTCGACGGCGGCGCTGCCGAGGCCTTCGTCGGCGACCTCGAACCCGGTGAGGCCGCGACCGTCGACGTCGACGCCCGACTCGCGGAGACCGTCGGCGGCGGCGCTCGGCCGATAGAAGCCACCTTCGAGTACCGGACGGTCGATGGCCTCCAGCGACAGGCCGGCCCGGCCGTCGGGTCGCTAACGCCGGCCGCCGAGCAGTCCTTCTCGGTCGACGGCGTCGAGACGACGCTGTCGGTCGGCGCGACGGGTCAAGTGACCGGTACCGTCACCAACGAGGGACCGACCGCCGTCGACGACGGCGTCCTCGTCGTCACGACCGGCAGCGAGCGCATCACGCTCGGCGAGGGCGAATACGCGCTCCCCGAACTGGAACCCGGCGAATCCGCCGAGTTCGCCTTCGACGCCGAGGTCAGCGGGCAGGCCGACCCCGGTCCCCGACAGTTCGGCTTCGTGATCGAATACACCGACGACGGGACCGAACTCCGTAGCGACCGACAATCCAGCCGCATCGAGGTCCAGCCTCGGGAACCGGTCATCACCGTCGAGGGCGACGAGACTATCGAAGCCGGCGGCTCGAAGACGATGACCGTCGACATCACGAACAACCGCGAGGAGACGCTGACGGACATCACGGCCAACCTCTATGCGGACAGCCCGCTGTCGACCGGCACCGACGAGTCGTTCGTCGACGAACTCGAACCCGGCGAGACGGCGACCGTGCAGTTCGAACTCTCGGCGGCCGGAAGCGCGATGCCGAACACCTACTCGGTCGAGATGGACTTCCAGTACACCGACTCACGCGGTGACGAACGTATCTCCGAGGTCTCACAGTTGCCGGTGCAGGTGACCGAATCCACCGACGGTGACGGCTCGCTGTCGCCGCTCGTGATTCCCGTCGCACTCATCCTCGGCGTCGCACTCGCCCGGCGACGATGAGCGACGCCGAGGGCGGCACTAACGGGTCGGTCGTCGAGCGAATCGACCGCGTCATCGTCGAGCGGCCGGGGCTCGTCATCGTCGCGTTCCTCGCGGTGACCGCGCTCATGGTCCCGGGACTCGGGATGATATCGACCCAGGCCGACACCGACCAGTTCACGGAGGACGTCGAAGCCCAGCAGGCCCAGGAGGAGATCGACGAGGAGTTCGCGGGCACCATCGGGGGTTCGGCCACCGCCGGGACCCTCATCGTTCAGGACGATAACGTCCTCTCACGGGGGGCACTGGTCCGCATCCTGGAGACCCAACACCGGCTCGAAGACCACGGCAGCCTCCGGATCTCTTCCACGAGCAGCCACGCCAACGTCGTCGCCCGACAGCTCGACCCGACCGCGGAGACGCCGCTGGAACAGCGCCGCGCGGTCGAGGCGGCGACCGACAGGGAACTTCGGGCGGCCATCGCCGACGCCGACGCACGGGGCCGTCTCGAACCCCAGCTATCGACGGATTACAACCCGACGCGCGGCCACGCGACCGGCACCATCATCGGCATCACCTACGACCTGCCGGAGTCGGCCTCGACCGGTGAAGTCGTCACCGTGCAGGAACGAACCGTCGACGTCGTCGGCACCGTCGAGGGCAACGAGCCCGGCGAGAACGCCATCCTGTTCGGCAGCGGCATCATCCAAAGCGAGTTCAACGCCCTGCTGACCGACACCGCGATCATCGTCTTCCCGCTGGCGATGCTTTTCATCCTCGGCTTCCTCCTTCTGGCCTACCGTGACCCCATCGACATGCTGTTGGGGCTCGGAACGCTCGGCCTCGTGTTGCTGTGGACCTTCGGGCTGATGGGCTGGCTCGGCATCCCCTTCTCGAACGTGATGGTGCCGCTGTTCCCGCTCCTGCTGGCGGTGGGCATCGACTTCGGCATCCACACTATCAACAGATACCGGGAGGCCAGAACGGCGGGCGAGGACATCGAACCGGCGATGCGGCAGACCACCGACCAGTTGCTCGTCGCCTTCACCATCGTGACGATTACGACCGCCATCGGCTTCGCCGCTAACCTCACCAGCCCACTCGGCTCCCTACAGGATTTCGGCGTCGTCGCCGCACTCGGAATCACGATCACGCTCTTGGCCTTCGGCGGGTTCCTGCCGGCGGCGAAGGTCCTCGCCGACCGGGGCCGGGGCCGCATCCCCCGCTTCCCGAGTTTCGGGACGACACCGCTGGGTCGGGAGGGGTCGCTGATGGGCCGGACCCTCGAATACAGCGTCTCGTTGGCCCGCGTCGCTCCGGCCTTCGTCCTCGTCGGCGCGCTGGTCGGCGGCGGCGGCGTGGGCGCCTACGGCACCGGCGTCGACGCGGAGTTCTCACAGGAGATCTTCTTCCCCGACGAGGACCGCGTCGAGCAGTATCAGGCCCTCCCGGAACCGTTCGCGCCCGCGGAGTACACCTTCACGACGACCATCCGCCTGCTCGAAGACGAGTTCGGCGGTCGGCAGTTCGATACGGTCACGATATACGTCGACGAACCGGTCCGGGACGACGACTCGCTCGAACGACTCCATCGCGCGACCAGACAGCCACCGGACTCCTTCGAACGCGCCGACGACGGCACCGCCGAAGCCCGAAGCATCGTCACGGTCATCGACGCACAGACCGACCGCGACCCCGAGTTCGCCACGCTCGTCGCGCGCAACGATTACACGGGCAACGGCGTTCCCGACCGCAACGTCGACACCGTCTACGACGAACTGCTCGAATCGTCGGGCGAAGCCGAAGCCAGACGATACCTCGCCGCCGACCGGGGCAGCGCCCGCATCGACTTCACGCTGAAATCCGGTGCCGACGACGACGCCGTCGTCGCCGACGCTCGCCGGGTCGCCGACCGGATGCCGATGGACGCCGTCGCCACCGGCACCCTCATCGTCAACGCCGCCGTCATCGACGTCATCCTCGAATCGGCTATCCAGAGCCTGCTCATCGCCTTCCTGCTGACGGCGGTGTTCCTGATGGCCTCCTACCGCCTGCTGGAGGGGCGGGCCGTCTACGGCATCGTCAACCTCCTGCCCATCCTCGTGACCGTCGCGCTTCTGGCGGCGTCGATGCGGTACTTCGGCGTCGCGCTCTCGCCTATCAACGCGCCGATACTCGGCGTCTCCATCGGTCTCGGCGTCGACTACGCCGTCCACTTCATGCACCGGTTCGTCGACGAGTACGACCCCGGAACCGACGTCTTCGACGCGCTCCGGGTGACGATTCAGGGGACCGGCGGCGCGCTCACCGGCAGCATGCTGACCACCGTCTTCGGCCTCGGCGCGCTGTTCTTCGCCATCATCCCACTGATTCAGGAGTTCGGCCTCCTGCTCGCGCTCGGCGTCTTCTACGCCTACGCCTGCTCGATCGTATTCCTGCCGTCCATCATCGTGACGTGGGAACGGGTCGCCGACCGGAGCGACCGCGTGCCCTCGCTGGCCTCGGCGTAGGGACGCTACCGGATTTATAAGAAGTCTCGGGCGTGACGGTTATTCGATATCCGTACGCCGAACGCCGAGCGCCATCAGTCCCAGTCCCATCACGAGGGGCCACATCGAAGATTTCGACCAGCCAAGGGAAGACAATGGAAGTAACGGGGCATCCGTCTCCGTGGACGTGGGAGTTTGGGTTGGTTCGGGCGTCGCCGTTGGTGTGGGGCTTTGAGTCGGGGTCGGCGTCGGAGTTGCGGTTGGAGTCAGCGTGGGTGACGGTGTCAGCGTGGGTGTGGCTGTCGGTGTCGCCGTCGCTGTGGCGGTGGGCGTCGCCGTCACCGTCGTGGAATCGGCGACCGTTTCGGACCCGTTGTCCGATAGCGGGTTCAGTTCGACGCCGTCGACGGTCGAAGCCACACGGTCGCCCATCGGACCGGCGGCCGCGGTGCCGGCACCAGCGAGAAGAGCGACGACGACGAGTCCCACGACCGCATAGGGAATCACGGCCAGCGTCCACGCGGCGAGGAAACGCGGGCCCTCGGTCTCTTTCCACTCGAAACGCTCGGCGAACCTGTCGGTCCCGGAAGTCTCCTCGATGGACGTCGTCTCCGGGGCGTCGAGGCCCATATTGCCGGGATATTTCGGTCAGGTCTTTAAAATTTCATTGGCCGTTTCAGGGTCGAATCGGTCGAATGGCGTCGAGACGGCCCCTTGACAGTCAATCGTCGGCCGCCGCTTCGGGCCGGTACTCGCGGCTTTTCGCCTTCCACTTGCCCGTGTGGAAGCGGTAGTAGTTCAGCACCGCTGGAACGGACGTTTCGGCGATAAAGGCCAGATAGAGGCCGTAGATACCCAGTGACGTCGTCGCACCGATGTAGACCAGCGGAATCGAACAGCCGAACATGCCGACCGCCTGGCTCATGAACGTCCAGCGGGTGTCGCCGGAGGCGTCCAGCGGACCCGCCGCTGCACCCGAGATTCCCTGCAGGAGGATGGCGCCGCAGGCGACCCGGACGAGCGTTATCGCGATGGGGATTTCGGGTGCTGTCGGGTCGCCGACGAAGAGGTTGACGATAGGGTCGGCGAAGGTGAAGACGAGTACCGCCGAGACGACGTAGACGGCAAAGGAGAAGCGGATTATCTCGCGGCCGTAGGCCTCGGCGATGTCCTCCGCGCCCGTGCCGAGTTCCTGGCCGACGAGACTGGAGGAGGCCAGTCCGAAGCCCCAGCCGGGGGTGTTCATCAGGCCCCAGATGCGGCGGGCGATGACGAACGCCGAGACGACGTCCTGTCCGAAGATGTCGAGGATGGCGAACATGGGGAACTCCGCGACGGTCCACACGAGGTTCCGCCCCATGACGGGCAGACCGATGGAGACGAGGTCGGCGATGTTGCCGGCGTCGACGTAGCTCCCTCGGGGGTCGACCGTGACCGGGAACTCCCCGGCGCCCGGGAAGCGGCCGATAGTGAGGCCGATGGCGAAGGAGGCGGTGACGCCGACGTTCGAGAGGACGGTTCCGAGGGCGGCCCCCTCGACGCCCAACCCGAGGCCGAAGATGAGGACGGCGTTGATGGCGACGTTGGCGACGGCGCCACCGGCTCGGAGTATCATCGCGGTATAGGAGTCGTCGGCGCCGACGAGGACGCGGCTGCCGACGAGATTTAGGCCGGCGAAGGGCACCCCGAGGCCGACGATGCGGAGGTACTGACCGCCGAGGCGGACCACCTCGTCGCTACTGCTCAGCAGGCCGATGAGTTCCGTCGAGAAGGTCCAGAAGACGGCAGTAAGCGGCAGCGTCGCGGCGACGACGAGGAAGACGCTGGAGCGGACCGCTAACCCCAACTCCTCGTAGGCGTCGGCGCCGAACCGCTGGCTGACGAGGGCGATCGTACCGCCGGCGATGCCGCCGCCGACCGAGAAAGCCAGCCCCCAGAAGGGACCGGCGATACCGACGCCGGCGATGGCTGCCGACCCGACGGCGACGCCGACCATCGCCACGTCGACCGCGTTTTTCGACATCCTGGCGATACCCGTCACGACCCGCGGCCACGCGAGTTCGGTCGTCCGGCGCGCCCGCTGTTCGGTGATGAGGCCGACGCGCGCCAACGCGAGGCCGATAGCGAGTATCGCCAATCGAACGGGATTCGGAACGAGAGACACAGCGACAGGTTAACTGACCGGTCAGTCAGTCAAATGCCTATCGAATCGAAAGCGCCTGTATCGGGTCTCGACGGGTATTCTACAGGCCACGACGGCGCCATCGGGCCTCGACGGGTCGGAAATCGCCGAGATCAGCACGAATCCTTTTGAGAGTCGGCCCGTAACGGCGGGCGTGGACCGCGACCGCGCCCTCCCGCTTGCCCTCGCCCTCTTCGCGATCATCTCGTTAGGGCTGGCAGCCGCGACGCTGGATTCGACCGTCACCCCCGGTGGCTCCGGATACGGCGGCAGCGACGCTGGCGTCGGCGACGACAGCCCACGGACGCCGGAACCCGAACAGAACAGGTCGACCGGCCCTGTCGACGACGGGTCACCGGTCGCCGCCTGTTGGCCCGTCCTCGCCGAACCACCAGCCCTCCTCGCGCTGCTCGGCCTCTTCGTCGCCCTGTTCACCCTCGTGACGCGAGCGACCGACTCGAAACTCGCCGGCGGCGCCGTCTGTCTCGCCGCAGTCGTCCCCGTCGCCATCATCTGGGGGACGCTGGCGACCTGTCCCTCGCCAGACCCGCCAGAGAACGAATCGACGACAGCAACGCCAGGGATAACCGACCCCAACGGTAGTTCGGTCGCCGAGGGGGGCGGCGGTGGCGGCTTCGACGAGGTCGCCGCCGAGACCCTCTCGTCGCCCAGCGTGCTCGTGGCGCTGCTTTTCGTCCTCGCGGTCGCCGTCGCGGTCGTCGCGGTCATCGGCGCCCGCGGCGACGACATACCGGACGAGGAACCCGAACTCGAACCGGCAGTCGACGACGAGGACGTCGCCGCCGTCGGTCGCGTCGCCGGCACGGCCGCCGACCGCATCGAGGCCGACGCCGCCGCCGAAAACGAGGTCTACCGCGCTTGGCGGGAGATGACCGACGAGTTGGCCGTCGAGCATCCCGACGCGACGACGCCAGGAGAGTTCGCCAACGCCGCGATCGCGGCCGGGATGAATCCCGACGACGTCGCCGAGTTGACCGACCTCTTCGAGACGGTTCGGTACGGCGGTTTCGACGCGACCGAAGCACGCGAGCGCCGGGCCGTCGAGACGCTCCGACACATCGAGGAGACCTACGGAGGTGAGGCCTGATGCGTCGGCGCGCGCTCGCCGGCCTGCTTGCCACAACACTCGGTATCGGGATGGTGTGGTTCCAGGCGTTCGCGAACGCCCTCCCGCTCGGCTCGGTCGTCGTCAGCGGTATCGGCGGCCTCACGGTCGTCGTCGGCCTCGAATACCTCCGACGCCGTCGCGGAACGCTCCGGAAAGCCGCGGACGTCGACCCGCCGGAACCCGGATATCGGTCGACGGTCCCCGGCGAGGACGTCGACGCCGACCTCGCCGCCACCGGGACCGAGGGCGCCGAACGTCGCGGTCAGATACGCCACCGCCTTCGGGAGGTGACGGCCAAGGTGCTCGTCGCCAACGGGGGCTATCGACCCGAAGCCGCCCGGCAGGCCGTCGACGAGGGCACGTGGACCGACGACGAGGTCGCCGCCGGGTACCTCGCCGAACCGATGCGGATTCCGCCGCGGCTACAGGTTCGACAGCTCTTCCGCCGCCGGTCGACGACGCGCGTGTTCGTCCGCCATACGCTGGATGCGCTCCGGGAGGTGCGCGGCGGCCGATGAGGACCAACCGATGGCTCGGCCTCGGCGGCCTCGCCCTGGTGGTCGTCGGTGCCGGGGTCTTCTTCCGCGCCTCGGGCCTCCTCGTCGCGGGCGCCGTCGCTGCCGGGGTGCTGGCGGCTCGCGCTTCCGCCCCGCCACGACCATCACTTCGGGTCGAACGGACCGTCGAAAACCCGACGCCGGCACCCGAAGCGGAGGTTCGCGTCGAGGTGACCGTCACCAACGAGGGGGAGACCCTCTATGACCTCCGGCTCGTCGACCAGGTGCCCGACGGTCTGGCCGTCGTCGACGGTCCCGCGAGACATGCGACCGCCCTGCGGCCGGGTGCCGCAGCCACGTTCGCCTACACCGTCCGTGCCTCCCGGGGCGACCACGACTGGCGACGGCTGACGGCCATCGCCCGCGACCCGATGGGCGCCCACGAGATCGAGACGACCATCGCTGCCGAGACGACGCTCCGCTGTGTCCCGGATTTCGAGAGCGGCGCCGACCTCCCGCTTCGCGGCCTCACGACGCCCTACTCGGGGCGCGTCCCGACCGATATCGGTGGGTCCGGCATCGAGTTCCACGCCGTCCGGGAGTACCGTCGTGGCGACCCACAGGCCCGCGTCGACTGGAACCGGGCGGCCCGGACCGGCGAACTGGCGACGCTCGAACTCCGCGAGGAGCGGGCCGCGACGGTCGTGTTCGTGGTCGATACCCGCGCGCCGGCCTACGCGGCCCCCGCACCCGAGGCCGAGGGCGCGGTCGAACGCGGTATCGAGGCGACCGCGGGACTGGCGGATGCGCTGCTATCGAACGGCGACCGCGTCGGCGCGACCGCCTTCTCGCCGCTGTATTCGTGGCTTTCGCCCGGCAGCGGAACGGCCCACCGCGCGCAGTTGCGGGAACTGCTGGCGACCGACCCCGCGTTCGGGCCGACGCCGGCCGCCGCCGACCGTCAGTTCATCCCGCGGCTGTGGCGCTGGAAGTTCCGCCAGCGACTCCCCGCCGACGCACAGGTCATGCTCGTCTCGCCGTGTGTCGACGAGCCGCCGATCCAGTTGGCAAAGCGGTTCGACGCGCTCGGCCATCTGGTGACCGTCATCTCGCCGGACCCGACCACCGGGGCCACCCTCGGCGGCGAACTCGTCGGCATCGAGCGGGACCTGCGGCTGGCCGACCTCCGACGCGGCGGGGTTCGCGTCCTCGATTGGGCACCCGAGGAACCGTTCGCGGTCGCCGCCGACCGGGTCGCCGGGCGGTGGTCGCGATGAGCGACACACGGTCCGCATCCAGCGGCGGAACGCCACCGCCGGAAGCCGATACCGCGGGCGACCGCGAGGATGGACGCGACGCGGGAGGCGAACCGCCAGCGGACGCTGAGGCGCCGGTCGACGCTGCCGAACCGACCGACGCCCCGCCGCGGCTCTCGACGGGGCTAGCGCTGGCGCTCGGGACCGTCGCCGCGGCCTTCCTCGCGGCCGGGTCGCCGCTGTCCGGCGCCGTCACACTGCTCGGCGTCGCCGCCCTGCTGGCGTCGCTGGCTCGCGCGTCGACCCGCCTGTGTGGGCTGGCTGGCGGGTGTTTCGCGCTCGCGCTGGTCGCCGGGGGCGCCACGGGCGCGCCGGTTGCGCCGCTGGTCGGGGGCGCCGTCCTCACCACGAGCGCGTGGGATGTCGCCGATCACGGCATCGGCCTGGGTCGCCACGTCGGCCGCGAAGCCCGCACCTCGCGGAACGAACTCGTCCACGCCGCCGGGACCCTCGCCGTCACCGGGTCCGCCGGCGCCATCGCCTTCGGCGGCTACCTCGTCGCGGCGGGCGGCCAACCGACGACCGCGCTCGTCTTCCTCCTGCTCGGTGGCGTCCTCCTGCTCACCGCGCTTCGGGGGTGAGGCCGACCCCGGACATCGCTGGCCGCGTCTTTGTTTATAAATCCGCGCCGGTCGACGTCCGAGGCGCGCCGCTGAAAGGGTGAAAAGAACGGTCCGACAAGGAGCGGACCGTTTCGGGGGGTGGGGAATACCCGCCAAGTGGGGGCACGCTGGCTTTCCAGCCAGTAGCGGAGGGATTGGCGGGGTGGTACTTAAAAGTCGGACGGGATTCAGAAACTGAGACGGGACTTAGACCGTCGTTTCGACGCCGACGACGACGGCGGTTTCGGCGATGCCGTCCGTCGCGGTGCTGTCGCCGCCGTTGAGCGGCTTATAAAGGTCGCCGTAGGGCGTGTAGGTGAGGATGACGGGAACGTCCTCGACGAAGGTGCCATCGTCGTCGACCGGGCGAATCACCTCGCCGTAGAGCGTCGGCGTCTCGGTGACCTCCTCGCCGTCGGCGTTCTCGAAGGTCATCTCGAGGTCGACGTAGATTTCCTGTGGGTCGCTCTTGTCGAACTGGACGGTGGTCTTGCCGGCCGTCGTTTCTACGGTCGATGCCTCGGTTTCAGCGGCGGCCGCTCCGCTGCCGATGATACCGAGTGCGCTGGCGCCGACCAGCGCTCCCGTCGTCTGCAACAGGCTCCGTCGGTCGAACGTGGGTTTGTCCATACACGGCGGTTCGAAGCCTGTCTAAAGGAGATATTGACAAGACCATCAAAACGAGGCGCCGTCGACTATCGGTTGGGTTCCGGCCGGGAGCCGATGGGGACCTGAATCTCCCGTCGCTCGCCGTCACGGATGACCGTCGCGGGGACGCGGTCGCCGGGCGAGAGTTCCAGCGCCAGCGTCGTCCCGAGATCGGCGCCCGTCCGGATCTCGTTGCCCGCCAGTTCGACGAGTACGTCCCCGCCGGTCGGGACGGGCCGGCCGTCGACGGTCGTTTCGCCATCGGAGCCCTGCAGGGTCTGGTTCGAAGGGCCCGAATCGAGGATGTCGATGACGAGGATGCCACGCGTGGTATCGAGGTCGTTGGCCTCCGCGACTGCCGGGGTCACCGTAAGCAGCGTGATCCCGAGGAACGGGTGGTCGTAGTTGCCCGTCTCGATGAGTTCCGGCAGTACCCGAGCCGCCAGAAGCGGCGAGATGGCGAAGCCGACGCTCGTGCCCGCGCCCGCGACGTTGATTCCGGTCACCTCGCCGTCCATCGTCACCAGCGGGCCGCCGCTGTTGCCGGGATCCAGGCCCGCGTCCGTCTGGACGGTGTTCGGAATCGAGAAGTTCGTCACGGGGTTCTGCAGCGAGCGGTTCTTGCCGCTGATGATGCCGGCCGAGACCGATGATTCGAGGCCGAATGGGCTGCCCAGAGCCACGACCTCGCTGCCGACCGCCGGCACGCTATCGACGAAGGAAAGCGGGCTGGCGTAGTCCGGGACGTTCGTCGACAGCACCGCGAGGTCGGCGTAGACGTCCGTCGCGGTGACGCCGGCCTCTCGCCACTCGCCGCCCTCGAAGCGGACGTCCATGCTCTCGGCACTGCGGGCGACGTGCTGGTTCGTGACGACGTAGCCGTCGTAGACGAACCCGGAACCGCCGCCGGTTTCGTCGCCGACGAAGGCGACCGAATCGATGGTGGCGTCGTAGACCGCGGCGTACTGTGAATCGCTCGGGGCCTCCTGCTGGGGGACCTCGACCGGGTCGGGTGACTGACGGCGGCCGGTCGAACACCCTGCAAAGCCGGTAGCCGCTCCCGCAACCCCCGCGAGAAAGCGCCGGCGCGTTGGCTGGTCCATACCCCGCGTTAGGCGGCATCCGGAAAACCATCTTCGGACGCGGCACACGATAGCGCCGGCCGCAAGCGACGACGAGTCGTCTACAGCTCGATTTCCCGACCTACGCCCGTCGCCGCGGCTTCCTCGTAGACGTGTTCGGCTGCCGCGGCGTCGAGTACGGCCGACCCGACGCTGTCGACCAGCAGGATCTCACTGGGCGACTCACGGCCAGCCTCTCCTGACAGCACCGACGCGAAGGGGACGATTGCCGACGCGTCGACGCCCACGTCCCGCATATCGCCCGTTTCGGCGACTTCCTCGGGGACGTCACCGAATATTCGAACCGCATTCCGGACAGTCGTGGCGTCGATCTCCTGCATGTCGGGCGTGTAGGCACCGAGCGCGACGACGAGGGGGCCCGCCTCGAGCGCCTCGCCGTCGAAGACCGGCGTCTCGCTGGTCGTCGCCGTCACGACGACCGTGGCGGATTCGACGGCGGCTTCGGCCGAGTCGACCGCTCGCACCTCGTCGGCGACCCCAGACAGGTCCGCCGCGAAGGCATCCTTCGACGCGCTCGGCGAGTAGACGCTGACCGATTCGAGGTCGGTCGCCGCGGCGATAGCGCGGGTGCTCGCGCGAGCGACCGCCCCCGCGCCGACGACGCCGAGACGAACCGGCCCCTCGACGGCCAACTCGCGGGCCGCGAGGCCGGCGATACAGCCCGTTCGGACGGCCGTGAGATGCGTCGCCGCCATGTAGGCTGCCGGCGTGCCCGTCTCGGCGTCCGAGAGCTGTAACTGCGCCTGCACGGTCGGGAGTCCCCGAGCCTCGTTGCCGGGGAAGACGCTCGCGAGTTTCGTCGCGTAGTAGTCGTTGCCGTGGATGTAGGCCGGCATCGCGAGGCCGGTACCGGGCGGTTCCTCGCCGTCACGGCCCTTTCCGACCGGGAAATGCGGGCGTTCGGGGCGTTCGACGGCCCCACGGCCCTGCGCCCGAAAGGCGTCGGCGACCACTTCGAGCATGGCGTCGAACGAACACACCTCCGCCACGTCGGACTGCGAGAGGACGAGCATGCCGGCCGTTGGGCGGCCGGTGGCATAGCCCTGACGCGCCCTGCGGCGAGTCGGAAACCCCGTCACCACCCAAGACCTTTGGCCCATCGCTGCCCGGCACGTGGTATGGACCCCGCAGAGACACCCTCTATCGATGCCGCCTCCGACACCTGCCGGGCCGTCGTCGACGCCATCGGGGAGACGGTCATCGGCGACGAGGCCTTCTTCGAGCACCTGCTCGTCGCCGTCCTGGCCCGCGGCCACGTCCTCGTCGAGGACGTGCCGGGCACCGGCAAGACGCTGACCGCACGGACCCTCGCGACGGCGCTCGGCCTGGAGTTCTCCCGCATCCAGTTCACGCCCGACCTCCTCCCCAGCGACGTGACCGGCACCAACGTCTTCGACGAGAAGGACCGCGACTTCGAGTTCTCGCCGGGACCCATCTTCGCCAACGTGGTGCTGGCCGACGAGATCAACCGCGCGCCGCCGAAGACGCAGGCCGCCCTGCTGGAAGCCATGGAGGAGGGTCAGGTCACCGTCGACGGCGACACCCACCCGCTCCCCTCCCCGTTCTTCGTCATCGCCACCCAGAACCCCGTCGAACAGGAGGGGACCTTCCCGCTTCCCGAGGCGCAACTCGACCGCTTTATCGTCAAGACGTCGATGGGCTATCCGGACCTCGACGGTGAGGTGGAACTGCTCCGGCGCCGGGCGGGCCGCCTCGAACGCAGTCCGAGCATCAACCCCATCATCGACGCCGACGCGGTCGACCGCCTCCGGGAAGCCCCCGAGAACGTCCGTGTCGACGACGACCTGCTGACCTACATGGCCGAACTCGGACGGGCGACCCGCGAGGACGGCCGCGTTGACGTGGGCGTCTCGCCACGCGGCATCCAGCGCCTTTTCGAAGCATCGCGTGCCCGCGCAGTCATCGAGGGGCGGGAGTTCGTCACCCCCGACCACATCGCCGACAGCATCCAACCCGTCTTCGCCCACCGCATCGTCCTGACCGCCGACGCCACCGTCTCCGGCGTCAGCAAGGCCGACGTGGTCGCGGACACCCTCGACTCCGTGCCCGTTCCGACCGTCGAGTGAGACTGCGGCCGCGACCGGGCCGTTCTCGCTTCACTTTCACCCCGCTGACCGAACCCTTATCCGCAGAAACGACGAAGCGAGGAGTAGATGGCGACAGCCACGGACGACGCGGAGTACATCGAGGGGCCGATG
>NZ_JAZKTR010000227.1:0-2936 GCF_036625485.1 Natronomonas sp. | reverse complement strand
GGTCCCGCACTCGCTTCCCTCGTGCGGTGAACCGCTCGGCGCGCTCCGCGCGCCTCACGGATGCTAATTCTGACGACTGCGGGCTATTTGACCGGCTCATTTTATAAAGAAGATAGCGGAGCCGCTATTCGTCGTCCGAGCGCGGACGGATGAGGTCCGCCAGCGTCACCACGAAGCCGAGGAACCAGCCCAGCGGCGTCGCGATGGCGAACCACATCAGTGCGATTACGACCCCTTCGAAGTCGAAGTTGTTGCTGAGGTAGTCGCTCACCGGGTCGAGTGGGCCGACGAAGACGCTATCGCGGAAGAAATTCGCGATGGCCGTGCTCTGTTCGATGATGACGCCGAGCGAGGGGTCGTACAGCGCCGCGACGACCGGCGGCAGGAAGAAGGCGTTCATCGCGAACGGATACGCGAAGAAGACCGTCGTACCACGGCCACCGACGCGGCTGAAGAGGGCCGCTAATCCGGCAGAGACGACGGCGACGGCGCTCGCTGCACCGACGGCAACGAACCCATCGAACGAGAGTCTGACCCGCGCGAGCGCGGTCAAGCCACCCCAGACGACCGCCGCGAGCAAAACGACGCCGATGATACCGAGGCGGGCCGTCGCGCTGTCGAAGCGCTTGGCGTTGAACCGAACGGCGAAGCCGACCACCAAGAGCGGATAGAGCAACGCCACGACGAGGACGCCGAGTGCAGACCAGATGCGGTATTTGATTCGGTCACCGCGGGTCCGGGGTGTCCACTTGCCGAGCACGTTGTGGACGGCCGTCCGCTGGCGCGGAAAGACGAGCTCCATCCACGTCTCGTGGAGCCGGACGATGTCGATTTTGATTCCTTCGAGGAGGCCGCCCGCTGACATACTCCCACACTCCGGTCGCCACCCAAAATAGGTTCCGGCCTCGGCCTGCGGCCGTCTGACGGTTTCGGCCTACCAGTCGGGCGCGAAGCCGGGGTCGACCTTTCGGTCCGTCCGGTCGATATCGTCGATACGCTCGATCTCGGCGTCCGAAAGCGTCAGATCAAGCGATTCCCAGTTATCCCGGATATGGTCGGTGCCGGTCGCTTTCGGGATCGCCGTCACGCCCTTCTGGCGGAGCCACGCGAGGCTCACCTGTGCCGCCGAGACACCGTGCTCGTCGGCGATATCGGTGAGGACATCCACCTCGAAGACGTCGCCGCGGGCCAGCGGCGAGTAGGCGACCAGTTCGATGTCCACGTCCTCGCAATACTCCCGGAGTTCCCGCTGGGGGAGCAGCGGATGCATCTCGACCTGATTGGCGAAGATCGGCGCGTCGGTGACTTCCTGTGCCGTCTCCAGATGCGACGGCTCGAAGTTCGAGACGCCGATATTCTCGATTCGGCCATCCTCGCGGAGTTCCTCGAAGGCCGACAGTGTCCCCTCGGGGTCGTAGGCGTCGGCCGGCCAGTGGACGTAGAGGAGGTCGACGTAGTCGGTGCCGAGTTTGTCGAGACTGGTCTCGGTCGATTCAAGTACGTCGTCGTGGCTCAGTTGGTCGATCCAGACCTTCGTCGCGAGGAACACGTCATCGCGGTCGACCGACGCGGCCGCAAGTCCCTCCCCGACGGCGGCCTCGTTGCCGTAGACCTGGGCGGTGTCGATATGTCGATAGCCCGTCTCGAGGGCGTTTCGAACCGACTCCGCACACTGCTCTGGGTCGTCGTTCTGCCAGGTTCCGAACCCGAGAGCGGGCATACCGCTGTGCTCGGGTGCGCTGCGGCTAGATTCTTGTTGGACCATATCGACGATTCGACCACGACGTCGAAAACCATTGGGACACCGGCGAGCCAGTCGGGAAACCGAAACACGCCGCGATGGAAGCCCAAAGGTGGGTTATTTATGCTATTCGGTGTTAACGGGCGAACATGCCCGCAGAAACGTATGACATGGTCGTTGTCGGCGGCGGGACCGCCGGCTGTTTCGCCGCGGCAACGGCTGCTGGGGAAGGGCTCGACGTTGCCCTTCTCGAGCGGAAAACCGAGGACGAAGGCGGCCGAATCGCCTGCGGGGACGCTATCAAGGGTACGAGCACCTTCCCCGACGTCATCGACCTCGATTACCTCCGCGAGGAATCGTTCACCAACGAGGGCATCACCCTCGCGCGCTTCGAGAACCCCAAAACAGACGAGAACCTCGATATCGGCTTCCGCGGCGGCAACGGCGCCATCGTCGACCGGAAACGCTACGGCGAGGTCCTCCTCGAAGAGGCCGAACGCGCCGGCACCGACATCCACTACGAAACCGTCGTCCAGGACGTCGTCCAGAACGGCGCCGTCAAGGGCGTCACCGCCACGCAGCGTGGCTCCGTCAAGGAATTCGAGGCCGACGTCCTCATCGACGCCGCCGGCTCGCTCTCGCTTCTGCAGGACAAGACCGACTTCGACGGCACCACCTTCGACACCAACGTCAACTACCAGCAGTTCTGTTCGGCCTACCGCGAGATCGTCGAGGTCGACGAACCCGTCGACTGGCACAACGCCATCGTCTTCAAGCCGACCGCCGAACTCGGCTACCTCTGGTACTTCCCGCGCACGCCGACCGAGATCAACGTCGGCCTCGGCTTCCAGATGAACAAGGACCCGATGAAACTCGTCGAACACCTCCGGAAGGACCTCCAGAACCGCGAGGAGTTCAAGAACGCCACCGTCAAGGACAAACTCGGCGCCGCGCTCCCGACCCGCCGCCCCTACGATTCGGCGGTCGCGCCCGGCTACATGGCCGTCGGCGACGCCGCGGGCCACGTCAACCCCTGTACCGGTGGCGGGATCCCCGGCGCCGCGAAGGCGGGCACGTGGGCTGCCGAAGCCGCTATCGAAGGCATCAGCGACGGCGACGTCAGCGAAGGCGCCCTCTGGGAGTACAACCGCCGCGTCCAGACGGACTTCGGCAAGCGCTTCGCCGCGATGGACCT
>NZ_JAZKTR010000226.1:0-2963 GCF_036625485.1 Natronomonas sp. | reverse complement strand
TCGCGGTCGATTCCCTCCGCGACCACGTCGGCGACGTCGTCCGACTGGAAGGCGAGATCGTTTCCGCGCGCCAGACGTCCGGCCCGACGGTCTTCGAGGTCCGCGACGAAACCGGTGTCGTCGACTGTGCCGCCTTCGAGGAAGCGGGCGTTCGCGCCTACCCCGACATCGAGGCCGACGACATCGTCCGACTCGACGGCGAGGTTCGCCTCCGTCGCGACGAGATTCAGGTCGAAACCGAATCCCTCGTCGAACTTACCGACGACGCACGTGACGCCGTCGAGACGCGGATGGACGAAGCCCTCGACGCCGCCGCTAGCCCCGAGACGACCGAACTCCTCGGTGACGACGACGCGCTGGAGCCTCTCGCCGATGACGTAAGCGAGGCCGCGACCGTGATCCGTCGCGCCGTCCTCGAATCCCGACCGGTCGTCGTCCGCCACGACGCAACGACGGACGGCTACGTCGCCGGCGCCGCAATCGAGCGGGCCGTTCTGCCGCTGGTCGAAGACCAGCACGCCTCCGCCGACGCGGTCTACCACTACTTCGACCGCCGGCCGCTGGAGGATGGCGTCTACGACATGAACGACGCGACGAAGGACGCCACCCGGATGCTGGGCGACCGCGAACAGCACGACGAGAAACTCCCGCTTTTCGTCTTCGCCGCCGCCGGCTCGACGGAGGCCTCGCTGGACGGCCTCGAACTGCTGGACATCTACGGTGCCCCGCGGGTCGTCCTCGACGGCCAGTCGGCAGACGACGCCGTCGTCGACGAGATCGACACGCTCGTCACCGCCGAAGACCGCACCGCCGCGACCGTCGCCGCCAACGTCGCCGCCGCGACGAACGACGACGTTCGCGATGACCTCCGGCACCTGCCCGCGATCAGCTTCTGGGAGGACGCCCCCGAGACCTACACCGACCTCGCTTCGGAGGCCGGTGTCGACGCCGATGCAGCGCAGAAACTCCGCGAGGCCATCGCACTGAAAGCGTTCTACCAGTCCTACGAGGACAAGCGCGAGCTCATCATCGACCTGCTGTTCGAGAAGCGGACCGGCCTCGCAGAGCAGGTTTCCGAGCAGTTCCGTACCAAACTGGAGGCCGAACTCGACACCGCGACGCCGAACCTCGACGAGCGTGATGTCGACGGTGTCACGGTCGCCGTCCTCGATACGGAAGCCTACACCCACACCTACGACTTCCCACCGACGCGACTCCTGCTGGACGAACTCGACCGCCGCCTCGATGCGGACGTCGTCATCGGCGTCGGCAAGGACGAACTCCACGTCCGCACGGACACCGACCTCGACCTCGAAGCGGTCGTCGCCTCGCTCCAGTTGGAAGCGCCGGACGCCGGCGTCTCGGACCCCGGTGCGCGTCGCCCCAAAATCGAGTTCCTCGCGGGCGAACGCGATGCCGTCCTCGATGCGGTCGTCGATTCGGTCGCCGAACAGGTCGTCACCGCCTCTGCGTAACCACACCGACCGTTTTCCGCGGTAATTTGAAGCCGACAGCGACGTACCTTCATAGCGTTGCCTCTCGTCGTGCGTTCCTCGCCGGCCTCGCTGCGGCGCTCGGTGGCTGTAGTGGACGCGCCCGTCGGGAAACGCCGACGGTGACGCCGGTACCGATTCCCGATGTCGAATCGGAGTCCGGCAGCATCTCGGTCGATGGGTCGCGGTTCGATGCGTCAGCCCCCGCTCCAGAGGGCGTCGTCATGTTCCATCACCTGGACGAAACCGCCCAGCAGCTCGTCGCCGCGATGCCCTCTCGGGAACTATTCACGCCGGATGCGACGGCGGGAGAGATGTTCGTCCGCAACCGCAGTGCCGACCCCCTGTTCGTCAACCTCGATTGGCGACTCCTGAAGTACACGGGCCATCGGTGGGTCGAGATCCGGTCGCCGCAGGTGGGCCGTTCCGGTATCTTCCCGGTTGACCCGGGGGAGACGTGGACCCGCCCCCACCGTATCGAGGGCGTATTCAGTCTCTCGATGCTCGGGCCGGGGCGCTACGCCCGGGTCGAAACGGTTCGGTTCCAGGACTCCGACGAGAGCCACCCACCGGTCGGCGCGCTCTTCGAGGTCGGGGGAACGACCGTCGAATTCGACCCCGGACGACCGGCGAAGATCGAGGACGGCGTCGCCCGAGTCTCCTTCAGCGACGCGTCGTCGGAACTCGTCTTCGAGCGAACGGCGGCGGACGACCCGACGGAACTCGTCCCCGAGGCCGTCGGGGCGATACCGGCCTTCCGGAACTCGATACCGTCTCTGGAGGAGGTCCCGGAGGTCCGTCTCCGGACGATTTCAGTGGGAGTGGCCGCCGAAGACATCGGCCTGACGACGGTTCGGGACATCGACGTCGAGTTGGGCGAACCGCTCCGCGTCGGCGGCCGAACCTTCCGGCTCCGGGTCGAGGAATCGTAACCGCTAGCCACTTACCGCCGGGTCTCCTTGTCCCGATAGCGAATGAGTACCGACACCGACCCGGCCGAGACCGAGGCCTTCCAGCAGGTCTGTGAGTCGCTGGTCGAGGACATCCTCGCGGGCGAGATCGACAGCGACGACCTCGAATCCGCGAAGATGGACGCCTGCCGGGAACACTCCTCGCCGAAGGTGCCGAAGAACACCGAGTTGCTGGATTTCGCACCCGACGACAAGCGCGGGGAACTGCAGTCGGTCCTCCAGCGGAAGCCGGTCCGGACGGCCTCGGGCGTCTCGCCCGTCGCCATCATGACCTCGCCGCACATGTGCCCGCACGGCAAGTGTCTCTACTGTCCGGGCGGGCCCGCCTCGGAATTCGACTCCTCGCAGAGTTACACGGGCGAGGAACCCGCCGCGGCCCGCGGCGTCCAGAACGACTACGACCCCTACGGGCAGGTCACCCTCCGACTCCACCAGCTGCGGGAGATCGGCCACCCCGTCGACAAGGTCGAACTCATCCTGATGGGCGGGACGATGACCG
>NZ_JAZKTR010000225.1:0-3010 GCF_036625485.1 Natronomonas sp. | reverse complement strand
GCCGGCGTCGACCTGGTCTGGCCCGAGATGCCCGACCCGTCCCGCGAGGACGCCGTCAACTACGCCGAGACCATCCACGAGACCCACCCGGACCTGGATCTGGCCTTCAACTACTCCAGTTCCTTCGCGTGGTCCGAAGAGGAGGACCCGCTCACGTTCCAGGAACTCGGCGACCTCGGCTACCAGTACATCTTCATCACGCTGTACGCCCTGCACTCCGGCGCACACGCCGTCTACGAGGACATGAGCAACATCGCGGAGAACGACGAGGAAGCCCAGTGGGACCTCGAGGACCGCTACCTCGGCCACGAAACCGAGAGCCACCACGAGCTCTCCTTCGTCTCGCGCTTCCAGGACATCGAAGCGCAGTTCGACCCCGAAGCCAAGGAGCGGATGGAGAAGTCCGCCGGCTTCACCGAGGAAGAGTCCGACCCGCTGACCTCGAACGACGACGACTGATCGGCGCGCCGAACCGCCGGTTTCTTTCTTTTTGCGCGAGTAGTAACTACTGTATTCAACGCCTCTACCGCCAATAGAAGCCGTTTTGGCCACCTTTAATAACCGCGGCGTAGTCGATACGGATGACTCATGACCGAACTCGACAAGCGAACGCACGGCCGGAAGTTCGTGCGCACGTTCTTTACGACGCCAACCGCCGAGAAGGGCGTCGACGACTCCGCGAAGAAACTCCGTAGCGCCATCGGACTCCGTGGCATGCAGGCCCCGGACGTCTGGGTCCCGGACAACGAGGACGCCACCGCGCCGAACATGCGCGACGAGGGCGCCGAGAACATCGCCGAGGTCGTCGCCGAAGAGGGCGACGAGTTCCCCGGCGAGATCCACCCCCGCGTCGTCTGGCACCGCGACAGCCCCGAGACGCGCTACAAGGGCTTCCAGCACATGCTCGAGATCGCCGACCCCGAAAACGGCGCCGTCGAGAACATCGACGGGTTCGTCATCCCGGAAGTCGGTGACATCGACGACTGGAAGAAGGCCGACGAGTTCATCACCATCGTCGAGAACGAACACGGCCTCGAAGAGGGCAGTCTCAACATGTCCGTCATCATCGAGTCCGGTTCCGCCGAACTCGCAATGGGCAAGCTTCGCGACGAGATGGGCAAGGCCTCGAACAACCTCCAGCGCCTCTTCCTGCTGGTCGACGGCGAAGTCGACTACACCAAGGACATGCGCGCCATCACGCCGACCGGTGGCCTCCCCGAGTGGAAGGAACTCCGCCACAACACCTCCCGCGCCGCGAGCGCGGCGGGGCTCATCTCCGTCGACGGCCCCTACGACGACATCCGTGACGTCGAGGGCTACCACGACCGCATCACCGCCAACAACGCGATGGGCATGCTCGGCATCTGGTCGCTGACGCCCGGCCAGGTCGTCGAGGCCAACAAGAGCCCGCTCCCGCCGGCGGCCGGCTACTGGATCCTCGACGCTGGCGGCCGCACGGCCGAACTCGAAGACGAGGACGGCGTGCAGGTCTACTCCGGTGAAACCGTCGAACTCGAAGAAGAGGACGGCGGCTACGAGCTCGAAGTCGCCGGCGACGAATACTTCTTCGAAGACGAAGAGGAACTGGTCGCGGAACTGCTGGACCTCCTCGATTACGTCCCGAGCATGGACGACATCGTCGACTCCATGGAGGAGTTCGAGGCCGCCAAGGAAGCCGGACAGGGCGCCATCGCGATGACCCAGTCCGCAACCGTCGAGATCGACGGCGTGCAGGTCGACGTCGCTCAGGACCGTATGTGGGACGAAGCGACCTATCAGGCCCTCATGACGCCGATCAAGCTGTTCAAGGACGTCTACCACAACCGTCCCGACCAGCACGACGACCTCGCCGAACTCTACAGCGAGGACGTCGTCGAGCGCGCGCTCGAAGTCGGTAACTAACCACCTACTCGCAAACCCGCATTTTTGCACGATACCCCGCGATGGGGGCGAAACGACGGAACGTATGAAGAGCCAGCTAGTGGCCAGACCCTCGTTATCCCGCACTCATATCGGTCGACGCTTCCACGTCTTCTCGGCTAGCGAAGGCACTCCCCGTCCGGAGGAGGTAGCCGATGGCGAGCATCGTCAGGGACAACACCGCGACGACGCCGACGACTTTGGACAAGGGGTTGAATCCCGCAATGCCGGTTCCAAGGTTGAACAGGAACGTCAGCGGCAGGAGTACGAAGAGGAGACCCAGGGTCCGTGAATAGAGATCGGTTCGGAGGCTGACGGCGCTGAACAACCCGAATCCCAGGACGACGCCGACGAACACCCCCGGGAGGAAGTACATCGCGACGTTAGAGGGATCACCGCTCAGGACGTCCGCAGCATAACCGAACATCGTGACGGCCATCGCAGCCATCGTTATCCCACCGATAGCAGCGAAGAGGAGTCCGGCTTTGGCCAGTCGGCGACTCCGGTCAGCGAGGCTGGGATAGAAGCCGACCAATCCGATGAAGGCAGCAGTCCAGCTCGTGCCGACGAGAGCCTGTCCAAACGCCGCGGGTTCCGTCCCCGAAGACATATGAACGACCAAGAGCGCCGCATCCACCACGAATACCAGGCCTCCAATCAGAAACGCCGTCGCTCGCCATCGTTCGAGGGGTTCCCACCAGTGATTGTTAATAACTGGCATAATTCGAGATACTTCTTTATCTCTTATATAAACTCGCGACCGTTTACCGACTGTATACGTGAGTTACAGGGCGTAATCCGACGTTTCTTTTAAACCGAACTGCCGTTCGATTCCCGAATCAGCGGCGCTTGCTTGCGGCGACCCACCGTATAACAGGCAAGCGTCTCAGGGCCAGACGCGGTGTGATAGGCTCTGAAGAGCCTTCTCGTCTGCGAAGGGCGTGTGGTCGTGCGGCGTCGGCCGGACGTTCTCCTTGTCGTCGAGGAAGTCGCTGAGGCCGGCGCCGTCCTTGTGGTCGTAGCCGCCGATGGTCCACGGCGGCCAGATGGTCAGGTGTTCGTAGCGGCCGCCGCTGCCGTTCCACCGGGC
>NZ_JAZKTR010000036.1:0-18394 GCF_036625485.1 Natronomonas sp. | reverse complement strand
CGCACGTCTCACCGGAGAAGTGCATGGCGCTCATCGCTCCTGCCTCGTCCATCCATTTCATCACGTTCCCCCCATGTGCGGTGTTCAGGTTGTTCGCATGATTCGGTTGCACCATCCACCTGTTCTCGATCAGTGTATCCAGTACATCCGGCATGGTCCATGCATCGGTTCCAGGGGGTGAAAATACCAGTCGGTTTCCACCCTACGGCTGCCCCAACCGCCGAAAGATCCCTTCGATTCTGCCGGCATCCGCCACGCACGGCGAGAACTCCACCGACGGCGGAGAAACGTCTCGAGAACCTCCTCGGAAACGTCATCCGACACGGCGGTGACGCCGTCGATATCCGCGTCGGCATGTTCGACACCGAGACCGGCTTCTACGTCGCCGACGACGGCCCTGGCATCCCCGAGACCGACCGCGAGGCGGTCTTCGAACACGGTGAATCCTCTCAGGAGAACGGGATGGGATTCGGGCTGAGTATCGTCCGGACGATAGCCAACGCCCACGGCTGGTCGATTCGGGCAACCGAAAGCAAGGCGGGCGGTGCTCGGTTCGAAGTAACGGGCCTGACCGGACTGACCGAAACGTCCGGCGATTGATCGGGAGGTTTCGCCCTGATTCGAAGCCAGCCGTGGTCTCCCGTAACTCCTCGAGCCGTTCGCTCAGTTCTACGTACTCCTCGCTTTCCTCGAGTTCGGACGGGGGTTCAGCATCTCGAGGTTCGCCTGCTTTTCCGCGAAGCGGAACTGCTCTCGGACCGCGTCGTCGTACTCCGAGAGGTCGAGCAGTTGTTCGACGGTCGCTCGTAGTCCGTCCCGTCCGACGGGTTTCGTGAGGTAGGCATCGAACGGCATCTTCATCATATCGAAATCCGGGTCGACGGCAGTGACCATCGCGACCCGACAGTCGTAGTCAGCTTCTCGGAGTCGTTCGAGGACTTCGTCGCCGCTCATCCCGGGCATTCGGCGGTCCAGTAGCACCGCGTCGGCTTCGTGTGCCTTCTCGAGTGCCTCCGCACCGCCCGTCGCGACGAGCACGTCGTAATCATCCTCCAACCAGAGTGCGTACCCCTCGGCCACGTCCCGTTCGTCGTCGACGACGAGTACGGTGTTCGTATCCTTGGACATGGTTGTCCCTGCGGTCGACTCGCCAGTTGATAGCTGATCGGAGGGCCTGTGAGTCGGACCTAGCCGTTTCTAAGAGAGGGATGACTAATCAATCTCGTGGCCCACCTGTGGTCCAATCCCGACACACGTAAGCCGCTCGACCGATTGAAACCGACAATGAGCGACGAGGAGGGGTCCGTGCGCGTCGTCGGAACCGCGCACGTCTCCGAGGCGAGCGTCAACGAAGTCGAAGAGGTCATCGACGACGAGCGACCCGACGTCGTCGCCGTCGAACTCGACGAGGGGCGGTATCGCCAGATGAAAGGCGAAACCCCAGAGGACCTCGATGCCGGCGACCTCCTCCGCGGGAATACCGTGTATCAGTTCCTCGCCTACTGGATGCTCTCGTACGTGCAGGCCCGCCTCGGCGAGCGGTTCGATATCGAACCGGGGGCCGATATGAAGGCCGCCATCGACAGCGCCGAGGGCCACGGCATCGACGTCGCACTCGTCGACCGCGACATCCAGGTGACGATACAGCGGTTCTGGTCCCGTCTTACCTTCCTCGAGAAGATCAAACTGATAGGCAACCTTGCAGTTGGGCTCGGCGACCCACGCGAGGTCGGTATGGGCGTCGGCGTCGGTATCGCCCTCATGATCTCCATCGTCGCGGGCGCGATTGCTGGCCCCTTCGTCGTCCCGAGCGCTCTCGGCCCCGGCGTGTTGGTTAGTATCCTCGATACCCTCATCGTCGGCCTCGGGCTCGGGCTGTTGCTCGGCGGGCTCATCGTCGTTGCACTCTTTCGGATGGCCCCCGAAGACGACGAGATCGAGGAGTTCGACATCGAGCAGATGACCGACACCGACGTCGTCGGCGCGATGATGGAAGAGTTCCGCCGGTTCTCCCCGGGCGGTGCGGAGGCGCTCATCGACGAACGGGACGCGTACATCGCCCATCAGCTCGTCGCCCTCCGCGATCAGGGCAAACACGTCGTCGCCATAGTCGGCGCCGGTCACCGCGAGGGCATCGAGCGATATCTGGAGACACCGTCGATGCTACCCGACATGAGCGAATTGACGGGGCGTGCCTCGGGGAGTCGCTTCTCGCTGTACAAGCTCTTCGGCTACCTGTTCACGCTCGGCTTCCTCGTCTTCTTCCTCCTGCTGGCTATCGCCACCTACACCGGCGTCGAAGGGGCATCCAGTGACCTGCTCATCAGCCTCTTTGCAGCGTGGTTCCTCGTCAACGGAATCCTCGCCTTCGGGCTGGCGAAACTCGCCGGTGCCCACTGGAGTTCCGCTGGCGTCGGCGGCGGCGTCGCGTGGCTGACGAGCGTCAACCCCCTTCTCGCGCCGGGGTGGTTCGCCGGATACGTCGAGTTGCGCTACCTCGACGTCAACGTCGGTGATATCAAGGAACTCAACGAAATCATGAGCGACGAGGAAGCCCCCATCCGAGAGCTGTGGCGGAACCTCAAGTCGGTCCCGCTGTTCCGACTCATCATGATCGTCGCGCTCACGAACATCGGGAGCTTCGTCGGCAGTGTCGTCTTCGCGACCGTGCTGTTGCCGTACTTGTTCGCCGGTTCCGGCATCGAAGGGGCCAGCGGCGTTGCGCGGTTGATGCTCGAAGCCGCGCGTAACAGCCTCGAACTCCTCGTGGAGGTATTCCGATGAGCGGCGTCACGCTCGGTGGCATCCGGTTCTATCCCGACGAACTTCGCGACCTCGTCGTCGCATGGATCGTCCTCGGTGCGGCCTTCAGCGTCTTCTTCTTTCGAGCGACCGGCCGACAGGTGTTCCCGGACATCGCGAGCGTGGTCTCCTCGCCAGCGTTCGGCCGACTTCTCGCCGTGAGCATGCTCACCGTCGGCGTCGGCTTCCTGCTCCACGAACTGGCCCATAAGGTCGTCGCCGTTCGGTTCGGTCAGGTGGCGGCCTTCCGAGCCGATTATCCTATGTTGGCACTGTGTCTCGGCGCCGCGCTCGCGGGCTTCCTCTTTGCGGCCCCCGGCGCGGTCCACCATCGGGGCCGAATCACAGTTCGCGAAAACGGGTTGGTCTCCGTGGCAGGCCCGCTGACGAACGTCGCCCTCGTTGCAGTCTTCCTGCCGTTCTACCTCCTCAGTGGCTTCCTCGGTGACGTCGGTCAACTCGGCATCATCATCAACGCCGTTCTTGCGGCGTTCAACATGATTCCGTTCGGGCCGCTCGACGGGAAGAAGGTCCTCGGCTGGAGCAAGACGGTCTTCGCGGCCGTCTTCTTGGGGACCGTCGCGCTCGCGGTGGGGAGTTTCTTCGTGGTCGGCTTCCCGACGTTCTGATACGGGCCGTTGTATCAATCTATTGGTACTCGCCGACTCGTATGTCGGTGATCGGTACAGCATCATAACGACGCGTATGAGCCTCGGAACCGACGCGTTTTTGCTCCGGTCGGACACCGGTTCGGGTATGACCGAAGAGACCGACGAGGACGAGGAGGGGCTTACCTACGCCGAGACCGGCGTCGACATCGAGGCCAGCGAAGCAGCGACGGCGGCGCTCATCGGTGCCGTCGGCGAGTTCGAAGGCGACTACGCCGGACTCGTCGACATCGGTGACCGGTATCTCGCCCTGGCAACCGACGGCGTCGGGACGAAACTGCTCGTCGCCGAGGCACTGGGGGATTACTCGACGATCGGCATCGACTGCATCGCGATGAACGCCAACGACCTCATCGCGACGGGCGTGACGCCGGTGGCGTTCGTCGACTACCTCGCCATCGAGGAACCGAACGATGAAACCGCCGAACAGATCGGTGACGGGCTCTCGGCTGGGGCCGAACAGGCCGAAATCGCACTGGTCGGCGGCGAGACAGCAGTCATGCCGGAGGTCATCAAGGGACTGGACCTCGCGGGCGCCTGTGTCGGCCTCGCGACCGAAGACGAACTCTTCGACGGGGAAGCCGAGGCCGGCGACGTGCTGGTCGGTCTCCCGTCGTCGGGCATCCACTCCAACGGGCTGACGCTGGCCCGGGAGGCGGCGACGCGGAACCACGAGTACACCGACCCCTTCCCGTACGATGAGAGTCGGTCCATCGGCGAGGTGTTGCTGGAACCGACCCGCATCTACCGGGAGGTGCTCGGGCCGCTTCACGCCGCGGAGACGCATGCCGCGGCACACGTCACCGGCGGCGGCTGGACGAACCTCTCGCGGATGGGCGAGTTCCGCTACGAGATCACGGACCCCTTCGAAGCGCAACCGGTCTTCGAGTTCGTCCAGGCGGAAGGCGACGTGAGCGACGAGGAGATGCACCGGACGTTCAACATGGGGACGGGGTTCGTCGCGGCGCTACCCGAGGACGATGCCGAGGCCGTCGTCGAGGAACTGGGTGACGCTCGAATTATTGGCCATGTCGAAGACGGCGACGGCGTCGCCATCCGCGGGTTGGAACTGTAAGCGAACAGGCGGGGGCGCCGGTCGTCGGTCGGCCAACCCGTCCCCGCGCTCCCGCCTTGGGGGCCGGCCGCCGCTTGCTACCGCATACGGCCGCTGGTCCCGTCCTCGTATTTGAATCCTCGTCTGGGGGAAGGTTTTTGTATAACTCAAGGTTATTGTGGCGCATGGGTATGGACCTGCCGACGCCAGCGGATCTCCGAGAGCGACGGACGGATCTCGGGTTGACACAGAGCGAACTCGCCGATCGGGCCGACGTTTCCCAGCCGCTTATCGCCCGTATCGAGGGCGGCGACGTCGACCCTCGGCTATCGACGCTTCGACGCATCGTCAACGCGCTCGACGAGGCCGAAAGCGCCGTCATGCACGCGGAAGACATCATGCACGAAGGCGTCGTCACGGTTGCGCCGGACGACAGCCTTCGGGATGCTATCGACGTGATGGTCAAGGAAGGTTACTCCCAGTTGCCGGTCGTCCGCGACGGTCGGCCGCAAGGTATCATCTCGAACTCCGATATCCGGCAACTGGAGGAGGAAAGCGCCGGGGAGTTGCCGGTCGCAGACGCGATGCGCGAGGCCATCACGACGGTCGAACCGACCGCGACGATGGACGAGGTCAACGCCCACCTCAACCATCAGGACGCGGTGATGGTCGTTGCGGACGGACAGCTACTCGGTATCATCACCGAGGCGGACGTCGCCGCCCACATGTCCTAGTTTTCGTCGGGTTCTTCGACTTCTTCGCCCTTCTCGAAGGTTTCGATGACTTTCAGAGGTACGTCACGGAGGGCGCCACCGACTTCGCTTTTGGCGATTCGAGAGGCGTGCTGGTCGCTATCGGCGTTGAAGACTTTCATCTCCAGCAGGAGACCGACGAGTGCGGTATCGGCGGCGATGAAGGCCGAATCGAAGGCCTCGCCACAGGCGGGACAGGGCGTCGCGCCGACCTCGACTTCGACGTAGTCCATGTCGGCGTTGTTGAGGCGCTTGCCCGCCTCGCTCACGGCGACACCGATGGCGTCGTCGATCTCTTCGACATCACGAACCAACCATGCGGCTTCCATCGCGACGACGTAGTTGCTCATACACGTTGCAAACGGTGCCTGACGGATAGCCCTATTGTTTCCGGCCCGGCCTTCGCCGGGCGCACGTGACCGGAATCCTCGTCATAACTTATGAGAATGGCCCGCCGTAGGTACCGACGTTATCCGTTCCAGCCGTCCGACTTTCGCCTCGAATAGCTGCCAACACAACTATAGTTGAATCGCAAGACAGCGGCGGTGTTTTTCCTCATAATCTATCATACGATACGCCGAGTCGAGGAGAAAGTATTTATATATCCAATGGATTGGGACTGTCGAGATGGCATCCCAGGTGTACCGGGCGTTCGTCTTCGCTCTGTACCAGTTCAGCATCGTCCTCGGTATCGCACTCCTCCCCGTCGCGTTAGCGACGAGCAGGGTTGGCTTCACACTCCCAATCGGTCGCGTTGTCGACCGCCTCGGCGCGGCCTACGAGAACGCGACACCGGAAGCGACGGCCTGACCGAAAGGATTTATCAGCGGTCGGTTTCTACCAGCAGGCAATGCGACAACCAGATTCCTCCCTGCCGCGGACCGGTCAGGACCACACGCTCTCGCCGTACGAACCCGAACTCGGCGAGGTACCGTCCAACGACCTCACCGCGGATGATCTCGAAAGCGTCAACAAGACCGGCACGACGACCATCGGCATCTCCACGTCCGAAGGCGTCGTCATCGCCACCGACATGCGCGCGTCCCTCGGTGGCCGGTTCGTCTCCAACAAGGACGTCCAGAAGGTCGAACAGATCCACCCCAACGCCGCTCTGACGCTGGTCGGCTCCGTCGGCGGCGCCCAGTCGTTCATCCGGTCGCTCCGCGCCGAGGTCAACCTCTACGAGGCCCGCCGTGGCGAGGACATCCCCATCGAAGCGCTCGCCACCCTCGCGGGCAACTTCGCCCGAGGCGGCCCCTTCTTCGCCATCAACCCCATCCTCGGCGGCGTCGACGAGGACGGCCACCACGTCTTCTCCATCGACCCCGCTGGCGGGGTCATGGAAGACGACTACACGGTCACCGGCTCCGGCCTCACCGTCGCCTACGGCACCCTCGAACGCGAGTACGAGGACGACATGACCAACGAGGAAGCCAAGAAAGTCGCTGCCTCCGGCATCGAGGCCGCTGTCGAACGCGACACCGGCTCCGGCAACGGCGTCTTCCTCGCCACAATCACTGACGAGGGCGTCGACATCAAGGGTCACAAGAACTTCGACGACGTGCTCTAGAACCCCGAACTTTTTGCACGGCGGGCCGCAGGCCCGCCGGCAAAAATCCATGCGAATCGCCTCCGGCGATTCGCTGGATGACGAGAGTCGCCGATGGCGACTCTCGAACCACTTCGATGAAAAAGACACTTCGACCCTCTCTCAGGAAGACTCGCTAGGCTCGTCTTCCAACGTTCCCGCTCACTCCGTTCGCGGGACCTATCGTCAGGTCTCGGTCCCGCGCCTCCCTCCGGTCGGCGCGGCGGAACCACTCGCGCCCTGCGGGCGCTCGCGGATGCTCTACTTCTATTTGCCCTCATCTTGATTCGCACCTTTTAATCGGAGGACTCGCCTACCGAATAGCGATGGAGTTCGCCGAGTTTGCCGCCCGTGCCGCCGAGATGGAAGCAGAGCCTGCGGACCTCGAAACCATCGGCTTGGTCGCCGAGCTGTCCGAGGAGGCGGGCGATGACCTCGGTATCGTGACGCGGTTCGTCCAGGGGCGGGTCTTCCCGGCCCACGACGGTACGAAACTCGATATCGGGCCGAACCTCTGCTATGGGGCGCTGGCGAAGGCCGCCGGGCAGAACGTCTCGGCCGACGACATCGAGGACCGACTGGCGGACGTCGGCGAAATAGGTGCGGTCGCGGAGGAACTGGATCTGGGCGGCCAGCAGGGCCTCGCCGCGTTCGGCGGTGGTGGCAGCGACGCCCTGACCGTCGCCGAGGTAGACGAGACACTTCGGAACCTCGCCGCTGCTGCGGGGTCGGGCAGTACGGACACCAAACTCGATACGCTGTTCGGCCTGTTCAATCGTGCCGAGTCGCTGGAGGCTCGCTTCCTCGCTCGACTCGTGTTGGGCGAGATGCGCGTCGGTGTCGGCGAGGGGACCGTCCGCGATGCGATAGCGGAGGCCTACGGTGTGCCGACGGAAGCTGTCGAACGGGCGTTGCAGGTGTCGAACGATTGCGGGCTCGTCGCCGAAACCGCCCGAGACGAAGGCGAATCCGGATTGGCCGACGTCCACCTCGAAGTCGGCCGGCCGGTTCAGGCCATGCTCGCACAGGCCGGCACCGCCGTCGACGCCCTCGACGAGTGGGAGAAAGCGGCCGTCGAGACCAAATTCGACGGCGCCCGGGTGCAGGTCCACTACGACGGCGAGACGACGCAGTTGTTCTCTCGCAACCTCGAAGACGTGACGGACCCGCTGCCTGAAATCGTCGAGTTCGTCGACGACGAACTCACCGTTCCGGCGATTCTGGACGGCGAGGTCGTCGCGGTCGACGAGGACGGCGAACCCCTGCCATTTCAGGAGATCCTGCGGCGCTTCCGCCGGAAACACGACGTGGCGGTGGCCCGCGAGAACGTGGCAGTCGAACTGCACGCCTTCGACTGCCTCCATGCCGACGGCGACGACCTGCTCGATGCGCCGCTGGTCGAACGCCACGACCGACTTTCGTCGGTGCTTTCGGAGGGTGTCTCCGAACTCGCCGTTACCGACGATGCCGACGAAATCGCGAATCTGGAGGCCGACGCGCTGGAGGCAGGCCACGAGGGCATCATGCTCAAGAACCCCGATTCGGCGTACACGCCGGGCAACCGTGGGAAGAACTGGCTGAAACGCAAACCGGACGTCGAAACGCTCGACCTCGTGGTCACCGGCGCCGAGTGGGGCGAAGGGCGCCGTGCGAACCTCCTCGGAACCTTCCTGCTTTCGGCCCGCGACGGCGACGACTACGAGACCATCGGCAAGGTAGCGACCGGTATCACCGACGAGAAACTCGCGGAGTTAGACGAGTTGCTCGAACCGCACATCCGGTCGCAATCCGGAACCGAGGTCGACATCGCTCCTGAAGTCGTTTTCGAGGTGGGATACGAGGAAATTCAACGGTCGCCGACCTATTCGTCGGGGTATGCCCTCCGATTCCCGCGATTCGTCGGCGTCCGGGAGGACAAGGACCCGGCCGACGCCGACAGTCTCGAACGCGTCGAACGGCTCGTCGATGCCCAGCGCTAAAGACGCGATTCGAGGTCGTCGAGCCGGGATTCGAGCCGTTCGAGCCGCTCGACGACGGTCGCGAGGTCCGCCTCGTCGGCCGATGCTTCGTCGACGCGTTCGATGCGACGGGCGAGTTCGTCGTGGATCTCGCCTGCGACTTCCCGGTACTCGTCGAGTTCTTCGGTCGGTGCCGCGTTTCCGTGGCCCCGACACCCCTCTACTTGCGAGACGTGGCGTGCGAGTTCTTCGTCACTCGCCATACCGTCCAGTTGCATAACTCGGCATATAAAAATGGGACACCGTTTCACGACGTGAAAATCGCCGGGCTTGAGACGGACCGTCACGTAGTGCGGATATGCTCCACCACGAGGGTCTCGATATCGCGTGGCTCGGCTACGCGACGCTCCGACTCGAAGGCGCCGATACAGTCGTCTACGTCGACCCCGGCCGCTACGGCGTCTTAGACGATTACGATGGTGATGATGGGGACGTAATCTGTGTCTCCCACGACCACCACTACGATACCGACGCCATCCGGCGAGTCGCCGCCGATGACGCGACAATCGTTCTCTTCGAGGGCATCAACACCCATCTAATCGACCGCGACGTCGAACGGCCCGCCGACCTACCCTACGAGGTTCGGACCGTCGACATGGAGGCCGACATCGCAGTCGGCGACGCGATCATCCGGACGACCGCCGCCTACAACGACCCCGACGGCCCACATACGCGACCGAACGGCGAACCGTACCATCCCGAGGGACGCGGCTGTGGCTTCCACGTCACCCTCGACGGCGTCTCGGTCTACTGGCCCGGCGATACCGACGTGCTCGACGGCCACGAATATCTCGACGTCGACGTGTTCTGTCCGCCCATCGGCGGGACGTTCACGATGGACCGCCACGAGGCCGCCGACCTCGCCGAGGCGATGGATCCGGACCTCGTCGTTCCGATCCACTACGATACCTACCCGGATATCGAGGCGGACGCCGAGGCGTTCGCGGAGGGCCTCGAATCACGAGGCGTTCGGGTCGCCCTCGACGACTGATTCAGAGGACCGATCCGATGGTGACCAAGAGGATACAGGATACGGCGACGGCAAACAGCACGCGGAAGGCGAGTGAGACGTACGGCTCGTCGCGGACGAGGCTTCTGTCGGCGTTTTTCGGGTCCAGCAGGCGCTCCCGCAAGGCGAGCAACGAGTAGCGCGATCGCCCGCGGTCCTCGTCGGCCGCCGGATTGAGGTTCGCCGACCCACAGACGCACGTCTCCGGCGGTTCGTCGTAGACCCGGTCACAGTCGCCACAGCGCCACTTCACAGGTGTAGTTCGTGTCGGGCCGAGAAAAGCGTGTGGCAGGCGGTCACGACTCGGGGGGTGTCGGTTACGACGTCGAGGACTTGCGTATCGCTGACCTCGCCGTCGGCATCGAGCGTCCTGATTTCGACCGTCGATGGCATCGCTGCCGGTTCCGTGAGGTCGACGCTCGCCGTCCAGGCGGTTCGTAAGCACTCTCCCCGCCGGAATCGGGGTGCCGTCTGAAGGCCGATCGTCGCTATCAGTCGGTCCCCATCGGGTTGCAGGTCCGAGAGGAACGGATGGTAGTGTTCAGCCGGAAGCGTCCGCTGGCCCCTGAACGTCAGGTGTACGTTCCTCCGGGCTTCGGCGTGCATCTCGCGGTCCTCACAGATGAGTGGTCCCGCGTTGAACCGTGCGTCCTGAATCGGCGAGCCGTATTCGATGTTCTCGGGCGGTATACCGAAACTCTCGAAGTCGACCATCTCGTAGTCGAGGGGCGAAACCTCGCCGTTCGGCGTCCCATCAGGATACCTCGAAACGGTCGTCGATTCGTCGAAGCCAGTCCGGTACTCGTCGAACCGGAGGCCGACTAACTCCGGAAACCGGTCGCTTTCGAGCGTCGCCTCGCGGCTTACCGTGGCGTACTCGCCACAGTCGTCGGATTCCTTGGCTTCCGCCGGCACGTCGCTCCACGTCAGGTCGTCGACCGGTGCCTCTGTCAGTAGGGCGCCGTCGGCACCGAACAACGCCAGCGCCGGCGCCTTGATGCCGTTGCCCTCCCGACCGAAATTGAAATTCACCGTCAGTTGTGCGTCGACTCGCCACCCATCAGTTCGATAGCCGCCGGTTCGCGTGGAACCCGACGCCGGTCCATGTCTCGCCACAGGGCGAGCAATCGGCGAGTGCCGGGGCCACGCCGGTCGCAGCGAGCGCGAGAATCTGCCGTCTTCGGAGGGCCATAGACCGGCCACGAAGGCTGGCGTAAAAACGATTTAGCCGATTACAGTACGCCCATATCCGTGAGGCGTTCGGGGAGGTAGGTGTCGGTCACGAAGTCGAGGCCGCGGGAGGCGAGTGCCTGCTGTTCGGCCTTCTTGCCGATGTCGAGTTGGAGTTCGATCTGTTCGGTCCAGTAGTCGTCCTGGAAGCGCGGGTCGTCGAGTTCGCTTTCCAGCGCGTTGATGTCGGAGTCGCTGAGGGGGTCGGTCGGCAGTTCGTACTCGACGATGTCCTCCGGCTGGATGCCGATGTATTCGGCCTCCGGCGTCGCGAGGTACTCCGAGAGGTGGGCCGATTTGATGGACCCATACGATACCGACGCGTAGATGCGGTACGACCACGGGTCGCCGTCACAGAAGACGACCACCGGGAGGTCGAGTTCGTCGTGGAGCCGTTTGGTGATGCGGCGGGTCGCTCGTGCGGGCTGGCCCTTGAGGTGGACGATGATGGCGTTGTACTCCTCGTCGAAGCCGTTCTCGACGAGGCGATCCCGCATACCACCGGTCTCCACACACAGGACGAAGTCGGCGTCGTTGTCGAGGAACTCGATGGTGTCGGGGTTGTTCGGAATCTGGTAGCCGCCCTCCCCGACGTCCTTCTGACAGTGGATCTCCCGCTCGCCGCGGCGCGTCTGTTCGCGGAGGAAAAGCGGGCCCATGATGGTCGCGCCGGACTCCTCCGGGCGCATGTGGAAGTCCTCGCGGGTGACGTCGGAGACGATCTCGAGGTCCTCGACGAGCTGGTTGGATTCGTCCTGGCCGCTGAACTGCGCGCGCTCTTCGTCCCACGATTCGGAGAGGTAGTAGAGTTCACGCAGGGTCGACGAGCGGCCCTCCTTGAGCTGGTTTTCGAGGAACTCGATGGTGTAGATCGCCTTCAGGAGCTTCTGGGCGCCGGAGACGGTGTTGGCCGAACGGGTCGAGGTGCGGTCGCCGTAGACCCAGACGTCCTTGTCCTCGTCGAAGACGATGTTGCTTTTCGTCCGAGTCGGGATCTCCATCGTCGGAACGTCCCCCTCGGCGAACTGGTCGTAGAACTCGCTTGCGAGGTCGATAAGCCGCTCGCGGGCGAGGTCGTCCTGGATCTCGTAGTCGTCGTTTGCGCTCATGTTATGCGTTGATGGTCAACCGCTCGTTTTCGATGCCTTCGACGGAGACGTCGAAGTCGGCGTCGCCGTCGATGTCGTATTCGAGGGTCGCTTTCTCGCCGCCGGAAACCGTCGGGGACCACTTGAGGAACCATTCGCCGTCCATCTCGACGACGGTGGCGTCCTCGTGGTCGCCGGGGTCGGCGGTGACGATCTCGGTAATCTCGGGGTCGACGTTGGTGTCGCCGTGGTTGTGGATGGTCAACTCCACCGTCGAGCCGTTGACGGACCGCTCGATGAGCACGTTGTTCATGATGCGTGCCAGCGAGTCGTCGATATCGAGCGGTTCACGCTCGGTCACCTCGGCGAGTTTGTCGGCCATCTCCGGCAGGATGTCGGCGATGACGTTCTGCTTGCGTCGGCGCTTCTCCAGCGAGCGCTGTTTGCTGAGATAGGAGTTCATCTCCCGGCCGGCCTCCTGGAGGGCGAGCCGGAGCTGTTTCTCGATTTCGGGGATGTTGGCGACGGCGTCCTTCGATTCGCTGGTGAAGGGGACGCTCGTCGAGGCGACGTGGGCCA
The DNA here is from genome assembly GCF_036625485.1 of Natronomonas sp. Taxonomy (GTDB): domain Archaea; phylum Halobacteriota; class Halobacteria; order Halobacteriales; family Haloarculaceae; genus Natronomonas. Next base: position 5,606 of record NZ_JAZKTR010000036.1, on the reverse strand, counting down.
TGATGACGGCGGGCCCGCTCGGCATCCCGGAGCCGCCGGGCTGGTCGAGGCCGTAGTTCCGCCAGTTGACGTCCTTGATGACGTCGACGGTGGCACACGCGCCGCGCTGGTAGACCAGCGGGACCCGGTTGGCAAAGCGGAGGACTTCGACGCCCCCTTCGGCCGGCAGGTCCCCGCCGTATGCGATGCCGACCTCGACGACGAAGGGGTCGCCGCCGTGTACCGCCGCATCGCGGGTGACGGAGGTGTAGAAGTCGGCCTCGTATTCCTTTTCGAGGCCGGCCTGGACGAGGTCCTCGGAGATGGGTGCCAGACAGTCCGTCGGCGGCGCGAGGATGTCCGTCTCGCGCATCGCTTCGAGGAACTGGGCAGCCGTGTCGCGTTCGCCGGCGACGGATTTGACGTTCGGGACGTCGTCGTCCACGCGGGCGGCCTCCCCCCAGAAGGCGTCGACGATGTTCTCGCGGGCGGTGTCGCCGAAACTGGCGTCGTCCCGGTCTTCGGTCATATCGGCTGCCCGGTCGACGAACTCCCGGAGTCCCGACCGAGTGACGCGATTACGTGTATCTTCCTGTTCGTCGAACTTGTCCGCCAGTCGGCGGGCCATCCCTTCGACCGCGGCGTCGTCCTTCCGGGTCGTGGTCGCCTCGTCGACGAGTTCGTAGCAGTCGGCGCGGCGGTCGACCGTTATCTCCTCCCACGCGGCTTCGACGGCGTTCTCCCGGACGGTGGACCCGAAGGTTTCGTCGAACTCGTCTTCGACGTCGTCGGCGAGTTCGTCAGCGAGGTCGGCGACTTCGCCGTGGGCGATGCGGTCGTTGTCGGCGATCTCGTCGGCCAGTCGCTCGGCGAAGGCATCGGTCGCGTCGGCGCTTTTGTTCGCCACGGCGTCGGAAACCGCACTCTCGGTATCGGCGTCCTCGTGGGCCTGTGGCGGCCGCCACGCCATCTCCCGGCCGTAGTGTCGGTCCCGGAAGTTGTCGACGACCTCGCCGGCGGTCTTGCCGCCGACGCGGGTGAACTCGCCCTGCAGGAACCCGGAGATGGAGTAGGAATCCGTCGCGTCGAGCATCTTCAGGAGCGTCCCGAGTTCGACGCCGTGGGGGTGTGGACGGATTTCCTCGGTTTCGGGCGGCAACTGGTCGGTCGCCCGCTCGAACTTCTGGGACTCCTTGGGTTCGTGGAACTCGATGCGGGCGTGGGGGTTGACGACCGCCGTGTACTTGATGTAGTCGTGGAGTTGCTGGCGGGCGCGCATGTTGCCCTCCATCTCCAGTTCGATGCGGGTCCCGTGGGGGCGTTCCCACGATGCGGACTCGTCGACGTCGATCTCGGGCTCGTTGGTGTCCGTATCGATGGTCAACTCGAAGTACTGGGCGTCACCGCCGTTCTCGGTCTTGGAGGTGATCTTCGCGGGCTTGCCGGAGGTGAGCTGCGAGTAGAGGACCGCCGCGGAGATACCGATACCCTGCTGGCCACGGGTCTGTTCGCGGGCGTGGAACCGGGAGCCATAGAGGAGTTTCCCGAAGACCTTCGGGAGTTGCTCTTTCGTGATACCGGGCCCGTTGTCCTCGATAGTGAGCCGGTAGTAGTTGCCGACCTCTTCGATTTCGACGTAGATGTCCGGAAGGATGCTGGCTTCCTCGGTGGCGTCTAGGGCGTTGTCGACGGCCTCCTTGACGGCCGTGACGAGTGCCTTGGCCCCGCTGTCGAAGCCCAGCATCTGCTTGTTCTTCTCGAAGAACTCGGCGATAGAGATGGAGCGCTGACTCTCGGCCAACTGCTCGGCCGTCGCAGGCTCGCTGCCGCCGCCTTCCCCGAGTTGCGACTGAAACGAGGTCATTCGTTTTGACGTAAATCCCCACCCACGTAAAACCTCGTCGCTACCGGAGTGAAAGTGAAACCGACAGATGGCACGGCTTCGATGACGGACGTCGGACGGAGGACGGATCGGTTATGTATAAAACGAACCGGGCGTGTGTTTTCTCCTCCCATTCCCCGAGCCGGTGGCCGTACCGATTTATTCGTCGGCGTCCTCTCGGGCACTCTCGGAGGGAGCTCCGGGTCCGGCCAGCATCCGGCGGAGCGCCTCGAACCCTTCATCGCGCGTGGCACCCTTCGAGAGACGGACGCCGGAGAAGGTATCGACCTCGACGTCTTCGGCGGGGTAGCCGAGGTGGTCCATGTGGTAGACCCGCCGGGTGACCAGCACGGTGGGAACGGTGACGACGACGAAGACGACGAGCTGTGAGGGAAACGAAAGCCCGGCGGTGCCGACGGCGGCGCCGACGACGACGTACGCCAGGGCGTCGACTACCAGCAGGACGGTCAGCGTCACGAGGATGTCGTTGACGGCGGTGACCCGGGCGTTGTGTTCTATCCAGCGGCCGTAACTGCGGAGGAGGCGCGCTTCGAACTCCTCGTCGGAGTCGGCGTCGTGTCGCTCCAGAGCACGCTCGATGTCGTTTGTATCAAGGCCACCCCGGAGGTTCGAGGCGTTGTAGGTCACGCCGGCGATGGCCGTCGAGACGAAAAGCAAGAGTGCCCCGAACCCAGTGAAGACGTTGTAGAAGGCCGCCACGTCGAACTCCGTCTGGACGAGGATCGAACCGGCCGTGACCAGGATACCGATAAGCAGGAGATTGGCCTTCAGTATCTCGATGGCCTTGGCGTCGATCTCCTGGAGTCGCTGGACCTGCTGTTCGAAGGTCCGCCGCGTCTCCTCGCGTGTCAACGCAAGCGCGTCTACCGGTTCCGTCCCGTCGTTCGGCGCCTCGCTACCCTCCTCGGCCATACGCTTTCTTTTCCGAGCACCGCCCTAAGTGTGAGGGTCCGTCGGCTGATTCGGGGAACCCTTTTGACCGAGCGGTGAGGGATGGTCGGTATGGTGGCCGAGTTCATTCTCCATATCGTCGACCAGACGTTACGAGGGCTCCTCGAGGGCGTCGAGACGGCGCTTCCGCGGGTCATCGCCGGGCTTGTTTTCGCCCTCGTTGCATACGTCGCCATCCGGCTGATACTGGCAGCACTGAAGGCGTCGCTCGGGCGGTACTACACCGAGCGACAGCAACTGGTCGCCCAGCTCTTCGTCGCGGTGGCCGGTATCTTCCTGTGGTTCGCTGCGGCCCTGACCTTCCTGAAGATCGTCGGAATGGGCGATATCGCCGCCAGTCTCGGGACTGCCGTCGGCTTCATCGCGTTGGGGGTCTCCTATGCGCTCTCGGCGATGATCGAGGATACCGTCGCCGGCGTCTACCTGCTCAGGGACCCGGACTTCGAGATCGGCGACCGGGTCGCGGTTGGGGGCACTGAAGGCACTGTCTCGGCTATCGAGTTGCGGAAGAGTCGGTTCACGCTCGAAGACGGCGATACGTGGGTCGTGGCCAACCGCGACGTCGAAGCCAAGTGGACGAAACACGCCGAGGAGTAACGGTACAATACGGCCGGTAGGTTGACGTTTCAATAGGCTCGCTATGGCCGGGTTTTAGTGTGGGTAATAAATTAACACACGACGCGTTCACGCGCGGGCGCGTGTGGGGGTTTTATACCTGCCCGGTGGTTAGGGGCGGGTAGATACTTCAGATGTCTCAGGATAGTGAATACAGCGCCGGGCAGATACAGGTGCTGGAAGGACTCGAAGCAGTCCAGAAGCGCCCGGCCATGTACATCGGGTCGACGGACGCCCGTGGCCTCCATCATCTCGTCTACGAGGTCGTCGACAACTCCATCGACGAGGCGCTCGCCGGCTACTGTGACACCATCGAGGTCGTCATCAACGACGACAACTCGGTGACCGTCAGAGACGACGGTCGCGGCATCCCCGTGGACACCCACGAGGAGTACGACCGCCCCGCCGTCGAGGTCATCATGACCGTCCTCCACGCCGGCGGCAAGTTCGACAGTAAATCGTATCAGGTCTCCGGCGGCCTCCACGGCGTCGGCGTCTCCGTCGTCAACGCCCTCTCGAAGTGGCTCGAAGTCGAGATCAAGCGGGACGGCTACGTCTGGCGGCACCGCTTCGATCACGGCGAACCCGACCAGGGCCTCGAGAAGGTCCGCGAGATGGAACCGGACGAGGAGACGGGCACGGAGATCACCTTCTGGCCCGACGACGAGATCTTCGAGACGGGCGAGTTCACGTACTCGACCCTCCAGTCGAGACTCCGCGAGCTGGCCTTCCTCAACCCCGGCGTCGGCATCACGATCCGGGACGAGCGAACCGAGGACGGCGAGGAGGAGACCTTCGAGTACGAAGGCGGCATCAAGGAGTTCGTCGAATACCTCAACGAGACTCGCGACGTCCTCCACGACGAGGTCATCTACTTCGAGGACGAGGAAGACGACATCCACGTCGAAGTCGCCATCCAGGCGACCGCCGGCGTACAGGGGTCGATTCACGCCTTCGCCAATAACATCAACACCCGCGAAGGCGGGACCCACCTGACCGGCTTCAAGACCGCGCTGACCCGCGTCATCAACGACTACGCGACGACCAACGATATGCTGTCGGACATCGACGGCACACTCAAGGGTGAGGACATCCGCGAGGGGATGACGGCGGTCATCTCGGTCAAACACCCCGACCCGCAGTTCGAGGGCCAGACCAAGACCAAGTTGGGCAACAGCGAAGTCCGGGGCATCGTCGAAGGCGCCCTCCACGAGGAACTGGCGACGTATCTCGAGGAGAACCCGAGTACGGCCGAGTCCATCGTCTCGAAGGCCGTCGAAGCCGCGAAGGCCCGGAAGGCCGCCAAGAAGGCCGAGGAGCTGACCCGGCGGAAATCGGCACTCGAATCGACGTCGCTGCCCGGCAAACTCGCGGACTGTCAGACGAAGGACCCCGAGGAGGCCGAACTCTTCGTGGTCGAGGGCGACTCCGCCGGCGGGTCGGCCAAGCAGGGGCGCAACCCCGAGTACCAGGCCATCCTCCCGCTTCGCGGGAAGATCCTCAACGTCGAGAAACACCGTCTGGACCGCATCCTCGAGAACGACCAGATCCGGAACCTCATCACCGCCGTCGGGACCGGCATCGGCGAAGAGTTCGACATCGAGGAAGCGCGGTATCACAAGATCATCATCCTCTGTGACGCCGACGTCGACGGGGCACACATCCGGACGTTGCTTTTGACCTTCCTCTATCGGCACATGACGCCGCTCATCGAGCGGGGCTACGTCTACGCCGCTCAGCCGCCGCTGTACCGCATCCGGTACAAGGGCGAGACCTACGACGCGATGACCGAAGCCGAGCGGGAACGCATCGTCGAGGAGGTCTGTGACGGCAACCCCTCGCAGGTCCAGCGGTTCAAGGGCCTCGGCGAGATGAACCCGAAACAGCTCTGGGATACGACGATGAACCCCGAAAACCGGATCCTCAAGCAGATCACCATCGAGGACGCCGCGGCCGCCGACCGGATGTTCAGCGTCCTGATGGGCGATGCGGTCGAACCGCGAAAGCAGTTCATCAAGGAACACGCCGACGAAGCCGAGTGGATCGACATCTAATATATGAGTTCTGAATCACCCGACACGCCGGATATTCCGGCAAACAAGGTAGAGCCCGTCCGCATCGAGGACGAGATGGAACAGTCGTACATCGACTACGCGAT
>NZ_JAZKTR010000035.1:0-18402 GCF_036625485.1 Natronomonas sp. | reverse complement strand
GCAACGTTCATGTCATCGAGCGCTTCCTTCACAGCGGCTTTGACGATCAGGTCTGCCATACAGACCGGGTTTGTCCGGGGTACTTTATATAAGTTCCCAATCGCGAGCGGTTTCGCCGCTTCTAACGGCCGTTTAGCCGTGAAAAACCGGGAGGAATTCCGCTCACGACGCGTTCCTTTATTTACAGTTTGTGGCCGGGTATCCGAAGGCGTTCGTCGCGGCTTGCGGCGATGTCGGGGCTGAACCGCTCGCGCGCGGTCGTGACCCGACAGGTTCCTTGCCATCGAGTCGAACGTCGGGGTATGCGCGAGATACTCGACGCGGTCGCCGACGGCGAACTCTCGCCGACGGAGGCCGAGGCCGAACTCCGGGGCTACGCCCGGACCGAGGCCGGTCGGTTCGACGCGGCTCGAGAGGCCCGGACGGGGATTCCGGAGGCGATCTTCGCCGAAGGCAAGACGCCCGCCGAGGTCGCGGCGATGACCGTCACGGCCGTCGAAACGACCGGCAGCGCCCTCGTGACCCGGACGGACATCGATAGCACCGACGCCTGTCGATCGCTTCTGGCCGACGAGTTCCCCGACGCGGATATCGACCACGACGAACGGGCCCGAACACTCGTCGTCCACGCTCCCGATTACGACCCGCCGGACCTCGATGCGACCGTCGGGGTCGTCACCGCCGGCACGGTCGACGCCGAGGCGGCCGGCGAGGCCGCCGTCGTCGCCGAAGAGATGGGTGCGACCGTCGAGCGAATCGTCGACGTCGGCGTGGCGGGCATCGCCCGTATGTTCGACAACATCGACGCGATTCGGGGGGTCGACGCCCTCGTCGTCGCCGCGGGCCGGGAGGGTGCCCTGCCGACGGTCATCGCCGGCCTCGTCGACGTGCCGCTCGTCGGCCTGCCGGTCTCCTCGGGGTACGGCCACGGCGGCGACGGCGAGGCGGCGTTAGCCGGGATGTTACAGTCCTGTACGCCGATCATGGCGGTCAACATCGACGCCGGGTTCGCCGCGGGCGCGCAGGCGGGCCTCATCGCTCGGTCCGTCTCGGCGGCCCGAGCCGAGGAGTGACCCCACGATGAGGAAACGGCTTCAAACCGGGAGCCACGCCCCCGAGAACCATGTTTCCCCTTACCGAGGGTATTAATGTCTCGACCCCCTACTACAAGTGCCGACAAGGAATACCCGCGTCGGCGGCCAGAATGCCCAGGTGTGACCACTGTGATGCGCACATCTCGGATCGGTTCGCCCGAGTGTTCGCGGACGAAGGTGGGCACGTCCATGCGTGTCCGAACTGCTCTGCGAACGCCGGCATCGCCGAAGTGTCCCGAGAGCGTGCGTACGAATAACGGCCGTGCGGCCGTAGAACTGTGTGTTAAACACAGGGTGCCCTCGTTTTACTGCTGAGCCGTGACCGCGAGCAATACCCATTACGTCTACGTGCTGGAGTGTGCCGACGGGTCGCTCTATACGGGCTACACAACTGACGTCGAGCGCCGCGTCCGCGAACACGAGGCGGGCGATGGCGCCAAATACACCCGCGGGCGGACACCCGTCGAGGTGGTCCATACGGAATCCTTCGAGTCGAAATCCGCCGCGATGAGCCGCGAATACGAGATCAAAGGGCTCTCGCGGACCGAAAAGGAGCGGCTGGTCGGCCTGTGGGAGTGAGGGGGACCCCTTCGATCACAGCGATTCGACGAACCTATCGAAGACGCCGGATTCGGCGTGGAAGTGCGCGTAGGTGCCGAGCGTCCGGTATTCGGTGAGGCCGTCCCTTTCGTCCGCGATACCGTCCCCTCGTTTCACGTCGAAGGCGAAGGTGGCGTCGGTGGCGATATCGGTCTTCGAGTAGTGGAACTCGTGGCCGCGGACGGTCTCCCCCGAATCGGCCAGCGGTCCCTCGTCGCGAGCGGCCAGTTCGACGTGATCTAACGCCTGATATCGGTCGCACATCTCGACGTCGGCGGGGAGGATGCCGGCCATCTCGTGTGTCTCGCCGTCGGTGTCGGTCAGGGTCTCACAGAGGGCCATCAGCCCGCCACACTCGCCGAAGACGGGCAGGCCGTCGGTCGCGCGCGCTTTTAAATCATCCAGCGTCCCGCCCGCAGCCAGTTCGGCACCGTGGAGTTCCGGATAGCCGCCGGGGAGGTAGACGCCGTCGCAGTCCGGCACGGGGTCGCCTTCGACGGGTGAGAACGTCACTACGTCGGCCCGTTCGCGGAGCCGCTCGACGGTGGCCGGGTATTTAAAACAGAACGCGGCATCGTCGGCGATAGCGACGGTGGCGTCGGTTTTCGCCCGCTCCGGTTCTGGGTCGGGTCGCGGCGGTTCTTCGGCCGCATCGACCAGCCGTTCGACCCGGACGTGCTCGCTGGCCTCGTCCAGCGTCTCGATGTCGATTGGGTCCTCCTCGCCCATATGGAGGCCGAGGTGACGTTCGGGGATATCGAGGCCCGATAGGGGTGGAACTCGGCCGAAATACGCCAGGTCGTCGGGGAGTGCCTCGCGGATCCCCTCCGCGTGGCGGCCGCCGTGGGCGCGTTGGGCGAGGACGCCGACCACGTCGATGTCCCGGTCGGCTTCCGCGGCGTACTCCTGGAAGCCGAGCGCCTGTGCTGCAACGCTTTCCATGCCCGCTTTAGCGTCGACGACGAGGACAACGGGAAGGTCGAGCGTCTCGGCGACGTAGGCCGTCGAGTTCGTGCCGTCATAGAGGCCCATCATCCCCTCGGCGACGCAGACGTCGCCGTCGCCGCGCCAGTAGTTACGTCGACAGCCCTCCTCACCGCAGAGCCACGGGTCCAGCGACCGGGAGGGACGGTCACAGACGACGGCGTGGTGGCTCGGGTCGATGAAGTCCGGCCCCGCTTTGGCTGGCTGGGGATCGTAGCCGGCACGCTGGAGGCCACGAAGCACGGCGAGCGAGGCGACGGTCTTGCCGACGCCCGAGGCGGTTCCGGCGAGGACGAGGCCCTTCATGGCTCGGGGGCCTGCTCGTCAGCGTCGGCGAGTAGGTCGTCGTAGACCTCCTGCAATCCGGCGCGCACGTCGGCCATCGGCAGGTTCGCCCGGTCGGCCAAGGCGAGCGCGCCGCCCATGCCGGCGCCTTCCTTGGCCTCGCCGCGCTCGTAGGCGGCCATCGCGGGGTGGTCGTCGGTGAACCCGGGGTCGGTGACCGTCACCGAGAGGCCCAGTTCGGCGGCCGCGCGGTCGAGGTCGACGGCGGGGTCGGCATCGAGGAAGGAGGTCGTCGCCAATCCGAGCGGCCCCTCGTAGCCGCGGTGGCGGAGACACGCGGCGGCGGCGACCAGTTGCGTCCCGCCGGCGAGGGTGACGGCGGTATCCGTTTCGAGTGCGCCCGCGGCGATGCCGGCGACGACGGCCAACACGGGGTCGCCGGCCCGCCGGAGCGCGACGAGGGGTTCGTCGGCGGCGTCGCCGGGAGAAAGTGACGAGGCTTCCAGCGCCTCGCCGACCACGCGACGCTTCAGATCGAGGGGGTTCTCGGGCAGCGACGAAGAGACGGCTCCGTCATCACGGCCAAGAATCCCGGCCTCGCCGAGGGCGGTGAGGACGCCGAGGGCGGTGGTCGTGCCGCCGGGCACCGTTTCGGCGATGAAGAGTTCGTCGTCTGGCAGTTTTCGGCCGAACTGGCGGGCGGCGGCGAAGGCGCCCGGCGCGGAGGAGACGGGGTCGCGTTCGCGGATGTCGTCACCGACGCGGGCGCCGACGGTGACGGTCGGCGCACCGGTCGGTTCCGCGAGACCGCCATCGACGATGGTGGTGTCGATGCCGAGGCGGTCGACGACCGCGCGGGTGATGACGGCAGGTGTCGGACATCCGGTCGGGGAGACGGGGACGACGGGCGCCCGGACCGGCGCGCCGTAGGTCAGAATCTCGGCGTCCGCGCTCGGGGTATGTGCCATCAGGTCGGCGTCGGCACCGGCGGCGCTGATGCCGTCGATGGCGGCGGTCCGCGTCGAACCGGCACACAGGACGAGTCGAGTCACTATGATTGGTTTTCGTGCAAGCCTACTTGAGTTTGCGGGTTGCCCGCGAGCGCCGTAATCTATTTATCCGATGGCGTCCCAGCGTGGTACAAGCCGATTTGCGCTAATACAACTAAATTTGATTAAACATCCATGACGGATACACTCCTACTCGTCGGCCGGGAACACACGCGAGAGACGGCAAAACGGCACGCGGCGCGCTTGCGGGACCGCGGCGTCGCCGACCGGGTTCGGGTCGGTACCTACGACCGGGAGCCGTCGGAACTGGATTTCGAGGCCGACGCCGACACCTACGTCGTCCCGATGGCTGTCGCGCCGGACCGCGATACCACCCGCGGGATTCCGGGCGCGCTGCCGGCCGCTCGCCACTGTGAACCCGTCGGCACCAGCGCGGCCGTCACGCGCGCGCTCGCCGACCGCGCCCGCGAAACCGTCGACCCGGGCGAAGACGCCTCCGTCGCGCTGGTCGCCTTCGGCGACACGTCGATGGACGATGCCCGGCGCACGGCCGAGAAACACGCCGCCCGCCTGCGGGAGAACACCGGCTACGGCGAGGTGACGACCGCCTACCTGCTGCAGAACCCCGCCGCCGAATGCGTCCGTTACAACCTCGGCGGCGAGCGAGCCGTCGCCGTCCCATTCTTCGTCGCCGCCTGCGAGGAGACCGAGGAGGCCCTCCCCGAGAAACTCGAACTCGACCGCGGCGGCCTCGCCTACGCCGATCCGCTCGGCGACCACGAGGCCGTCACCGACGCCATCGAGGCCGAACTGTCGAAGGCCCGCGCCATCGAGGCCGGCACCGCCGCCGTCCAGCCGGTCGCCACCGACGGTGGGAACTGACCCTTCCCGCGATTTCCCGGCCGCCGGCAGCTATTTTTCGCCGCCTCCTCTCGTCGAGAGCATGCACCAGCCGAACTGTGCGGCCTGTGCCGACCGCGCGCTCGCAGACGGTGGTACCACGCCCGACGTTGCCGACCTGCTCGACGGCCTGCCCGATAACTGGGGTCGCTGGGGTGACGACGACGAACGCGGGACGCTCAACCTGCTCGGCAGTCGCGAAGCGGCGGCCGGCATGAACGCCGCGCTTAAAAACGGCGAGGACGCAGTCGAGCGGTTCACGCTCGGTCTGCCCCTGACAGGCGAGGCTATCTCCGAGGACGGCGGCACGGGCGACCCCGGCTTCCCCGGCCGCGAGGTCGCCCGCCGGACCAACGTCTCCGACGAACGGGCCTACCGCGAGGGCGACCAGCAAGCCAGCGCGGGCATGAAGTTCTCCGACGACCGCTTCGAGACGCCCTTCTATCTACAGGGGACCACGCACATGGACGCGCTGGGCCACGCGTGGTACGGCGACGAACTCTACAACGGCGTCGACGCCGCCGAGACGGCCGTCGAAAAGCGGTTCGAGACGCCCGTCGAGGGCATCGGTGGAGAGGTGACCGAGACCCGTGGGCATGGCCGCCTTTCGGTGGCTCCATTGGCGGGTTCAGGGGTCGCCGGTCGGGGCGTCCTGCTCGACGTGGGCCGTTACACCGGCGGAAGCGAGGGCGACCGGCTGCCGATGGGGACCGAAATCAGCCTCGACGATTTGCAGGTGACCGCCGAGGCACAGGGAATCGAGATTCGGGAACGAGATATCCTCCTCGTCCGCACGGGCGCGATGGCGCGCACCCGCGACCCCGACGCGGACTGGCACCCGACCGACGAACCCGGACTCGTCTTCAGCGAGGAACTGGTCGAGTGGGTCCACGACCACGACATCGCCGCCGTGGGTGCCGACAACGTCGCTATCGAACGCGTTACCCAGCGCATCGACGGCGAGACGTACGTCCTGCCGCTGCACGGGGCCTTCCTCCGAAACCTCGGGCTGCCGCTCGTGGAGATGCTGTGGCTCGACGACCTCGCGAGGGCCTGCGCCGACGACGAGGTCTACGACTTCCTCTTTACCGCCGCCCCGCTGCACGTCCAGCGTGCGACCGGCGGGCCGCTGAACCCGCTCGTGTTGAAGGCGACCGAGGAATAAGCGACCTGGCTACCGACGGACGGCCAGCACCGAGAGGTCCGAAAAGGCGGTTTCTCCCTTCGAATCGATGTCGGCCGCCAGTTCCGACAGCGACGTGTGCGTAATCGACTCGTCGGCGTGGGTCAGCCGTTCCAGCACCAGCGCCTCGCAGTCCGGCGCGCCCGATTCGAGGAGCCGATGGGCGATGCGCTCGGGCATCCAGTCGTAGGGCCGCGGCAGCACGAGCAGGTTGCGCTCGCCGACGTCCCGCTCTAGCCGCTGGAGGTCGCCCTCGATGGGGCCGCTCTTATGTAGGGTGACGAAGGTCGTCTCCTCCATCGGCGTCCGGGCGCGGCTGGCGGCTATCTGGAGCGACGAGATGCCGGGAATCACCTCGACGGGTCGGTCGACGCCGGCGGCCTCGATGGCCGCCTCGACTTTCCCAACGAACTGGTAGCCCGAGTGGTTCGGATCGCCCATCAGGACGGCCGTTCCCCTCGCGCCGTCGGCCACACGCTCGGCGAACCTCGCGAGTACGTCGGGTTCGTCGCGGTAGCCGCAGGTCAGTGCTTCACCCTCAATCTCCTGGCGGACGAAATCGACGACCGTCTCGAAGCCGGCGACGACGTCGGCTGCACCGATCGCCCGGGCACCGCGGCGTGTGAGGAACTCGGTGTTTCCGGGGCCGATACCGACCGCATAGACCGGGCTTTCGCCCCCCGTTTCGGGTGCGCTCGCCGCGAATTCGGCGGGTTCGTCGGGGAAATCGACCGGGTCGGTCACAGGTCTACCTCGCCATCTCGCACGTCACTCACCACGTGGATCAGTTCGTTCGTCAGGCCCGCGGCGAGGCCGCTCCCGCCGCGTCGGCCGACGTTCGTGATGGCCGGGACGCCGTATTCGTCACAGACCTCCCGGAGACGTTTGCGGCTCTCAGCGGCCTTCACGAACCCGACGGGCGTTGCGACGACGACGGCAGGACGGGTGCCCTGCTCGATGCAGTCCGCGAGTGCGAGGGCGGCCGTCGGCGCGTTGCCGACAGTCGCGATGGCGCCGTCGTAGACGCCTTCCTTGTCGAGTTCGAGGACGGACGCCGCGGTCCGGGTCATTCCCGTCTCGGTGGCCAGTTCCGCGCCGTTGCCGATGGCCTTCCGCACCTCACAATCGTGGCCACGCCCCGTGATTCCTGATTTGACCATCGTGATGTCCGTGACGATGGGTTGCTCGTCGAGCACGGCGCGGGCGCCGGCACGGAGCGGTTCCGATTCGTCGGCGCCCGTAAACCGCATCAGGTGCTGGAACTCGGGGTCGCCGGTGGCATGGACCGACTTCGCGCGAACGCGGTCGGCCAGCGTCTCCTGCGGGACGATCTCGTGGACGCGGTCCATGCTCGTCTCGGCGATCTCCATCGCGTCGGAGGTGGTGGCGCCGAGGTCGGCGTACTCCTCGAAATCAGAGTCAGTCGTCATCGCTTGCCACCTCCCCAGCGGCCCCATCGCCACGACCAGCATCAGTCGCTCGTTCCTCCAGGTCCCCATCCACGCGCAGGTTGAGGTCCTGCAGGCGCTCCTCGATATCGTCGTCGGCGTCCCAGAGGCCGCGCTCGATGGCCTCCAGCAGGGTGTCCGTGATGGACTCCAGGGCCCACGGGTTCACCTCGCGCATCCACTCCTGTCGGTCCTCGTCGAAGGCGTACGTCTCGGCGACCTCGTTCCACAGCGTGTCGCTGACGACGCCGGTGGTGGCGTCCCACCCGAGCGTCACGTCGACCGTCTGAGAGAGGTCGCCAGCGCCCTTGTAGCCGTGTTCTTCCATCGAATCGAGCCACTCGGGGTTCAGCACGCGGGCGCGCATCGCCTTGCGGACCTTCTCCTCGTTGGTGTAGACGTCGACGTTGTCGGGGTCCGAGGAGTCGCCGACGTAGGAGGCGGGTTCCTCGCCGGAGACCTCCGAGACGGCGGTGATGAAGCCGCCGTGGAAGGCATACCAGTCCGAGGAGTCGAACTCGTCCTGTTCCATCGTGTCCTCGATTTTGACTGTCGCGTCGACGCTGCCGAGCCGTCGGCGGAAGGCGTCGCGGTCCTCGCTGACGCGGCCCCGCGAACCCATCGCGTAGCCGCCCCACTGGACGTAGACCTCAGCCAGATCGGCGCGGTCCTCCCAGTTGCCCTCGTCGACGGCCTTGTTCGTCCCCGCGCCGTAGCCGCCCGGCCGGGTCGTGAAGACGCGTGGCATCGCGGCATCGCGGGCCTCCTCGGGCTCCAGCCCTTCGGCTTCCAGCTGTTCGACCTCCTCCTCGACGTGCTTTTTGACGAAGTTCTCTTCGTGGCTTTCGTCGAGGTCGACGACGGCCTCGACGGCGTCGTGGACGACGCCCGCCGCCTGCGGGAAGGCGTCCCGGAACAGTCCCGAGACGCGCGTCGTCGCGTCGACGCGCGGACGTCCCAGCTCCTCGAGCGGAATCGGTTCCACGTCGTCGATACGGCCGGCGTCGGTCCAGACCGGTTCGACGCCCATCAGCGCAAGCACCTGTGCGATGGTCTCACCGCGCGTCCGGACGGTCGGTGTCCCCCACGCGACGACGCCGATTTCCTCCGGATACTCGCCGTGTTCGTCGTGATGGCGTTCGAGCGTGCCGTCGGCCACCTCACGGCCGACCTCCCACGCCGATTTCGCGGGAACCTTCCGGGGGTCCAGCGTGTAGAAGTTCCGGCCGGTCGGCAGGAGGTCGACGCCGCCGCGGGTCGGCGCGCCGCTTCCGCCCGGCGGGACGTACTCGCCGTTCAGGGCATCCGCGGTCTGCGGAATCTCGTCTTCGGCCTCCAGCACGCGCGGGGCGGCCTCCTCGCAGATGTAGGCCAGCACCTCCCGGAGGTCGTCGTGGGCGCCGCCCTGAACGCGGGCGTCACCGAGCGGATCGATGTCGACGACGAGCAGGTTCATGTTGACTTCGTCGTCGGGGCCGGCGTCTGCTCGCGGGCTTCGCCCGCTCGCTCGTTCCGAGGCGCGTTGCGCCTCGCGCTCCGATTCGGGCAGATCGAAGCCGTACTCCGCGAGCGTCGCCACGAGTTCGACGCTCATCTCGTGGACCGCGTCGGCGGCCTGCGAGTAGGTCATCCCGAGCGTCTCGTCGTACTCGCCGGGCGAGTCGAGCATTTTCTGGTAGTCGACGCCCAGCACACCCGCGACCGACTCCCGCAGCGACGGCGCGCCGGGGTTCTCGAGGCGGGTCAGCGCGACGAGATACTCCACGAGCGAGTCGCCATCCGGCGGTTCGCTCATCGTGTGCAGGCCCATCCGAATCTGGGTCGACTTCACGTCGGTGAGGTAGGCGTGGACGCGTTCGACGAGTTCGTCGATGTCGACCTCGTCGCCCACAACCTCTCCTTCGGCCAGCGTCGTGCCGGCCTCGTCGGGGCCGCGTACGTCTGCCTGCTCATCGATCTCGCCCGCGATGCCGAGTTCGACCGCGAGGTCGAGTTCGTCGACTTTCTCCCGGAGGAGGCGCTCGACGGTCTCGCCGGCCTCGCTGCCGGCCTCGCGGTACTGGTCGGCCAGCTCTTCGAGCTCGGCGAGTTCGTCGTAGGTGCCGGCGTTGGCCATCGGCGGCGTGAGGTAGTCGACGACCGCGGCGTAGGAGCGCCGCTTCGCCTGCGTGCCCTCGCCGGGGTTGTTGATGATGTAGGGATAGACGTTCGGCAGGTCCGAGACGAGCGCGTCGGGCGCGGACTCGCCGTCGAGGCCGACCGTCTTGCCGGGGAGCCACTCCAGGGAGCCGTGGGTGCCGAGGTGGACGACGGCGTCGGCCTCGAAGTCGTGGCGGAGCCACGCGTAGAAGGCGTAGTAGTCGTGCGGCGGCTGGAGGTCCGAGTCGTGGTAGACCTTCGAGGGGTCCATGCCGAACCCGCGCGGCGGCTGGACCGTCACGAGGACGTTGCCGAACTCCGCGCCCGGGATGGCGAAGGGCCGGTCGGGCGCCTCTCCCCACTCCTCGACGACGTTCTCGCGGAACTCGGGGTCGGCGTCGGCCCACCACTCGTCGTACTGCTCGGAGGAGACGACGTCGACCGAGCGCTCGCGGACGTCCTCGGGGGCGACCCAGCGGTCGTCCAGCGTGAGTTGCGACGTGAGCGTCTCGATGAGGTCTTGGCCCGAGTCGGGGAACTGCCCGCCGAGATCGTACTCTCGCGCGCGCAGTTCATCGAGCAGATTGACCGTCGATTCCGGCGAATCGAGGCCGAAGGCGGTGCCGATGCCGTCGTCGCTCGGCGGGTAGTTGTGGAGGACGACGGCGACGTTCTTCTCGTCGTTGGGCGTGTAACGCAGGTTCGCCCAGTTGACGACCAGCGAGGCGGCGTGGTCGACGCGGTCCTCGATGGGGAAGTGCTGTTTCGGCGCGCTGCCGATGCCCGCTTCGTCGTCGGTACGCTCCTTGCCTGAGATGGGATGTGTGATGACGTTGCCGTCGAACTCCGGCAGCGCGACGGAGAGGGCGAGTTCGAAGCCCATGACGCCTGTGTCGCTGGACTGGTAGCGCGACCGCGAGCGCATCGTCGTTACCGTCTGGATGACGGGCACGCCGAGACGCTTGAGGAACACCTCCTCTGCATCGGAGCCTTCGTCGCTGGCATCCCGGCCGCGCTCGGACATCGATAGCGAGAACATAAAGGACGAGCAGACGGCGTCGACGAGCGGTTCGCCATCGTCGGAGGTGAGCCAGTTGTCGACGACCCACTCTGCGTCTTCCTGTTCTTCGCTGTCGGTGACGGGGTTACAGAAGACGGGCAGGGCGTCGGCGCCCTCCGCCTCGATCGCCCGCACCAGCGCGTCGACGTAGCGGGTGTTCTCGTGGGTCCAGTGGGATTCGTAGAACCAGACGGCGACGGTCGGCCGGTCCGGGTCCAGCGTCGCGCGCAGTTTCTCGTAGGACGCGCCGGGGTGGTCGGGGTGGTAGACGCCCTCGGTCGGCAGGTCGACGGGGTCGTCGTACTCGGGTTCGGCGGCCGTAAAGCGGTCGGCGAGATACCGGACGGCGTTGGCGAGGTTCGCGCTGCCACCCTTCTCGAGGTACTCACAGACCGTCTCGCGGACGCTCCCGGGAACTGTCGTGTTCTCGACGGCGAAGGCGTCGCCGGTCGCCTTCACGACGACGGGGACGCCCGCCTCGTAGCATGCGTCGATGGCGCGGTCATAGCCGGGCATCGAGTCCTCGGCGCCGTGGAGCCACAGGACGACGACGTCACAGTCGGCCAGTTCGTCGCAGAACGCCTCGATGTCCTCGGGTTCGTCGAGGTCGCTCTCCGAGCGGACGACGAGGTCGGAATCGACCTCGGCGGCGGCGCGCTGCAGGGCGCCCAGTTCGTTTTCGGTCGCGGTGTAGAGTCCAATCCGTGGCATAATATTGATAAACTCGCGTTGTGCTAATACAAGTGTGTTTGATTTCGCCGAAACCAAAAGCGTTTCCACGCCGTTCGGCGCGGTCGTTGGTCAGGAGCGACTGAAGCAGGCGCTCCTGGCCGTCGCGGCCGACGACGGCCTGGACGGCCTGCTCGCCACCGGCGAGAAGGGGACCGCCAAGTCCACGCTGGTCCGGGGGTTGGCCGACCTCCTGGGCGACCAGCGCGCCGTCGCGGACTGCTCCTACGGCTGTCCGCCCGACGACCGCTCGCGGCAATGCGAGGAGTGCCGCGAGCGCGCGTTTCTGCCCGTGGAGACGCGCCCAGTGCCGCTGGTGACGCTGCCGCTCGGGGCGACCCGCGAGCGCGTGGTCGGCACCCTCTCCGTCTCGGATGCGCTGGCCGGCGAGGCGGAGTTCGACCCCGGACTGCTGGCCCGCGCCAACCGCGGCATCCTCTACGTCGACGAGGTGAACCTGCTGGAGGACCACCTCGTCGACGTCCTGCTGGACGCTGCGGCCTCCGGCGAGAACCGCGTCGAACGCGACGGCGTCAGCGTCACCCACCCCGCCGAGTTCACCCTCGTCGGGACGATGAACCCCGAGGAAGGCGACCTCCGCCCGCAGTTGCGGGACCGCTTTGCCCTCTCCGTCGAGGTCCGGGGCGAGCGCGAGATCGAGGATCGGGTCGCCATCATCGACGACAGCCTCGGCGACTCGGGTCGAGACGACGACACCGCCGCGTACCGCCAGCGCCTCCGACGGGGCCTTGAGATGCTGGGCGCGGTCGAACTGACCGACGACCAGAAGCGCGACATCGCGGAACTCTGTCTGGACGCGGGCGTCGAGGGCCACCGCGCCGACATCGCGACGGCCCGAGCGGCGCGCGCGCTGGCGGCGCTCGAGGGTCGCCCGACCGTCACCGACGGCGACCTCGAACGCGCGGCCGAACTCGCCCTGACCCACCGGATGCAATCGCGCCCCTTCGAGGACGCTCCGGACGCCGACGAAATCATCGACGACCACTTCGACGACGGTGAGGAGGGAGATGGCGAGGAGACGGACGCCGACGGCGACGAGCCGGAACCGGATGACGGGGATTCGGGGCCCGAAAACGGCGCCGAACCGGAACGCGAGTCCGACGGCGAAGCCGGCGCCGAGGCTGACGAACAGGAGGATGGGGAAGGCGACGGATCCGATGCCGACCGTACTGACCCGGGCGACGATTCGGAAGACGGCGACTCCCCGGTCCCCGAACAACGGCCAGCCCCGCAGTCGGGCGAGGCCGACGACGCCGAGACTGCCGAGGCGGAACCCGGCGACGGTGACGACACCGACTCCGGCGACGCCGAGAAAGCGACGCCGCTCGTGCCGGGTCAAAAGCGCGAGGCGCCCGCGGACGCCGTCTCGCCGGACGTCGACGCGCCAGACGTCGAGAGCGCCGAAGGGGCGGGTCGGGCGGCCGCAGCCCCCGCGGCAGGCAACCGCGGCACGCACGTCCGAACGGAACCGGCCGAGGACGGCCACGATGTCGACGCCGCCGCCTCCGTCCGGGCGGCCGCGAGTCGGGGCGCCGACGGCGTCGAGACGCGCGATCTCCGGCGGTCGGTCCGCTCGGGCGACGGCGAGGCGCTGGTCGTCTTCGCCGTCGACGCCAGCGCGTCGATGCGGCCGGCGATGCGGGCGGCCAAGGGCGTCACGCTCGATTTACTGGAGGACGCCTACACCGAGCGCGACAGCGTCTCCGTGGTCGCCTTCGCGGGCGACGGGGCCGAGGTGCTGCTGCCGCCGACCGACTCCGTGACGCTCGCGGCGCGGCACCTGAAGGAGTTGCCGACCGGCGACCGGACGCCCCTGCCGGCGGGCCTGCGAAGCGCCGCCGAGGTCGTCGACCGCGCGGACCCCGAGGCCGCGGTGGTCGTCGTCGTTTCGGACGGTCGGGCCAACGCGGCCGAGAACCCGACGGCTGACACCCGGCACGCTGCCGAGGCGCTCGCGGAGACGGGCGCCCGCGTGGTCTGCGTCGAGGCGGGCGATGAGCGCGGGCTCCTGTCGGAGGTCGTTGCGGCGACCGAAGGCGAACGCGTGCCGCTGGACGCGTTGACGCCCGAGCGCGTCGAGCGGGCGGTCGCCAACGCGCGGCGATAGTTTTACAAGTATGCTTGTTCTTTAAGCAAGTAGATTTAAAATGTCGGTCGCAAACGACACCGTTTCGGACCGTATCGACACCGCCGTCGGGACGCTCTCGCCGACGCAGCTGGCGCTCGGCCTCGCCGCGATCACGCTGGGGCTGTTCCTGCTGGCCTTCTCGGGTGACCCCCTCGTCCACGACGCGATGCACAACGGCCGTCACGTCGCCGGCGTGGTCTGTCACTGATGTACGACTATCTGCAGCGTGGGGCGCTCGCGGGCGCTATCGGCGGCGGCGCCTACGGCCTTTATATGGCGCTGGTCGGCAACCCGCTAGTCGAACACGCCGAAGCGCTGGCTCACGCGGGCCACGCCCACGAACACGCACACGAGGCCGCCGAACCGCTCGTCAGTGAGGGGCTGATGCAGGCCATCTCGGTCGGCAGCGGCGTCGCCCTCGGCCTGCTTTTCGGGGTCGTCGTCTTCGGCGTCGTCGCCTTCCTCGTCGAACCGGCGCTGCCGGACCGCGGGGGGAGTTACCTGCTCGGACTCGCCGGCTTCCTGACCGTCTCCGGGGTTCCGTGGCTCGTGTTGCCCCCGGCCGCGCCGGGCGTCGAGACGAGTCTCGCCATCGGGACGAGTCGCTATCTCTACGTTGGCCTGATGGCGACGGGCGCGGTCGGCTGTCTCGCGGCGGGCGTGACGTTCCATCGCCTCTCCGGGCGCGGGAACGCGCTCGCGGGTATCGCTGGCCTCGCTGTTTTCGCCACGATCGTCGGAGCGGCGGTCATCGTCGCACCGTCGCCGATCTACGAGAGCGTGCTCCCCGCGTCCTTCGAGGCGCTCTATATCGGCGCTATCACCGTCGGGCAACTCGGCCTGTGGGGCATCACCGCCGCCGCACACGCCCGCCTGAAAAGTGGTCAGTCGTCGTCGGCACCGCGGGTCCAGCCGACGGCCGCCGACTAGAGGTCGATTTCTACTTCGATTCGTTCGTAGGTGACGTACGGCCGGTGTGACTGGCCGCTCCGGTCGAACGCCACCAGGTCCAGCGTCCCGAGCTTCCAGAGGTTGTCGTGGACCTGCCGGACGTCGCGGTCGACCAGTCGGGCCGCCTCGCGGATGCTGGTCGGCTCCTCGCGGGCCAACGTCCGGAGGAGTTCGATACTGGTCGGCCGGCACAGCCGGTCGGCCGCCTCGTCGTCGAACTCCCGAGTCTCCGTGCCCTCGGGGCCGATAAGGCGTACTTCGACGGTCATGGACGTGGGTGCGAGCGGCCCTCTTATAATGACGTGGTTACGGACAACACTTCCCTCGCGGACGGCCACTGGCGTGCGCCTCAAGTAGCCTCACATCTAGGTGTGGGTAATGAGCGATACCGGGCCACTCCAGCCTGACCGTCCCGACCTCGACAACCCGCTGGAGGTCGACGCGCCGTTCGACCCCGCGGGCGACCAACCCGACGCCATCCGGCAGTTGGTCGAGGGGTACGAGAAGGGGGGCGAAAAGCAGACCCTGCTGGGCGTGACCGGCTCCGGCAAGACCAACACCGTCTCGTGGATGCTCGAAGAGCTCCAGCAGCCGACGCTCGTCCTCGCCCACAACAAGACGCTCGCCGCCCAGCTCTACGAGGAGTTCCGCAACCTCTTCCCGAACAACGCCGTCGAGTACTTCGTCTCCTACTACGACTACTACCAGCCCGAGGCCTACGTCGAGCAGACGGACACCTACATCGACAAGGACATGTCCATCAACGAGGAGATCGAGCGTCTGCGCCACTCGGCGACGCGCTCCCTTCTGACGCGCGATGACGTCATCGTCGTCGCCTCGGTGTCGGCCATCTACGGCCTCGGTGACCCGGCGAACTACGAGAACATGGCCCTGCGACTGGAACAGGGCGCCGAGATGGGCCGTGACGACCTCCTGAAACGGCTGGTCGACCTGAACTACGAGCGCAACGACGTCGACTTCCAGCAGGGCACCTTCCGCGTCCGCGGCGACACCGTCGAGGTCTACCCCATGTACGGCCGCCACGCCCTCCGCGTGGAGCTGTGGGGCGACGAGATCGACCGCATCATGAAGGTCGACGTGCTGAAAGGCGACGTCGTCTCCCAGGAACCCGCCGCCCTCGTCCACCCGGCGGAACACTACTCGATTCCCGAAGGGCGGCTCGAACGCGCTATCGGGGAGATCGAGGACCTGATGGAACAGCGGGTGAACTACTTCGAGCGGCAGGGCGACATGGTCGCCGCCCAGCGCATCGAGGAGCGGACCACCTTCGACATCGAGATGCTCCGAGAGACAGGCCACTGCTCGGGCATCGAGAACTACTCGGTCCACATGTCCGACCGCGAGTCGGGGGAGGCACCCTACACGCTGTTGGACTACTTCCCCGACGACTTCCTGACGGTCATCGACGAGTCCCACCAGACCATCCCGCAGATAAAGGGCCAGTACGAGGGCGACAAATCCCGGAAGGACTCGCTGGTCGAGAACGGCTTCCGTCTGCCGACGGCCTACGACAACCGGCCCCTCACATTCGAGGAGTTCGAGGAGAAAACGGACCGCACGCTCTACGTCTCGGCGACGCCGGGCGATTACGAGCGGGAACACTCCGCCCAGATCGTCGAACAGATCGTCAGGCCCACCTACCTCGTCGACCCCGAAGTCGAGGTGGCGCCCGCGGAGGGACAGGTCGAGGACGTGCTCGAACGCATCGAGAACACGCCCGACGACGAGCGTGTGCTGGTGACGACCCTGACAAAGCGAATGGCCGAGGACCTCACGGAGTATCTGGAGGGTGCCGGCGTCGACGTCGCCTACATGCACGACGAGACGGACACCCTCGAACGTCACGAACTCATCCGGTCGCTCCGCCTCGGCGAGATCCAGGTGCTGGTCGGCATCAACCTCCTCCGGGAGGGACTGGACATCCCCGAAGTGTCGCTCGTGGCCATCCTCGATGCCGACCAGGAGGGCTTCCTCCGATCGGAGACGACGCTCGTCCAGACGATGGGCCGGGCGGCACGAAACGTCAACGGGACAGTCGTTCTCTACGCTGACAACGAGACGGATTCGATGCGATCCGCCATCGAGGAGACGCGCCGTCGCCGCCGGATTCAGCGGGAGTTCAACGAGGAGCACGGCCACGAACCGCGAACCATCGAGAAGGAAGTGGGCGAGACCAACCTGCCCGGCGCCGAGACGGATACGGACGGCATCGCGGGCGTCGAGGCCGACTCCCTCGACGAGGCCGAAGAACTCATCGAACGCCTCGAAGACCGGATGCAGGAGGCCGCCGAGAACCTCGAGTTCGAACTCGCTGCCGACATTCGGGACCGGATTCGCGAACTCCGGGGGACCTTCGAGGAACTCGACGACCCCGACGAGGGCGTCCCGACGCCGGACGACGAGTTCTAAGCGAACGCGACCGCCACGGGCTTTTTGCCGACAACCCGAGTAGAACGCCTGTATGGGACTGCGCGCGCTTTCGAGGTCGCGGGCGGCCGTCGGCTGTACGCTCCTCGGCGCAGTCGCCGTCGGGGCGGTCTTCGCCGTCGGCTGGCGAGTGGCGATGGCTATTCGCGCGAGCGCGGTCACGGCTCATCCGCTCTTTCTCGGCGGGTTCGGCCAACTGATCTATCTCGTCGCGCTCGTCCTGTTGGTCGCCCTGCTGACGCTCGTGTGGTACCCCTTCGGCGCGGGCGTCGCCTACGCGGTCGGCCGACAGGCCCGCGGGGGGAACGCCACTCTCGTCGGGTCGCTTCGTGCGGTCCGAAACGCGGTCATCCCGCTTGCTCGCTGGCTGAAGACCCTCGTCGCTATCGGCCCGGTGGCCGAGCGCGTGCGCTCGGAGAACGATGTGGGCCAAAACGAGGTCGCCGCCGGTTGTGAGAAGTTCGTCGTGGCGGCGATCATGCTCGATTCCCCCACCGACCTCGCACATGCCGTCGAACGCGCGAATCGCCTCCCGCCGGAACCGGGACGGGAGCGTGTCCTGCTCGTAGGTATCGGTGGAACGGCCGTGGCGGTCGCTGCCGTCGGTGTCGGTGGCTATCTCGTCCCGTCGCTGCCGTTCTCGACTGCGGTGTCGCTGTCCCTCGGTCTGGCCGTCATCGGCGTCGTCGTTTCTGCGGCCGTCGATGCCGCATGGCGGGCGCAGGCCTACGCGAGCGCGGACGTACCGTAGCACCACCGTGGGGAATGCCTAACCCCGCTCGTATCGAAGGGCCGGCATGCTCGAGACAGGCGACCCAGCCCCCGAGATCGACGCGCCGAACCAGCACGGTGAGACGGTCGCTCCCGATTTCGACGCCCCGACGGTCGTCTACTTCTACGTCGAGGACGGCACGCCCGGGTGTTCGACGCAGGCCGACCAGTTCTCCCGCGAGGCCGGTGCCTACGCGGACGCCGGCGTGACCGTCTACGGCGTCTCGACGGACGACGTCGACTCCCACCGGGAGTTCGCCGAGCGCGAGGGCATCGACTACGACCTGCTGGCGGACCCCGACGGCGACCTCTGTGCCGCCTTCGGCGTTCCGCGGGACCACGACGGCCGCGCCGAGCGAACGACGTTCGTGCTGGCCGATGGCGAGATACAGCGCGTCTACACCGGTGTCTCGGCGGACGGCCACGCTCGAGACGTCCTGATGGACATGCTCGACGACGGTCTCGTATCCTTATAAACTGACTCTGAAAAGCGCATGAAAACGGGAGCGCTCCAGCTATGCGTGTAGTCGTCTGAAAAACGGAATCGCGACCATCGGTATCAGCGACGGACGGAATTCGTTATTAGTTGCGGACGAGGTTCGTCGCGCGGGGTCCCTTGGGGGATGATTCGATGTCGAACTCGACTTCCTG
>NZ_JAZKTR010000224.1:0-3101 GCF_036625485.1 Natronomonas sp. | reverse complement strand
AACGGCAACGGCGGCAACGGCAACGGCGATACCGAGACCGAAGGTGGCGACGTACCGCAGGAGATCGACGACCACCTCTCCGACGCGAACCTCTATGAGGGAAGCATCGAGGACCACACCGGTGAGGACCAGGTAACCGTCGCGGTCGGTGGTGGCGACGGCCTCGCCTTCGACCCGCCGGCAATCCGCATCGATTCGAGCACGACGGTCGTCTGGGAGTGGACCGGCGAAGGCGGCAGCCACAACGTCGCGTCCGTCGAAGGTTCTGAGAGCGACTTCACGAGCGACTACTACGACTCGGAAGGCGAAACGTTCGAGCAGTCCTTCGACAACACGGGCATCCAGCTGTACGTCTGTGAGCCCCACCGGACGCAGGGCATGAAGGGCGCCATCGAAGTCGTCTGATAACGGAACGCATCCTCCGGCTTTCTTTTGTAGTTCGACCGCCTAGCAGCGGGTGTGAAACGAGTGACCGAGCGGGTGTCGAACCCCTTCGGGATGCGCGCACCCGGGGAGCCGGCCGTCCACGGCTACGGCGACGCGAACGCGGATTTCCACGTCATCGGTGCCGACGCCGAAACCCACGGCGGCGCCGAAACCGGCGTTCCCTTCACGAACTCGCTTGCCGGCGAGCGCCTCCAGCGCGTCCTCCATGCGGTCGGCTTCGCCGCCGAACCCTACAGCGACGAACCCGAACTCGACAACTGCTATCTCTCCTATCTCCACCTCTCGCCGGGCGAGCCCGACGACCTCGAACGCTACCTCGACGCCGAACTCCGGGCGCTGAACGCCCACATCCTCCTGCCCGTGGGCGACCGCCCGCTGTCATACGTCCTCGAAGAGTACACGACGCAGGCGCGAAAACTCCCGCACGACGCCGAGACGCTCCACGCGCGGGAGGTCCGCGGCCGTGGCTTCCTGGTCGTTCCCGTCATGGAGCCCGCCGACTGGGAGGCCGGCGACGAGCAAGCGCTGGTCGACCGACTCGAAGCCCTGCTCGACAGCGATTACCGGCAGACGAAAGGCGTCGCCACGACCGTCGGTTAAAACGGCTGGACGGCTATACCCACTCGATGCGGAAGACCTCGGTGTCGATGTGCTGGGATTCCTCGCTGTGATGGTCGAACTGGCGGGGAATCTCGAACTCCGCGGCGAAGGCGTGCGTTACCTCTCCGGCGTTGTCCTCGGCGAAGGCCTCGACGAACTCCTCGCTGCCGGCGTTGTGGACGGAATAGGAGACCGCGGCCACATCGGCTGCGGTTTCGAGGAAGGCCCGGTCGGCGCCCTCGCTGCCCGTCTGGGCGCCGAACGGCGGGTTCATGAGAACCGTCACGTCCTCGTCGGGACACAACGGCGCCTGCGTCGCGTCCGCACGGAGCCACGAAACGTCGGTCATCGCGCCGACTCGGCCCTCGTTCTCGCGGGCGGTCGATAGCGGCGCCGGGTCGATATCGACACCGAGGACGCGGGTCGGCCCGCGGAGGGCCGCCCCCAGGGCGAGCATCCCCGTCCCACAGCCGAGGTCGACGACGGTCCGGCCCTCGATGTCGGCCTGCAGGTCCGCGACGTGGACGATATGGGCCGCCAGATCCGGGGGTGTGTGATACTGTTCCAGCGGCGCGCGCGGGTTCTCGAACCCGGCGACGACCGCCAGCTCCTGTGCTAACCGCCGGCGTGTCGCGCCCGCCTTTCCGTCCGTCATGGGTGCGCAATACTTACCAGAAATTCTTATAGGTTTGTGTATGTCCGTTGTTAATATCCGGACGCCGGTGTCGACTGCTCGAACCACGCGATACTTTCTTTCTACCCCGTGTGCAAGGGTCACGCATGGAGTGTCCCCGGTGTGCGGAGGAGCTAGAGCGGTACGCCCTGCAGGGCCGGGAGGCGTTCGTCTGTACTGCCTGCGGGTATATCGGCGTCCCCGTCGAACACCGCGGGGAGTACGAGCCGCCGGAATCGTGGGACGATGCCATCTCCCGGTTCCACAACGTCGACCGCGTCGAATCGGTTACCATCGAGACGACCGAGGCGGACCCGACGCCCGAGTTCATCGACGAGGAGGGTGAGGCGCTGGACCCCGCGTTCATCCGCATCGACGCCGGGAACGGCACCGAAGCGGGTGCTTCGACCGCCGAGTTCGCCTGTACCGTCTGTGGCGAGACGTTCGACTCCGAGGCGGCGCTGGACGGCCATCGCGCGGTTCACACGGACGACGAAAAGGAAGCGTAGAACCGAGGGAAGTGCGGCCGCTTAATCTTCTGCCTCGGCGGCTTCGACCTCTTCCTCGCCACCGCCACCGTCGCCTTCCTCCGTTCGGGAAGCGACCAAGGCACCGCGGGCGACGCTGTAGAGCGGTTCGTCGGCCTTGCGCACGTCGCTGATGGAGAAGGGAATCTCGGCCTTATCGAGGCGCTCCTCGAAGAGCTTCTCGAAGCCCGGCGGGCTCGCGGTACCGCCGGTGACGACGACGGGCACGTCGAGGCCCTCCTCGACGTCTTCCTCGTTGACCTCCCGGGCGATGTTCTCGATGACGTAATCCAGCAGGTTGTCGTAGTAGATCGACAGCGCACCCTCGACACCGCCGGCGTCGGTCGTGAAGTCCAGTCGGAAGTCGTCCTCCTTGATGGAGGTGACCTTGTCGATCTTCTCGCCGGTCGCCGTTGCGGTCTGTTCGTCGACCCAGTCGCCACCGCGGGCGACGGAGAAGGTCATCACGGGAACCGCGTAGTAGGACAGACAGACGTTGGTCATCCCCGCACCGAAGGAGATGCCCAGCCCCGTGAAGTTCGAGTCGGCCAACTCGGAGTAGATGACGGCCATGCCCTCGTTGATGGGTTCGGGGTCATAGCCCATGTCGGCGAGGAACGATTCGAGGGTCTTCTGGTGGTACAGCGTCGAGAGGTCCGAGTCGATGGGGTCGGCCGGCGTCGAGAAGTGGACCCGCTCGTTGGGCCGTTGGGGTTCGCCGACGACCTGCTCGATGATGAGCTTGATCATCGGGATGGCGGATTTCTCCTCGCTGGAGAGGATACCGTGTTTCATCGGCCGGCGGGTCTCCTCGTTGAAGATGTTCGCGAAGTTCAGGGCGTCGTCACCGACGA
>NZ_JAZKTR010000034.1:0-18581 GCF_036625485.1 Natronomonas sp. | reverse complement strand
GAGATCCGCGACATGACGCCCGCCGAACGCGAGGCGGAACTCGAACAGCTCGAGACGGAGCTTCTCAACGAGAAGGCCGTCCTGGCTGCCGGTGGTGCCCCGGAGAACCCGGGACGCATCGGCGAACTCAAGAAGACCATCGCCCGTCTCAAGACGGTGCAGCGCGAGGAGGGCGATCTCGAAGAATGAATCCCGATTCGCTCGTCCGCCACGAACTCGCCGGCCTCGACGTCGAGGTCGTTGACTCGCCCAACCCCGACCTGGTCGGGATAGCCGGGCGTGTCGTCGACGAGACGATGCACACGTTGCTCGTGGCGGCGGGCGACGGGATCAAACAGGTGCCGAAAGCGGATGCGACGTTCCGGTTCGAACTCGATGACACCGCAGTCGTCGTCGAGGGCGACCGACTCGTCGCACGGCCCGCTCGACGCACCGAACTCAAAGGAGGTTCACTATGGCAATAGGACTCGACGTAAAACAGCCTCCGGAACCCGAAAATCCGGAGGAGTACGATTACGAGACCTGTCCCTTCTTCGGTGACCTGCCCGTCCGCGGGCAGATCATCGAGGGGACGGTCGTCTCGACCGATATGGACCGTACCGTCGTCGTCGAGCGAGAGTACGAGGTGAACGTACCCAAATACGACCGTCTCATGAAGCGACGGTCGCGAATCCCGGCACACGTGCCGGAGGTACTGGAACCGCTCTCGGTCGGCGACGAAGTGAAACTAGCGGAGACCCGTCCGCTCTCGAAGACGAAGAGCCACGTGGTCGTCGAAGTACAGGAGAGTGAGGAATAATGGAAGCACTCAACGCTGACGTTACGCAGGGCCTCGAGAAAGGCTCCCTCATCACCTGTGCCGACAACACGGGCGCCCGTGAGCTGAAGGTCATCTCGATCTCCGGCTACTCGGGTACCAAGAACCGCCACCCCAAGGCGGGCCTCGGTGACAAGATCACCGTCTCGGTGACGAAGGGGACGCCGGAGATGCGGCGGCAGGTGCTGGAAGCGGTTATCATCCGGCAGCGAAAGCCCATCCGCCGTCCCGACGGCACGCGCCTCAAGTTCGAGGACAACGCGGCCGTCATCATCGACGAGAACGAGGAACCGCGTGGGACCGAACTCAAGGGCCCGATCGCCCGTGAGGTCGCAGAGCGGTTCGGGAGCATCGCCAGCACGGCGACAATGATCGTATAGCAATGACTGAGCAACCACACAAACAGCGCAACCGACAGGAGCGCGCCTCGCTGCACGACAAGCAGAAGCAGGTCCGTTCGCCGCTGTCGCCGGAACTCCGCGAGGAGTACGGCCAGCGGAGCGTCCGCGTCAACGCGGGCGACACCGTGGAGGTCCAGCGTGGTGACTTCGCCGGCGAGTCCGGTGACGTCGTCAACGTCGACCTCCGCGCCGCGGAGATTCACGTCGAAGACGTGACCATCGAGACGGCCGACGGGGAAGAGGTCCCCCGGCCGCTCGACGCCAGTAACGTTCAGGTGACCGACCTGGACCTCTCCGACGACCTCCGCGAGGCGCGACTGGAGGAGGATAACGAATGACGAAGCACCAGAAACGGCTCGCGGTTCCCAAGTCGTGGCCGGTCGAACGGAAAGAAGAGACGTACACGACGAAGGCCGGTGCGGGTCCGCACGGCGAGGAGGGGGTTCCCCTGCTCATCGTCCTGCGTGACGTGCTCGGCTACGTCGACTCGAAGAAGGAAGCGCGCTACGCGCTCGAACAGGACAGCGTTCTCGTCAACGGGAAGGCCGTCTCCGACGACCGCATCCCCATCGGGATGTTCGACATCCTCGCGTTCGTCGAACGCGAGGAGTTCTACCGTGTCTTCCCCGACGAAGGCGGTCGGCTCTCGCTGACCCCCATCGACGAGGACGCGGCAGGCTCGAAACTCGGTAAGATCGCCGGCAAGACGCAGGTGCCCGGCGGCGACACGCAGTTGACGCTGCACGACGGGCAGACCCTGCTCGTCGACGACGACGCCGGATACAGCACCAACGATTCCATCGTCGTCTCCAACGACGACGACGAGATCGTCGCCCACTTCACCTACGAGGAGGGCGCGCTGGTGACGGCCGTTCGTGGCGCACACGCCGGCCGAATCGGTACCATCGACACGATCCAGGTCACGCCTGGCTCCGGGTCGAACAACGTCCAGATCGACGCCAACGACGGCGAGGACTTCGAGACGGTCGAAGAGTACGTCGTCGTTATCGACGAGAACTTCACAGGCGGTTCGGACTCCGAACCGGAAGAGTCGAGCGGCGACAGCCGCGATGACGGAGGTGACGACGAATGAGCTCGGAATCCGAATCGGGCGAGTTCCACGAGATGCGTGAACCCTCCGTCGAGAAGGTCGTCGTTCACATGGGCATCGGCGAGGGCGGTGAACCGCTCGCGACCGCCGAGGACATCCTCGGCGAGGTCACGAGCCAACAGCCCGTCCGTACGACGGCCAAGAAGACGGTGCAGGACTTCAACATCCGAGAGGGCGACCCCATCGGTGCGAAGGTCACGCTCCGCGGAGAGGACGCCGAGGCGTTCCTCGAGACCGCACTGGCCATCGCCGAAATCGACGCATCGCAGTTCGACGAGACGGGGAACTTCAGCTTCGGCATCGAGGAACACACCGAGTTCCCGAGCCAGGAGTACGACCCCCAGATCGGTATCTACGGCCTCGACGTGACCGTCAACATGGTCCGCCCGGGCTACCGTGTGAGCAAGCGGGACAAGATGTCCCAGCCGATCCCGTCGAAGCACCGACTGACAGCCGAGGACGCTATCGCGTACCTCGAAGCGAACTACGACGTGGAGGTCTCCGAATGACGGAACAAGAAACAGGCGAGCAGGCCGCAAAGCGAACGGGCCAGCTCGAGGAATGCCAGCGCTGCGGGCGCGAACAAGGACTCGTCGGCAAGTACGACATCTGGCTGTGCCGACAGTGCTTCCGAGAAGTCGCTCGTGGCATGGGCTTCAAAAAGTACAGCTAACAATGGCGACAAACGACCCACTGGCAAGCGCGCTCTCCGGCCTCGATAACGCCGAGAGCGTCGGCCATCTGGACCAGACGATACAGCCCGCCTCGAACGAAATCGGCTCGGTACTCGAGGTCTTCTACGACCGCGGGTACATCGACGGATTCCAGTTCGTCGATGACGGCAAATCCGGCCGATTCGAGGTCGAACTGAAAGGCGCGATCAACGAGTGTGGCGCCGTCAAGCCCCGCTATTCGGCGGGCGCAGACGAATTCGAGAAGTGGGAGAAACGGTTCCTCCCCGCCCGCGACTACGGGGCACTCATCGTCACGACGAGCCACGGCGTCATGAGCCACTACGAGGCCCGAGAGGCGGGCATCGGTGGCCAGGTGATCGCATACGTATACTGAACCATGCGAAAGGAAATCGACATTCCGGACGAGGTCACGGCGACGATGGACCACCTCGACATCAGCGTCGAGGGGCCCAACGGGAGCGTCTCGCGACGCCTCTGGTACCCCGACGTGAGCGTGAGCGTCGAGGACGGCACCGTCGTCATCGAGACCGAGGAAGAGAACGCCAAGGCCGAGGCAACCGTCGGCACCTTCGCCAGCCACATCACCAACATGTTCCGCGGTGTGACCGAGGGCTGGGAGTACGGGATGGAAGTCTACTACTCCCACTTCCCGATGCAGGTCGCCGTCGAAGGCGACGAGGTCGTCATCGAGAACTTCCTGGGTGAGAAGGCGCCGCGACGGACGACGATCCGCGGCGACACCGAGGTTTCGGTGGACGGCGAAGAGCTGACGATCAGCGGCCCCAGCATCGAGGACGTCGGCCAGACGGCGGCCGACATCGAACAACTCACTCGCGTCCCCGACAAGGACACGCGCGTCTTCCAGGACGGCGTGTACATCACGGAGATGCCCGAGCGAGGTGAGGTCTGATGAGCGAAAGCGAAGATTACGAAGAACTGACCGACATCAGCGGTGTTGGCCCCTCGAAGGCGGAAGCCCTCGAAGAGGCGGGCTTCGAGACGGTCGACGACGTCCGCGAGGCGTCCCAGGACGAACTCGCGGAAGTCAACGGTATCGGCAACGCGCTCGCCGCGCGTATCAAAGCCGACGTCGGTGGCCTCGAGGTCGCCGAGGAAACCGAGGCCGAAGTCGAAGAGGAAGAGCCGGAAGAAGCCGAAGAAGAGCCGGCCGAAGACGTGGAGACGGAACTGCAGCCCCGCGGGCTCGCGGACAAGACGCCCGACCTCAGCGAGAACGAGGAGCGACTCCTCAAGCAGCGGAAACGCGAGGGCAAGCCGCAGTTCAACCGGCAGGATTACCACAAGAAAAAGCGGACGCCTACCTCGTGGCGGAAGCCGCGCGGTGACCGCTCCAAGCAGCGACGTGGCGTCAAAGGCAAGGGCGACAAGGTCCAGGCCGGCTTCCGGACGCCGAAGGCGGTGCGCGGCAAGCACCCCAGCGGCTTCGAGGAAGTCCGCGTCGAGAACGTCGACGACCTCGACGGCGTCGACGGTGACACCGAAGCGGTTCGTATCGGTTCGACCGTCGGCGCTCGCAAGCGCGAGCGCATCGAAGAGGTCGCCGAAGACGAGGGCATTCGCGTGCTCAACCCCACCTACGTCGAAGTGGAGGTCGAAGAATGACTGACCTGAAAGCACAGAAGCGACTGGCGGCAGACATTCTGGACGTCGGCGAGACCCGCGTTCGGTTCGACCCCGAGTCCCAAAGCGAGATCGCCGACGCCATCACCCGCGATGACGTCCGCGAACTCATCGACGAGGGCGTCATCGAGGCGACGGACTCGCAGGGTAACTCCCGCGGGCAGGCCCGCGAGCGCGCACAGAAGCGCTCCTACGGCCACCAGAAGGGTCACGGGACCCGGAAGGGCAAGTCCGGCGCCCGACAGAGCGACAAGGAGGATTGGCAGAGCCGCATCCGCGCACAGCGGAACGAACTCCGCGACCTGCGCGATGACGGTGAAATCGACCGCAGTCAGTACCGCGAACTGTACGACATGGCCAGCGGTGGCGAGTTCGACAGCGTCGCGGACCTGACGCGGTACATCGACGATACTTACGGTGAACAATAATGGCGACAGGACCACGATACAAGGTGCCGATGCGGCGTCGCCGCGAGGCCCGAACGGATTACCATCAAAGGTTGCGCCTGCTGAAATCCGGCAAGCCACGCCTGGTCGCTCGCAAGAGCAACAACCAAACCAGGGCGCAGCTGGTCGTAACGGGCCCCGAAGGTGACGAGACCGTCGCGAGCGCGGAATCGCTCGACCTCGAGGAGTTCGGCTGGGAGGCGCCGACGGGCAATCTGCCCGCCGCCTACCTGACGGGCTTTCTCGCGGGCAAGCGCGCAGTCGAGGCTGGCCTCGAAGAGGCCGTCCTCGACATCGGTCTCAACACCGCGACGCCCGGCAACAAGGCATTCGCAGTACAGGAAGGCGCAATCGACGCCGGTCTGGAGATCCCGCACAACGACGACGTGTTCGCTGACTGGCAGCGAACGCGTGGTTCGCACATTGCGGAGTACGCCGAGCAGGAAGGCGGCCTCTATTCCGGCGACTTCGACGCCACGGAACTACCCGATCACTTCGATGAGGTGCGAGAGCGCCTGGAGGATGAACTATGAGTAACGGATGGGAGCCGCGAACGCGGCTCGGACGAAAAGTAGCAGAGGGAGATATCACCTCGATGCGGGACGCCCTCGAATCGGGCCTCCCGCTGAAGGAACCGGAGATCGTCGACCAGCTCCTCCCCGGACTGGAAGACGAGGTACTCGACATCAACATGGTCCAGCGGATGACCGACTCCGGCCGCCGCGTGAAGTTCCGGTGTGTCGTCGCGGTCGGTAACCGCGACGGCTTCGTCGGCTACGCGCAGGGCCGTGACGACCAGGTCGGCGGTGCGATCCAGAAGGCCATCAACGTGGCCAAACTGAACATCGTCGACGTCTCCCGCGGCTGTGGGTCCTGGGAGTGTGGCTGTGGCCGTCCGCATACGGTCGCGCTGCGCACCGAGGGCAAGGCCGGTTCCGTCGAGGTAGAGCTCCAGCCCGCCCCGCGAGGCCTCGGTCTCGCGGGCGGTGAAACGTCCCGGAAGGTCCTCGAACTCGCGGGTATCGAGGACATCTGGACGCGCTCCAGCGGGAACACGCGTACCACGGTCAACTTCGCGAAGGCGACGTTCAACGCCCTGCGAGCGACCGCGGAGGCGCGGATTCCCGAGCGCACCCTCGAAAAGCGTGAGGTGATCGAATGATGAAAGCGATCGTTCAGCTCCGTGGCGAGGTCAATCAGAGCGAGAAGGTAGTGGACACCCTCTCGATGCTGAACCTCCACCGTGTCAACCACGCGACGCTCGTCCCTGATACGGACGCCTACCGTGGCATGGTGACGAAGGTAAACGACTGGGTGGCTCACGGCGAGCCGTCCCAGGAGACCGTCGAGCGGCTCATCACGCTTCGCGGCGAGCCCGCGGAGGGTGACGCCGATATCGACGACGAGTGGGTCGCCGAGAACACCGACTACGACGACGTCTCCGCGCTCGCGGAAGCGCTCCTCGACGAGGAGACCAAGCTCCAAGAGCAGGGACTGTCGCCGACGCTCCGTCTGCACCCGCCGCGCGGCGGCCACGACGGCGTCAAACACCCGACGAAGGAGGGCGGCCAGCTCGGCCCCCACTCCACCGAGGACATCGACGCACTCCTGGAGGCGATGCGATAATGACTTCCAAGAAACGACGACAGCGCGGTTCCCGAACGCACGGCGGCGGTACCCACAAGAACCGGCGTGGCGCCGGCAATCGCGGCGGGCGCGGCCGTGCGGGCCGTGACAAACACGAGTATCACAACTACGAACCGCTCGGCAAGTCCGGTTTCAAGCGTCCCCAGAAGACCGACCGGGACGTCGAGACCATCAACCTCCGCGAACTCGACGAGGACATCGCGCTTCTCGTTGCCGAGGACGTCGGCGAGGAGTCCGGAGACGGCTACGCCGTCGACGCACGCGACGTGGTCGAGAACGGCTACGACGTCGACCTCGTGAAGGTGCTCAGCGGTGGACAGGTCCACAACGCCCTGGAGGTCGTCGCCGACGCCTTCTCCGCCGACGCCGAGGAAGCCCTCGAAGAGGCCGGCGGCGAGGCCGTCCTCTCCGAGCGCGGCGAGGAACTCGCCGAGGAAGCCGAAAAAGACTCAACCGAAGAGGATAACGAGGAAGCGTAATGAGCTGGAAGGAGGCCGCCGAACCGATACTCACGCGGTTGCCCGCCGTCAAGCGCCCGACGGGTCACGTCCCTTTCAAGCGCAAGCTGGGCTGGACTGCGGGCATCTTGGTGTTGTATTTCTTCCTGACCAACGTCGGGATCTACGGACTCGGGCAGAACTCCGACATCTTCGGGCAGTTCCGAACGATCCTCGCCGGGTCGCAGGGTTCGATACTGCAGGTCGGTATCGGTCCCATCGTCACGGCATCCATCGTGCTGCAACTGCTCGGTGGTGCGGACCTGCTCGGGTTGGACACCGAGGAGAACCCGCGGGACCAGGCCATCTATCAGGGCCTCCAGAAGCTGCTCGTCATCGTCATGACGGCGCTGACGGCGCTGCCGATGGTGTTCGCCGGCTTCCTTCAGCCGAGCCCGCAGATCGCCGGTGCGCTCGGCATCTCGACGACGATACTGGGCTGGATCATGTTCGCCCAGATCTTCGTCGGCGGGATGTTGATCCTGTACATGGACGAGGTCGTTTCGAAATGGGGCGTCGGCTCCGGTATCGGCCTCTTCATTATCGCCGGTATCAGCCAGCGACTCATCGGCGGTTTCATCGCCTGGCGAGGTGTCGATGCCGGCTACGTCGGCTTCTTCCCGCGCTGGTGGGGCATCCTCACCGGTGAGGTCGAGATGGGCTCGCCGCTGACGCGGTCCGGTCTGGTCGACCTCTTCATCGGCCCCGGCGAACTGCTGGCGCTGATCACGACGGTACTCATCTTCAGTATCGTCGTCTACGCCGAATCCGTCCGGGTCGAGATTCCGCTCAGTCACGCCCGCGTCAAGGGCGCCCGTGGGCGGTTCCCGGTGAAACTCATCTACGCCAGCGTCCTGCCGATGATCCTCGTTCGGGCGCTGCAGGCCAACGTCCAGTTCCTGGGCCGCATCCTCAACGCCCAGTGGACCGGTATGCCGCTGTGGCTCGGCGACTACACCAGTCCCGAGGCCGGTGGCTTCGCCGAACCGACCGGTGGGTTGTTCTACTACATCGCACCGATCTACTCGCCGGAAGACTGGATGTGGTGGCTTGGTCAGACCTCTGCCGAACCATGGCAGATCATGGTTCGGGTCGGCGTCGACCTGACGTTCATGCTCGTCGGTGGCGCCGTCTTCGCCATCTTCTGGGTCGAAACGACGGGCATGGGTCCGCACGCGACCGCCAAGCAGATCCAGAACTCCGGTATGCAGATCCCCGGCTTCCGGCAGTCGCCCGGTGTCACCGAGAAGGTGCTCGAACGTTACATCCCGCAGGTCACCGTCATCGGCGGTGCCCTGGTCGGGCTACTCGCCGTGATGGCGAACATGCTCGGTACCATCGGGCAGGTCACCGGGACCGGCCTCCTGCTGACCGTCTCCATCACCTACAAGCTCTACGAGGAGATCGCCGAAGAGCAGATGATGGAGATGCATCCGATGATGCGCGAGATGTTCGGCAACGAGTAGCGACCCTCTCGTTGTTCTTCCATCGGCTTTTCTTCGCCCGCTGATTCAGCAGCTGTAGCTTCGGACGGTATCGCGACGGAGCCGACGACGCCCGTGTTATCGCTCGCTACAAACCGTGCGGCCGGTTTCACTACGAAGCTCGGCTTGCTTCGAAACCGAGTCCGTCCGAGAGTCCGACGCCGCATTTCCCTTCGCTCGTTTGTCGGATGTATCGCTGTCGACGTGCCTGGGAGTCTCCACTCAGAACAGATCGACCTCACCCGCGAGAACCCGTTCGGTCAGGGCTTCGATTCGGGAAATCTCGTCTCGAACGAGCCGTGTCACCGCATCGGTGTCATCGACTGTCGTCACCACATCGGCAGCCAGCGGCTTCGTAATCGGCGACCCGATCTCCGAGCAAAGAGAGATCTCCGCGTAATCGGCATCGAGTTCGGTCGCGACCTGCTCGGCGGTACGTGTCGCCAGCAGGTTGTAGAGTTTGCCGACGTGGCTCACCGGGTTTTTGCCCGCCGTCGCCTCGATACTCATCGGGCGGTGCGGCGTTATCAGGCCGTTATTACGGTTTCCCCGACCGACGGCGCCGTCGTCGGCGGTCTCGGCCGATAGGCCGGTTTCGGTCAGGTAAACCTCGCCCGCATCCGGGTCGTCGGCCGTGTTCACGTTGACAGCAACGTCAAGGTCAGTCCGGTCCCGTGCGTGTTGCTCGGCGAGTTCTCGGATCGATTTGACGACGTCGAGATACGCCTCGATGCTGGCCACCCGTCGGCCGATCACGGCGGCTGCGACCGTGAGATGCAGTTCTCCATCCGACCGGATGCCCATGATTTTGACGTCTTCGCCGACCGCGGTCGATTCCTCCCGCACTCGTGGTTCAAGCGTTCGGACGATGCGTTCGGTCTCCGAGAATGGCGCGTAGCCGACGCCGACGCTGGTATCGTTGGCGTTCACGTGTTCGTCCCGTTCGAAGAGCGCTTCGAGGTCGCTCGATGTCTCACTGACGTCGACGACGACCTCCACGCGGTCGGCCGGCAGTAACTCCAGATTCGACGCCATGTACTCACGGGCGGCGGTTTCGGCGATATCCGCGACGGGGACCGCCGTCTCGCCGACGCGTTGGGTCGCTTGACCGCCCAGATACAGCGTCGGTGGCTCGCGAATCTCACCGCCTCCGAACGCGGGGGCAGTATCGCCAGCGACGAGCTGGACGCTGTCGGTGTTGTGGTGAAGCACCCGCCCGAACTCCTCGAGATATCGCTGCGAGAGGGCCCGCGAGACCGCTTCTGCGATCCCGTCACAGAGGGTGTCCGGATGGCCGAGCCCCTTCCGTTCGACGAACTCGGTCGTCCGTGAAACGACCGGATCGGACTCGACTCGTGTGACACTCACTGGATACGTCATGACGAGGACAGGGTGATAAATCGGTCTCGAGCGTCGGACACGAGCGTCGTGAGCACTTCCCCTTCGGTCCGACCGATCGAAATCCGTCGATGGCCGCGAACACCCGCCTGCCTCTGTCGGACCCGCACCGGTCGTTGGTTTGTCAGTATCGCTCTACCACACATACGACCGACAAAGCACACGAACCCGTATAAACGACTAGTCCGTCGACGCCGCTGCCGCCCGCCAGTCACTGCCGAATCGTGTCGGTACTTCCTAGCTTTCGGGAACGACACCTCCTTCTAAGAAGTTCAAGCTCGATAAAACACGTATGTCAGCCGACCTACCGACGCGGAACGAACTCGTCGAGGGAATGACCGTCGAAATCGAACAGGAGAATGGCGACCGTATCGTCGGCGACGTCGGTGCCATCCTCACCGACGAACGAACCCATCCCGAGGGGATCCTCGTGAAGCTCAAATCCGGTGCCCAAGGGCGCGTCAAACGCATCGGCCCGGACGTTTGATCCTCGCGATTACTCCTCGAGACCCAGAAGCGAGTCGAACTCGGCAGGGAGCTGGTCGAGGGCTCTCTCCATTTCTTCGGGTGGAACGACGTCGGACAGTGCCGCACCCACGGTGCGGATCGC
This sequence comes from Natronomonas sp., assembly GCF_036625485.1. Lineage (GTDB taxonomy): Archaea > Halobacteriota > Halobacteria > Halobacteriales > Haloarculaceae > Natronomonas. The sequence goes on along the minus strand of NZ_JAZKTR010000034.1, from coordinate 7,834 downwards.
TTTTCGTGCCGTTTCCCCGGAGACGTCTGCCCGCCTGACGACCCGGTCGACGAACGCATCCGCGGAGAAATCCGCTGCATCTGTCGATGCTTGGTCGAGCAGCCACTGTTGCGCCTCCCCCTCGAGATACTGTGAGAGGTCTTCGGCCTCGCCTCGGGAGAGCCGCTCGCCCAGCGTCTCGAGGGTCGATCGAATGGTCGCTTCGGCGTCGACGGTCGGCTCGAACTCGGCGCCCTCGATGGCAACAGCGACGAAGGGGCGGCCGACGGCGGTCGGTCGGTGCCGAAGACTCGGTCGTAGTTCGGTGGTAACTGGGCCCGGGCGTTCTCGAGTTCTTCCTTGCCGACGCGTCCAGCGAGGACTCCCACTACTACTCGGACGTACTGCTGTACCGTTTCTTCCGGGAGGTCCGCCTCCTCGGCTACCTGCTCGAGGAATTCCTCGTAGGCCATCGGTTTAGCCTGCTTTCGCTCGACCTCGACGAGTTCCTCCGAGAGACCTGGGGGAAGGGGCGCAGCGAGATCACGGGCCTCACCGACGGAGAGGCCCCGTCCAAGGTTCCGGAGGGTCGCACGCGTCACCGCTTCGGCCTGCTCTCGGGACGTGACGTCGCTCGAACGAAAGACGGCCTCGATGAGGTCTGATTCGGTCATACTTCGAATATTTCGCCGGAACTCCCGAATAACCACGGGGCCGGTCTCAAGCTCCGAGACCGATGCACACGCGCCCGACGTCGCGTGATTCCCTTTGTACGGTCGGTCACCTCTCTCCCCATCGCTTCGTTTGCTCCGAAACCTCCCGTTTTTCTCCCTTCGCCTGACGGTCGGTCGGCCAGAGTGTCATCCCGATTATCACGAGATAAAAGGCACCGACGGCAACGATGACGGCCGGGCCGGGAATAGCGTCGATCGAGGCGGCATCCAGGGGGCTGACGCCCTCGGGTGCAAAAAGCGTGATTCGTACCACCCATGAGCCGATGATGATGGTCATCAGTGGGAGATACACGCGTTTCAGCCGGCGAGACAGTGCCTCGAAAAGCGGTACCTTGAGTCGCGGGTCCCTGAGATCGTCTGCCAGCAGTTCGCGCCATCGCTCGTGAATAACGCCCTCCGGATCGGCTGCATTGGCGAAGACGTTCTCCTCGACGAGCCGGACCCGGGACCGCCAGATATCGTAGATGCGGTACCGACGCGCCTCGACGACGAGAAACACCGCCACGACGGCCAGACTCCCGAGAATGATGTAGTGGGGGTTGTCGGCCCCGGAGAACGTCCACGTGATGAGCGTCGCCATGAGGCCGACCGCCCAGTTCGTCGTCCGGTCGATACGTGCTCGCCAGGCGGTCGTTCGTCCCAGTTCCCCGCGATAGAAATGCTGCATCATCCCGACGAACTCCGTCCGTTCTTCGGCCAATTCACCAGCGACTTCTCGCTCTTGTCGGCCCGATGGTTCGAAATCGTCGGCTTCTTCGCGTCCCATGACTCGATGTTAGCGCCGTCAATCAAGGAACTGTTGACGGAAAACCACAGGTCGGCTGGTATCGAGCGTCCGGCTCCCCTCCGGATTATAGCTCTTCCATCGGAACACAGCAAATCGGTATGTCAGCAGTCCGGACGACGGTTTCGGTGACGCTCCCGATGAGATAGCGTTTCACACCCGAGCGGCCATGCGTTCCCATCACGACCATGTCGATGTCGTGTTCCTCGCTGTAGGAACGGATCACACGTGCAGCAGGGCCGTTCCCGATGTTTCCTGCGACGCTAACGCCGCTTTCACGTGCACGCTCACGAACGGTTTCGAGTGCCTCGCGTCCGGTCTCTTCGAGGGCGTCGTGAATCTGAGATCTTTCGTCTACGCCAGCGAATCGGCTCGTATCGACCGAATAGAGGGTGTGTAGCGTTGCATCGTACACGTCAGCCCAAGCGAGTGCCAGCTCGACTGCGGCTTCGGAACCCTCACTCCCGTCTGTTGGAAGCAGGATGTCATCGTACACCGCCTCGCCTACCTCCTCGATGTCCGCGCTTGGGGGAACCGTAACGACGGGAACGCTCGACGTCCTGAGTGTCTTCTCCGCGACGCTCCCGAGCAACACCTGTTCGAGATCCGACCGACCGTGTGTTCCCATGACGATGAGGTCGATATCGTGGGTATCGGCGTAGTCGGTAATCGCCCGGACCGGGGTTCTTTGCTCGACGGTTGTCGTTATCCGACCCGAAATATGGCTGCGTGCGAGCCTCACGACAGTGTCGACGGCACGTTCTGCCTGTTCCTCGAGTAGTTGCTCCTGCTCGAGTTTGTCGTCGGCACTCAGATTCGACAGTGGCGGCTCGGTCTCACGGATATCCACCGCTGACAGCACGTGCAGGTCCGCCCCGATCGAGGCTGCGAGGTCGACCCCACGTCGGGCTCCTATTTCGGCTCCCTCGCTCCCGTCGGTCGGCACGAGAATCGATCTGATCGGCTGACTCATGCCCATAGTTTATCCTTCATGGATTTAACCCTGGTTTCGGTTCGCATCCGGTCGGTCCACCTCGACGACGATTCCAGCTGGACGCGACGAAGCAGCCGAACGGGCGACGACGAGAGAGGGCTCCGGGCGGTGTCTTCGAGCCGACTCGTCCGTCACGGATTTCGTGGCCGCAGGCCTTCACTCCGGCGACCTGAGATATCGCTGATCCGAATTTCGTACCACACTCGTTCGATGTCGTCTCTGTCTTCCCATCGACGCTCGCCTGCGGCGTCGTCGGCCTGTGCGAAAAAGAGGGACGCAAACCGGTCGGAGACGTTCGCGTCATCGAGGGGATGAATCGTCCCGGTTACGATGACACTCTCCCACGAATCAACGCTCTCGTAGTCGTATACTGTCAACGTCACCTGTTCGGACGCTTCGGCAAACGTCTTCTTTTTACTCTTGGGTCCGTTCACGAATTCCAGAATGATTCGGCGATCATCGTCATCGTAGCCGAACGAAACCGGGATGCCGTACCCTTCGTCTTCGACGCCCATGCTCAATACACCCTGGCCCCTCGACGAGAGGAACGATTCGCGCTCGCTTTCGTTCATCTCTTCGCCGATTAGCACTGAGTGGCTGGGCATGGCACGTCTTCGGCGCTCCAACGCCTTATTGGCTACTACCTGTTGGACTCACGGTCGACTTGCCACTCGACCGGTATCTATCCGGGAGTTCGACACGAGGACCAGCCGTTCGCGTACCGGCTGGCAACGGAAACGCGGGCGGTCGTCGGCACGGCTATCGGGTTCAAGGCTGAATCCGTCGTCAGAGACCACTCTGACTTCGTCGTGACCTCGATTCGCGAACTTCGGCTGTACTTCGAACAGCACGATGTCATCGAGACTACTTGGTGACACCCTACGAGGTGAGGTGATCCCCTCACTACATCCGTGGCCCAGCCTTGCTTGACCCCCTTCCGACCGGCTCAGAACCAATAGTAACGAACTTACCGTCGGCCCGACTCGTGGCTGATATGCACGTCGTTGTCATCGGTGCGGGCGAGGTCGGGACATCCATCGCGGGCAGCCTCGCCGAGTCTCACGATGTCGTCGTTATCGACATCGACGAGGACCGCGCCGAGCAACTCAAATACGAATTTGACGTGATGACCCTCGCCGGGGACGGCACGTCGCTTTCGATCCTCCGGAAGGCGGGTATCGAAGGGACGGATATGGTCATCGCCAGCACGGACAACGACCAGACGAACCTCGTCGCCTGTGAGACGGCGAAGACCGTCGCCGACCCCTTCACCATCGCCCGAACGAAGAGCGTCGAATACCTCCGAACGTGGGAGATAACCAAGGAGGCCTTCGGCGTCGACTTCATGGTCTGTTCGGACCTGCTGAGCGCCGAGAACGTCGTCCGGGTGGTCGGACTCCCGGCCGCAGTCGACGTCGACCCCTTCGCCGGCGGAAAGGTCCAGATGGCCGAATTCCAGATCATGGAGGAGAGTCCGGTCGCCGGCCAGACCGTCGCGGAGGCCGACCGCTTCGAATCGCTGACCTTCGCGGGCATCTTCCGGGACGACGAGATGATACTGCCCCGCGGCTCGACGGAGATCATGGCGGGCGACCGAGCGGTCGTCATCGGGAGTCCGACGAGCGTACAGGAGTTCGCCTCGGATCTTGCCCCCAAGAGGACGCCGGGCGAGGCCGACGAAATCGTCATCATCGGCGGCTCGGAGATCGGCTATCACACCGCGCGCCTGCTCGAAGAACGCGGCCTCAAGCCCCGGCTCATCGAACAGAACCACGAGCGGGCGCGGTATCTCGCCGAGGAGTTGCCGAACACGCTCGTGATGGAACACGACGCGACCGATACCGATTTCCTCGCGCGGGAACACGTCGACGAGGCCGATATCGTCGTCGCGGCGCTGGATTCCGACGAGAAGAACCTGCTCGTGTCCGTACTGGCGAAGCGACTCGGCACGGACCGTGTGGTCGCTATCGTCGACAGCGCCGATTACGTCCCGCTGTTCGAGGAGATCGGCATCGACGTCGCCATCAATCCGCGGCAGGTCACCGCCGAGGAAATCACGCGATTCACCCACGAAGGAATCGCGGAGAACGTCTCGGTACTCGAAAACGACCAGGCCGAGGTGCTCGAACTCGAACTCTCGGCGGACTGTCGGCTCGTCGGCCGGCCGATAGAAGAGGCGGTCGCCGACCTCGAGGGAGATATCGTCATCGGCGCCATCACGCGAAACGGCGAGAACGTCATCCCGAGAGGGGAGACGGTACTCGAAGTGGGCGACCACATCGTCGTCTTCGTCGAGACGTCGTTCGTCGACGAGCTAACCTCGATGACATAATGGTGGACGTTCGCGTCGACTGGCGGGCGAGCCTCGACCTCACTGGGCGAGTCCTCATCTATCTGGCCGGGCCGTTGTCGTTTCCGCTGGCGCTCGCGGTGTACTACGGTGAGTCACTCGTTCCGTTTCTGGCGGCCATCGCCGTGACGCTACTCGTGGGGCTGGCGATGCGGGAGCTTCCCGGCGACCCCGGCAACCTCGGCCCGCGGGAGGCGTTTCTGGCGGTTTCGCTCATCTGGTTGCTCGTGGCCGCCGTCGGCGCGATACCGTTCTACGTCGCCGGGACGGGCATCCTCTCCCATCCGGTCGACGCGATGTTCGAGGCGATGAGCGGGCTGACGACGACGGGCGCGACGGTGCTGCTGGATTTCTCGGTCCATTCGAAATCGATCCTGATGTGGCGGCAGGTCCTCCAGTGGCTCGGGGGGCTCGGTATCCTCATTCTGGTGACGGCGGTGCTCTCCGAACTCGGCGTCGGTGGTGCCCAGTTGATGGAGACGGAAACCCAGACCCGCAACGTCAACAAGTTGACGCCGCGTATCTCGCAGACGGCGCGGCTCTTGTGGGGGTTGTACGTCGCGCTGACGACGCTGGCTATCGCCGTGTACTACGGCCTGCATCTCGTCGGACTGGCTCCGAACATGGGGCTGTACAACGCCGTCGCCCACGCCTTCACGTCGGTCTCGACGGCCGGCTTCTCGCCGGAGCCCGAAAGCGTCGGGGCTTTCAGTCCCGTTATCCAGTGGGCGGTCATCCCCTTCATGCTCGTCGGGTCGACGAGTTTCGTGTTGCTGTATTTCGCCATCAACGGCGACCCGATGCGGTTGCTCCGAAACGAGGAGTTCCACTTCTATCTCGGTATCGTCGGCGTCGGGACGGCGCTGGTCGTCACGGCGCTCGTCTTCGACCCCTCGACCGAGTACGGGACCGAGCAGGCCCTCCGCCACGCGCTTTTCAACATCGCCTCCATCGTGACGACGACTGGCTATGCGAGCGTGGATTTCGACCTGTGGTCGCCCGCGGCCAAGCACGTCCTGTTTCTGTGTATGTTCATCGGGGGGATGGCGGGGTCGACGACCTGTTCTATCAAGACGCTCCGGTGGCTCGTCGCGGTCAAATCGCTCAAACGGGGCCTCTTCACCAGCATCCACCCCGAGGCGGTCCGCCCGGTGCGCATCAGCGGCAAGAGCGTCGACGAGGACGCCATCCGAGATACGTTCGCGTACCTGCTTCTGGTGCTCATCATCTTCTTCCTCCTGACGGTGGTCGTCGTCGTCGACGGCGCACGATCAGGGACCGTCTCGGAGTTCGAGGCGATGAGCGGCGCCGCGTCGACGTTCCTGAACATCGGCCCGGCCTTCGGTGATGCCGGCCCGTACGGGACCTACGCCAGCTATCCGCGGTCGACCCGGTTCGTGATGATCATCATGATGTGGATCGGCCGCATCGAGATCATCCCGGTACTGGTGCTGTTCACGAAGGCCTTCTGGACGTCGTAGGGGTCGTCGTTGGCCAACCGATTTCCTCATTAGGGGCGAGCGAGAGTCACCGAGATATGGATGGTGCGGACGGATGAGATTACGCGTCGATCTGCGAGCGACCGGGAGTCTCGTCGGAACGGTCATCAAGTACCTCGCCGTCGCGATGGCCGTTCCGCTCGTGGTATCGGTCGTCTACTGGGAGGACGTCTGGGTCTTCGCAGTGTCGATGGCGTTCGCAGTCGGGGTGGGCGTCGGGCTGGAGCGACTCGACCCCGACCCGGATATGAAAGCCGCCGAGGCGCTCCTGTTGGTCGCCGCGTCCTGGCTCGTCGTCGCTATCATCGCCGCGATTCCCTACGTGCTGGCGGGCTACGGCACGGCATCGACGCTCGCTAACCCGGTCAACGCGCTCTTCGAGTCGATGTCCGGCGTCACGACGACGGGGGCGACCGTGATGGGCGAGATATCGACCGACCGCCACTCGCATGCGGTGTTGATGTGGCGGCAACTGACACAGTGGCTCGGCGGGATGGGGATCATCGTCCTGATGATCGCTATTCTCCCCGAACTGGCGGTCAACGGCGCCGAACTGATGCGACAGGAGGCACCCGGCCCGGGGCTTCAGAAACTGACCCCGCGTATCGCGGAGACGGCCCGCGTGCTGTGGCTGGTCTACTTCGGGTTTACCATTCTGTTGACGCTTATCCTCTATGGCCTCCATCTTGCCGGTCTGGCCCCGAACATGAACCTCTTCAACGCCGTCGCTCACGGCTTTTCGACGCTGCCGACCGGCGGCTTTTCCCCGCAGGCCGACAGCATCGCCGCCTTCTCGGCGGTCGTCCAGTGGGTGTTCATCCCCTTCATGGTCGTCGCCGGGACGAACTTCGCGCTGTTCTGGCATCTACTCGACGGCGACATCCGAACCCTCCTCGGTGACACCGAGTTCCGGGTGTACGCGGGCGCCCTCGCCGTCCTGACGGCCGTTCTCGCGTCCCTTTTATACAGCGGGACGGCCCCGGCTCAAGAGCTGGGTGGCATCACGCAGGGGAACACCGGAAACGCCCTTCGACAGGCCGCTTTCCAGATCGGCTCCCTGATGAACTCGACCGGCTTCGCGACGAGCGACTTCGCCCAGTGGGACGGCCCGGCGCAGGCCGTCCTGCTCTTTACGATGTTCATCGGGGGCTCCGCGGGGTCGACCGGCGGCGGCATCAAGGTCGTCCGCTGGATTATCGTCATCAAGGCGGCCCGCCGGGAACTCCTCGAGGCTTCCCGCCCCGACGTCGTCCAGCCGATCCGCCTCGGCGGCAACGTCGTCGACGAGGAATCGGTCAAGGGCGTCCTCGCCTTCACGCTGCTGTATATCGCGCTCTTCGCCGTCGCGACGATGTTCTTCGTTCTCGACGGCCTCCGGGTCGGGTACGAACTGTCCGTGCTCGAAGCGATGAGCGCGTCGCTTGCGACCCTCGGGAACATCGGCCCCGGGTTCGGGTCGCTGGGGCCGTTCGGGAGCTATCTCGACTTCCCGGC
>NZ_JAZKTR010000223.1:0-3124 GCF_036625485.1 Natronomonas sp. | reverse complement strand
TCGAGTAGCCGTTCGCCAACGTCGACGCTGAGTTCGTAGTACTCGGACTTGTAGCCGAAGCTGCCGGCCATCCCGCAGCATTCCGCGTCCGTGGTCGTGATATCGTAGCCGGCGTCCTCCAGCACCGCGACCGTGTACGGCTCCAGTCCGAGGGTGCGCTGCTGGCAGTGGCTGTGGTAGGTGAGCGCCCGGTCGTCCTCGACGGTCGCCAGTTCGTCGATGTCCGCGCCGTTCTCCAGCAGGCCGTAGACGTACTCGAAAACCTCGTAGCTGTTTTCGGCGAGCCGTTCGGCCGACTGCTCCGGGAGGAGCCGCTCGTACTCGTCGCGGAACATCGCGAGGGCGCTGGGTTCGACGACCACCACGTCCCGGCCGGCGTCGATGTGCTCCGCGAGTGCGGCGTAGACCTCGCTGGCCCGCTCGTCGGCGGTCGCTATCATCCCCTGAGAGAGGGGCGCCCGCCCGCTCTCGGGCACCGGCGGCACCCTGACCGAACAGCCGAGCGCCTCGAGCGTCCGGACGGCCGCCTTCCCCCGGTCGGGGTCGAAGTAATTCGTGTAGGCGTCGGCATAGAGGACCACCTCGCGGTCGGCGTCGGCGTCGGCATCGGCGGTGGACAGGGCCCGATCGGCGAACCACTCCCGGAAGGTCTCATGAGCGAACGTCGGGAGGTCCCGTCGCGGGTCGACACCGACGGTTCGGTCGAGCAGCGTCCGAACGGGGCCTGTATCCGCCATCGCGTTCGAGAGCCGCGGGAACCTGCTGCCGAGTTTCGCCACCGTTTCGAAGTTCCCGAAGAAGCGCTTCTGGAGGTCGAGCCCGCCGGGTTCCTCGTCGGGGACGAGCCCCTCGACGAGGAAATCGAACTCGTCGGGGTCGGTCTCGCGGTTCAGGCGGTCGCGGACCACCGTGTTGATCCAGGGGATGTCGATCTTCACGGGGCACTTCTCGACGCACCGCGAACAGCCGGTACAGAGGTCGTTCATGTCGGCCGCCGCGTCGAGGCCGTGGACGCCGGCCTCCCAGCCGGTGCCGATGCCGCCGGTGTAGGTCTCGCCGCCGAAGGCGTGGCCACCGACCGACTGGAAGTTGGCACACGCGTTGGCGCAGGCGCCACACCGGATGCAGTACAGCGTCTCCCGCAACTGTTCGTCCTCCCGCATCGCCATCCGGCCGTTGTCGAGCAACACGAGGTGGAACTCCCGGTCGTCGGCGTCGACGTACTCCCCCGCCTCGAAGTCGACGGCAGGTGTCTCGACCGGCGGCGTCAGAAGCGACAGGTAGGAGGTAAGGTCCTGTCCGGTGCCGGTCCGGGCGATGAGTTCGACGAACGGCTGGAGGTCGGTCAGTTCGGGAACCAGTTTCTCGATGCCCGTGACGGCGACGTGGGTCGGCGGCGTCACCGCCGTCTTGCGTGCGTTGCCCTCGTTGGTGACGAGACAGATCGTCCCGCTCTCGGCGACGACGAAGTTCGCCCCGGTCAGCCCGACATCGGCGTCGCGGATGCGCCGGCCGACCTCCTCGCGGGCGAAGGCAGTGAGTTCCTGCGGGTCCTCCGAGAGCGGTTCCGCGAGATCGAACTGGGCGTTGAACAGGTCGGCGATCTCTGCCGTCGACTTGTGCATCGCCGGGCCGATGAGGTGGGAGGGCGCCTCGTCGGCCACCTGGATGACGAACTCCCCGAGGTCGGTCTCGGTCACCTCGTAGCCCGCTTCCTCGAGGTGGTCGTTGAGGTCCAACTCCTCGGTCGTCATGGACTTGCTCTTCGCGAGATGGTCGCCGTCGGCGTTCGCCAGCACGCCCTCGATGTATCGGTTCGCGTCCTCGGCGTCCTGTGCGAGGTAGACCGTGCCGCCGTTTTCCTCGACGGCCTCGGTCACATCGTCGATGAGGTCAGGCAACGCCTCGATTGCGGCTTCCTTCGTCGCGCGGGCGGCCTCGCGCAACTCCTCGTAGGACTCCAACTGGTCGATTGCATGGCCTGAAAGCTGATTGATGGTCGTCGTATTCCGGTTGATGGACTCCCCTTCGCTCTCCATGACCCGGCGGATGGCCGCGGCCTTCTCGTGCCGACTCATGATTCGAGGACGATGACGTGGACGCTTTCGGGCCCGTGGACACCCTGGACGAGCGACCCCATGTCGGCGGTCGCACTCGGCCCCGTCGTCAGCACCTGGCTCCGTTGTCCGTCGTCGAACTCCGCCGCGAGCCGCTCGAAGGCGGCGGACATGTCCGGGACGATATCCGACGCTTCGAGGACGACGACGTGCCGGCGGGGATAGAGGCTCAGGAGCTCGTCCCCCTCGGCGCGGGAGCGGACGGTCACGGTTCCGTAGTTGGCGATTCCGAGCCCGGCCGTGGTCACGCCCGTCGCTGCCTCCTGAAGCTGGTCGACTGACGGGTCGACGACGACCGGCGTTCCCTCCAGCGAGACGCCGTCGAAGGGGAGCGACGCGCCTACCGCCGGTTCGACCACCACATCGGCGAGGGTGTCGGCGAACCCCTCTCGGTCCGTCCGGTGACAACTGTCGGCGAGTCCCTGCAACGATTCCTCGAACTGTGCTATGCTATCTGCACCCATAACCCCGACATCGGACGGTCGGGTCTTGGGGCTTGTCCCGAACCGGTCGGCGCTGACGCGACCGTCTCTGCTCGCTCGCAAACACTCAAATCCCCGACGCACCTAGAGAACACGTGAAAAAGTCGCTTCTCGTCTACGACGGTAGCAACCCGCTGTTCCGCGCGGCCGTCGAGGCGGCAACCCATCGGTCGGACGAGCTCGTAGCCGTTCGCTGGGGTGCCGAGCCGATACAGGCGTTCCTCGAAGCGCAGTTCGACGCCCGCCCGTTCGCATTCATCCTCGTCGAGGGCGACTCCGTCCACGTCGGCACGGAGACCGTCGGTCGGGTCCTCAGTCGGATGGGCCTCGCTGACCCGCTCGTCGACGGGCTGAAACGAACCTACGCGGCCGGGGGCGCCCCCTTCGGTCGGCTGGTCCACGGGCGGACGGTGGCGGATCTCAGCGGGACCTTCCCGCTGTCGGCAGAGGCTGAAGCCCACCTCGCGGGCCTCCGTCAGGTTCGGGAGATCCCCGTTCGGGAGGCGTCCGCCGAGGGGTCCTGAT
>NZ_JAZKTR010000222.1:0-3124 GCF_036625485.1 Natronomonas sp. | reverse complement strand
TTAAAACCAGCCTTGTCGAACCACCTATTCGACCGTCCCCAACACGTCCAGCAGCCGTTCTTCGGACTCGCGGTCCGGGCCGTTCTCCCGGCCCGTCCGGTCGGATGCGCGGTGTTCGGCGACCGTCGCCGCGAGCGCCTCCTCGTGGTCGGTCGGTTCCCAGCCCAGCGACCGGAGTTTGTTCGTATCCAGCAGGTGCGGATACTCCCGATAGATGGGGAAATCGTCCAGCGAGCAGTCGACGGTCCCGAGTTCGCGTTCGCTGGCGTAGACTTTCTCGACATCGGTCTCACAGGCCTCGGCGATGAGGTCGACCCACTCGCCCAGCACGGGCGCGTGGCCGTCGCCGACGTTGTAGGCTTCGCCGGGCGTTCCTTCCTCGGCGACCGTCCGCAGGGCGCTCGCGACGTCCTTCACGTAGACGAGATGCCAGAGGTTCGTCCCGTCACCGGGCACGACGACGGTGTCGTGGTTGTCCACGCGGTCGATCCAGTAGTCGAACCGCTCGGTGTAATCGTGGGGACCGTAGACGACCGGCGGCCGGACAGCCATCGCGTTGACGCCGCGCTCGGCGGCCGCGAAGACCGCCCGGTCGCCCTCCGCCTTCCGGGCGCCGTAGGTCTCCATCGTGTCGTCGATGGCTTCCTCGGCCGAACAGTCGTTGAGTTCGGTTTCGCCCTCCCGCTTCGGGATGCGCTCCTCGCCGTAGGACGCCCCCGAGGAGATGTATACGTAGGCGTCCACGTCGCTGAAGATATCCGTCGCCGCGTGCACGTCCCGCGGCTGGTAAGCCACACAGTCCACGACCACATCGGGGTCGACATCGAGGCCCGCACGCCGGAGGTCCGCCTCGTTCGTCCGGTCGCCCTCGACGTGCGCCACTCGCTCGTCGTCGGCGAAGGGGTTGTCGTGGTTGCCGCGGTTGAAGATCGTGACCTCGTAGCCCGCATCGAGGAACTCCTCGACGGTGTGTCGGCCGATGAATCGCGTGCCGCCGATGATGAAAGCGTGGTCGGTCATACCACCGACTGCGTGCCGAGCGGCGAAAAAGGGTGGCGGTTCGGCCGGTCGGCTACCGCCGGTTAGATGCCAGCACCGACGTAAACGACGTCGTCCTCGCCGGCGAAGTCGACCGTCTCACCGTCGATGTCGGCGATTGCAGGCCCGTAGTTCGCGAGATTGGAGTTGTCGATGCCGTTGGGCGGATCGACGAAGTAGGTGAACGTGACCGATTCATCGCTCCCGTCGACCTCGTCGGCTTCGACGTCGCGGAACTCGACGACGCCGTCCTCGACCTCCGTTCCGTTCCCGAACGGCAGGAGCGTCCAATCCGGGGGGAACTGATCGCGGATGACCGCGTCATCGCTGAGGTTCGAAACGGTGAGTTCGACGCGGTTGGCCTGCTCGCCCATGACGACGCTGCTGTCGACGGCACGGGACCCCTCCGCGGTGAGGCCATCGACGACGTCGTCGTCGCCGGTTTCCCAGTCCTCGACGCGACCGTACTCGCGTGTCGTCTCGCCGGCCTCACGAACCTGCTTGAACCCGAGCGCTGAGGTGAACAGGACGTTACCGAGGAAGGTCACGGTGTAGTTCTGAAGCCCGAACGGATGCAGATTGCCCTGCCATGCCGGCGGCAGCAACGAGGAGATGTAGTGGATGCCGCGTCCCGAGTCCTCGGCTTCCGTGATCGTCCGGATGGCCGCCCGATAGCCAGTCACCTCCATCTCGAACAGTTCGGGGTTGTAGACGTTCCCGCCGAGCATGTGGTTGAACGACATCTCGAAGTCCAGCGTCGTCATATCCAGCCCGATGGGTTCGGGATGGGCCATCCAGTCGAGGAACGCCCCGGACACCGTGTAGCCGATGGTGTCGTAGATCGTCGCGTAGTCGAAGGCGCTCTCGGGGACGACGCCGAACAGGACGGGGTCGAACTGCTGGTCACCGACCAACTGCACGCGTGTTTCGCCGGCGGTCTGCCACGTGTCGAGCGCCTCCGCCAGCGTCTCGTTGATGTTGAGACACATCTCGTAGACCTCGTGCAGTTCCCGGGTGTTGAACTGGTCCTGGGAGATGAGTCCCAGTACGAAGTTGTTGAACACGGGGCCGCCGTGAAGGTCGGCGCCGTAGTTGAGGTTCTCGTAATCCTGGAAGTAGTCGACGAATGCCTTCGCGTCCGGCACCTTCTCGTCGACGTAGCCGGGTTGGTCGTCGTAGTTCGCCGGGGCCGCCGGGTAGTGGGCCGGTGTAATGTAGCCGACTGCCGGATACTGCCGGTTCGTGTCGAACACCTCCGCGTTTCCGCGCTCGTAGAGCGGCGCTGCAGGTGCCCGGGGCGTCCCGGTACCCGGACCACCGACCTGCCACCCGGAATCGTACTGCGGGTTTCGGACCGCCCAGCCGTCGGGGTTGGTAAAGCCGATGATGACGACGACGTCGTCGAGCAGAGGTTCGAGTTTCGCGTCACTCCCGGCGACGTCAGGTTCGGAGCCGCGGGCCGCGTTCTCCAGTACGCGAGCGCCCGTCTCCCGCCCCGCCATCTCCAGTCCGTGCAGCGAACAGGAGAAGAACACCTTCTCCTTGTCCTCGAAGTCCGTCTCCGAGTCGAAGTTCGTCAACTCGGCGACGTACATCCCCTTGGGGTCGGGGCGATCGGTGACGTTGTTGTGGTGGCCCGGTGACTGGCCGACGTTCTTCACGCGGATCCGGTCGGGATAGCACTCTTCGAGGACGTCGGGGCCGTCCTTCAGTTGCTCGAAGCCGATATAGTCGACCGACCGTCGGGGTTCCGGGAAGACCCCGGCCGGGTAGTAGCCGATGCGCCAGAAGGGGTTCGAACCGGGTGCGAATTGGAACTCGCTGGCGCTCGGGATGTCCGCCACCGTGTTCGCCTCGGTCGTCGTCACCTGCGTGTAGGCGGCCGGCTCCGGCGTCGTCGTATGAACCTCCTCGTCGAGGGCGCTCTCCATCGCCGTCGGACCGCTCGGGTCCGAAAAGCGTACCAGCGTCGGTACCGGGTGGTCCTCGGGCGTGTGATTCAGGACGTACTGATACTCCGTCGTATACTCCGGCGCACTCGCATCCGCCGTCGCGTTCGCGGGAAGTGTCAGCGCCGCGCCGGTCG
>NZ_JAZKTR010000221.1:0-3125 GCF_036625485.1 Natronomonas sp. | reverse complement strand
GGAATTCGAGGAGTTGGAACTGGATTCCCTCGGTCCCCGTGTCCGCGTGGATTACGCCCCCGATGGTGAGTACGGACGCGAGTGGCTCCGCGAGTTGGTTGGCGACCTCGAATCGGACGGCCTCGTGACGACCGAAGAGACCGATGCGGGTCTCGTCGCCTCGCTCCGCCAGTAACGACCGTGTTTTCTTTGTAAACACAGTCCGTAACAGCGGTATGGACGAGATTCGAGTCGCCGCGATCGGCGGGAGCCTCCGCGAGGAGAGTTATACCCGTCTCGCGTGCGAGGAAGCACTGGCGGCGGCGAACAACTTCGAACGCGTCGAGACGGACCTCATAGACCTCCGAGCCTTCGACTTACCGGTCTACGATGCCGACGAAGACGACGCGGGCGAGGCCGTCGCATTCCGAGAACGCGTGGATGCGGCCGACGCGGTGATTCTCGGCACCCCCGTCTATCACGGTTCGTTTTCCTCGGCGATGAAGAACGCGCTGGACTACTGTGGCTTCGACGAGTTCGAGAACACGACGGTCGGTCTGCTCTGTGTGGCCGGCGGGTCCTTCCCGACGACGACGCTGGACCAACTGCGAGGTGTCTGCCGCGCCCTTAACGCGTGGGTCGTGCCCCATCAGGTCGCGATTCCGCGCGTCCGCAATGCCTTCGATGACGGCGTGTTGGTCGACGATGACGTCCGTGAGCGAATCGACACGCTCGGCCGTCGGATGGTCGAATACGCGAACATCGAACCCGACCCGCGAACGATAGAAGCCCAGCAGAACGTCGGTGCCGACGATTAGGCGTCGGGGCCCTGCCACTTGGCCAGAGTCGCCGAATGATCCTCTTCCGTACTCGTCCAGACGATTCTCACTGTCGCGTCCGAAGGCACCGAAAGCGTTGCGGTGTCGCCGGCGCTAACCGTCCCAGCGAAATCCGACTCGACCGTGGTTTCGGTGTCGGCTTCGAACCGGAGTTGCGATGCCTCGACGTTGTCCCCGCCCTCGTGTTGCACGGTGAGTTGCTCGGCGTCGATATCGTGATCGAAACCGAACGAGACCTGCGGTACCGTCGCCTCGGGTTCGCTGCCCATGCTCCCGCTGAGGATAGCGATGCCCGTCGCGCTCTCACCGCCCTCGTTTTGAATGTCTTCGGCTGATACGTCGACCACGGCGAGGAGGTCGACCTCGCCGGGCGAAAGCACCATACCGTAGACCGGCCCTTCGAGCTGTTCGAAGCCGGGATTCTCGTGGTCGTCGATACTCTGTGAAGACCCAGTGAGGACGTTCCAGTCACCGAATTCGATGAAGGCCTCGTTGGCGAAGACGTGGAACTCGAAGCCCTCGCCCGTGTGGACGGGCCCGATGAAGGCGGCCATCGTCTCGCCGGAGAGGTCCCGCTGGACGAGGAGTTGGTCGTCCGAGGCGGTTTCGCCCTCGTAGATGGGCTGGAGGCCGAACGACGCTTCGGGGTCCTCGTACTCGATGTTGACGATCTCCTCGGTCGTGACGCTCGCCGCCCCGTCGACCATTTCGGGGTAGTCGACGGTGCCATCGGTGACGTATTCATATTCCGGGTCGTCTCCGTTCCCGTTTCCACCGGGTATCGAGTCACCGAGACAACCGGCAAGGCCGGCGACGGCAGTCGTTCCACACAACTCTAACAGGCGGCGTCGATGGAGGGCCATACGTTCCCTGTCCGTGGAATCCTTTATAAACTTCCGGAGAACCTCGGAACGCTCATACCGCCGGCCCCCGAAGGCGTGGGCGTGACTCAATGGGTCGAGAACCCGCGAGGGGGCCGCGAGCGCGGGCCGCGAGGACTACTCCGGGCGTGGGTGGAAGTCCTCGTTCGACCACGGCGCTTCTTCCGAAACGGTGTCGCACCGGGCGATCAGGCGCCGGGATTGGCCTTCGCCATCGCGGTCACCTTCGTCTACGTGGGCAGCCAGATGGCATTCGCGCCCGCCGCCATATCGGGCTACGAGCGCATCGCGGCCGCGACTGGAAGCGTCTATTTAAGTGGTGCAATCGTTCTCGGTATCGCCTGTTTCCTGGTCGCGCCGCTGGCGTTGCATCTCGCGGCAGCACTCGGAACGCTGTCGCTACTCCCGGTCGTCAACAACCGTGCCGGCGTCAGCGAAACGGTGCAGGTGATCGGCTACGCGACGGCGCCGGCCGTCTTCGCAGCGGTGCCGATACCGGGCGTTCAACTCGTCGCCGTGCTCTACGGCTGTGTCCTTCTGATACTCGGCTTTTCCGTCGTCCACGAGACGTCGTTGCCGCGTGCTATCGTGGCCGGTTTCGTCCCGGCTATGTTCGTGTTCGGTCTCGCATTCGGCGGAATTGCGGCCTTTGAGGCCGTCTCCGGGGTGGCCATCACACCGACCTCAGCTACCGGATAGATTCCGACAACAGTTTTAAGCCCGGACTGTAGGTTTTCAGTAATGGGTAACTGTATCATCTGCGGCACCTCCACGGATGGCCCCGTCTGTGATGTCCATCAGGAGGACGTCGTTTTCGATTTCGAAGGAGACGAACCCTCACAACTGACCGCCGGCCGCTACTACCGAGGTACGGTCGACGGCTACGCCGACTTCGGCGTCTTCGTCAACATCGGCAACGTGACGGGCCTGCTCCACCGGAGCAAGCTCGACCGCCGACTCGAGAGCCTCGATTGGGAGCCGGGCGATGAGGTCTTCGTGCAGGTCAACAACGTCCGCGACAACGGCGACATCGACCTCGGCTGGTCGATCCGACAGTCCGAGCGGGAGTTCCGCGGCGTCCTCGTTGACGCCCCGGACGGCGACTACCTCCTCGACGAAGCCGAGGAGGACGAAGCGGGAAACGAAGCGGAGCCGGAGCCGACAGCTGACGAGCAAACCGGCGGCAACGTTCCCGAGGAAGCCGAACCCGAAGCGGTAAGCGAAGAACCCGAAGCAGCCGAACCCGAAACGGAAGCCGCCGACGAGCAGACCGGTGGCGAACCGAGCGACGAAGAACTCGCCGAAGCCGTCGTGACCGAAACGTCGGAACCGGAAGCAGAAGAAGAAGAAGAGCCGGAGACCGTCGAAGCGGAGACCGAAACGGAGGACGAGACTGAAGAAGCCGAGGAAGCCGAATCCGAGGAAG
>NZ_JAZKTR010000033.1:0-18692 GCF_036625485.1 Natronomonas sp. | reverse complement strand
CCCACTGTCTCGAGGCGCTCTTCGAGGCGTGGGCCGACGGCGAGTTGGGCGCCGAGATCAGCGTCATCATCGGCAACCACGACGACCTCGAACCGCTGGCGGACCACTACGGCGTCGACTTCCACGACGTAGGCGACGATAAGGGCAACCCCGACGAGGACCGCCTGCTGGAGGTGCTGGACGATTACGATACCGACCTCATCGTCCTCGCGCGCTACATGCGCATCCTCAGCCCCAACGTCGTCTTCCGGTACGAGGACCGCATCATCAACATTCACCCGAGCCTCCTGCCGGCCTTCCCCGGTGCCGAAGCCTACCGGCAGGCCCGCGAGGAGGGCGTCCGAATCGGTGGCGTCACCGCCCACTACGTGACGACGGACCTCGACCAGGGGCCGATCATCACCCAGCGGGCGTTCAACGTCCCCGCGAAAGCCGACGTCGACGAGATCGAACGGCGTGGCCAACCCCTGGAAGCCGAGGCGCTGCTCGAAGCGGTTCGACTCCACCTCGATAACGCGGTCCACGTCTACCACGGTCGCACGGAGTACCGTGATGACGTCGACCCCGAGGAGTACCAGCTCGGCCTCCCCGAGTCCTTCGAGGAGCGCCAGCCGGACCGACCCGTCGACGGCCTCGGCGGGGTCGTCTCCCGAAGCGCAGACGGCGATTGACCCATAGTTTTTTGTTTTAGGCTGGCCTAAAATCGAGTGCGGAGCAGGGACGAACGACTGCTCGGTTCGTTCCGAAGCCATCCGGGATTCCGGTTACACCGTGGGCATCAACCGGAATCGTGGCATACCGTTCCGCGTCTGTCCCCTTCTGCGACCGAGGCCGGTGATGCGTGATGAAAAGCCGAGTTACGCGTGGGTACCGTTTTTCGATTCCTCGTCTTCGTCGTGGCTCTCCGGCGGTTCGCTGATCTTGCCGAACGCCCAGATGAAGCCAGCGAAGACGGCGAGTGTCGCGAAGACGGCCAGAAGGACGACTGGCATTGCCGGGTCCGAGAACGTCTGTAGCGGTATCATATCCGGCGGTTCACATCAGGGAGATAAAAACGGCGGGGATTCGATGTCGAGGGGCGAAAATCGCGTGAAGCGGGGCTGTTAGAGGTTCCGAACGGTCTCGACGGCCTCCGAGAGCGGCGGCGCGCTGAACAACTCGCGGTCGAGGTAGGCGTTGGTGCCCGCGGTGTACATGTCGCGGACGGCGTCGACGACGTGGTCGTCGAGGGGTTCGGGGTCGACCTCGCAGAGTTCGCGCCAGTCGGCGACGTCCTCCTCCTTGGCGCGGGCTTTGGCCGCATCGACGGCTTCCACCCACTCCGGCTGGGTGCGCTTGTGATACTGTCGGACGACCTCCTTGGAGAGTTGCTGGCCCTCGTAGGAAAAGCGGTTCTCGTCGAAGGTGCCGACCACGTCGGCGACCCGGATCTCGCCGTCGAAGTAGAGACACTCGATCTTGCCGTCCTCGTGTTTCAGGCCCGCCTCGGCGGCTTTCTCGGTGACGATGTCGTTGACCTCGCGGGCGACCGCTTCGAGGTCGTCGACGTCGGCCTCGCCGGCGATGTAATCGGCGTTGTCCCGCGTCAGGTAGCGGTCGGATTCCTCGTATTTCGTCGAGAACTCGACGACCGGTTCGGGCAGGTCGATGGGTTCGTCGGGCCACGCCTCGAAATCGAGGTCGAAGTCGGCGGGGTCGGCCCGAGAGCGCAGCGACGAGCCGACGGGGACCGTGTTCCGGAAGACGATCTCCAGCGGGATCAGGTAGTTCTCGCCCGCTTCCTCGTGGAAGGCGGTGTAGTCGTACTCCCGGCCCTCGTGGGGCAGGTCGGGCACGCGCGTCAGGTCGATGGCCATCTCTCGCGGCGGCGCGGCCGTCTCGTCCAGGGGGACGACCTCGCCGCTGGTGGCGACGACGCCGCGGTAGTGGGTCGGGATGCCTTCGGCCTCCAGAGTCTCGAAGTTCGCCGCCCCCATCGCACAAAGCGATGCGCCCTTGTTCGGGATCGAATCGGGCATCTTCCCCCAGTCGAACACCGAGTAATCGTCCGTGAACACGAAGGCGCCCGTCCCGAGTTCGTCCGCCGACGCGGCTTCCTCGATACGGAACTCCTTGACGCTGGTCATTACTGTGTGGGTGCCTGCGATAGCGGAAAGGCGTTTCTATCGGTGTCGGGCCGTGGGACGGAGACCCGCCCGCGCCGCCGTCTTCAGAGTTTCTCGCTGGATTCCAGTGGCCCGTCCAACCGCTCCTCGACCTCTTCTTCTAATTTGTACCGCTGGACCTTCCGCGTCCCGCTTCGGGGCAGTTCGTCCACGAAGAAGACCCGCCGCGGGTGCGCATAGGAGGCGACGTGTTCCAGCGTGAACTCCCGGAGTTCACGTTCCGTCGGTGGGTCCTCGACGCTCGGTTCGAGGACGACGAAGGCGACCGGGGCTTCTCCTTTCCGCTCGTGTGGCGCGCCGACGACGGCGGCGGCCTGCACGTCGGGATGTTCGAAGAGCGCATCCTCGACTTCGGCGGGATAGACGTTCTCGCCGCCGACGATGAGCATGTCGTCGGCGCGGTCGACCATCCAGAGGAAGCGGTCCTCGTCGATGCGGGCGATGTCGTCGGTGTAGAACCACCCATCCTCGTCGAAGACTTCGGCGGTCTTGTCCGGCAGACCGTGATACCCCTCGAAGACCTGCGGGCCGCGGATCGCGATCTCGCCGGTGACCTGCTCCTCGTCGTCGGGGTCGATGCCGTGGTCTTCGAGGGTCTTGGCTGCCGTCGGGTCCAGCGCTTCCGCCGGGACGCGCGTCTCACGGGTTATCGGGTCCACGAGTTTGATCTCGACGTTCGGCAGCGGTTGGCCGATACAGCCGGCGCCCTTCGTGACGCCGTAGGTCGATTCGGTGGTGCCGGCGGGGGAGGTTTCGGTCATCCCCCAGCCTTCGGTTATCGGGGTGTCGAAGGCTTTCTCGATGCGGCGGCGCGTGTCGTCGGCCAGCGGCGCCGCGCCGCTACCGAGCGTCGTGATGCTGGAGACGTCGTACTCGTCGGGGTTTGCCTCCATCTCTTCGAGCATCTCGATGTAGACGGCGGGAATGCCCGCGAAGGAGGTCACCTCGAACTCGGTGATGGCCGACAGCAACTCCGAGGCGACCGGCATCGTCCGCAGGACGACCGTCACGCCGTTGTAGACGCTGGTGAGCATGACCGTGCTGAGGCCGTACATGTGGAACAGCGGGAGGAAACACAGCGAGACGTCCTCCTCGGGGTCGGACCCGCCGCGAGAGGTGTACGCCTGAACGGTCGACAGCAGGTTCTGGTGGGTCGTCAGGACGCCTTTCGGGTCGCCGGTCGTCCCCGAGGTGTAGCACTGGACGGCGACGTCATCGAACGCGCGGTCGGGCCGGCCGAACTCCGAAGACGCGTTATCGACGTGTTCGTCGTAATCCGCCAGCCCCTCGGCACCACCGGGGATGAACGCCAGCGGTACCTCTTCGGCGAGCGCCGTGCCGACGCTCGGGAAGACCGGCGAGGTGATAAGCGCGGCCGCGTCGGCGTCAGAGAGGATGTACCGGAGACTGTCGGTGTCCATGCGGTGGTTCAGTGGGACCGCGACGGCGCCGGCCTTGATAACGCCGAAGAAGGATTCGGGGAACTGCAGGGAGTTCTCCAGATACAGCGCGACGCGGTCGCCGGGTTCGATGCCCGCCTCGACCAGAGCGTTCGCTACCTGATTCGACCGCGATTCGAGGTCATCGTAGCTGTACTCGTCGCCGCGATACTCGAAGGCGAGTTCCCCGCCGTACCGCTCGGCGGCCATCGACGGCAGGTCGCCGAGATGCCGGAGCGGTTCCTGTTGATAGTACTTCATCGAACACGTGCTTGCGGCGTGTTATCAAAAGGCTTCGGCCTCGATTCGGTGGCGGCTTAAAAAAGCGGTCGAATCCACCGACCGCGCTTGCTCACTCGTAGCCCACGTCGGGGGCCAACTCCACGTCGCTTTTGAGGAAGGTGCCCGTGCCGCGAGCCAGTTGGTTTCCGTCCTCGTCCAGCAGGACGCCGTCGGCGATGAGCTGTTTCGGATGGTCGTTGACCACTTCGGCCGTGGCGACGAGTTCGCCGGTCGAGATCGGCCGGGTCAACTGGAGGTGGAAGTCCGTAGTCAGCACGAAGACGTCTTCGACGATGGAGTTCGCGGCGAAGAACGTCGCGTCGTCGAGGGCCTTGAAGTAATAGGAGCCGTGGACGGCGCCCGCGGCGTGGTGCTGGCTTTCGTCGGCCTCGATACGTACCTCAGCGGTCCCCTCGCCGGTGATCGAAAGCGTCGGGTCGACACCGTCGTTGCAGGGAGCGTCGTGATACATCCGTTCGAGTTTGCGGTAGTGTTCCATACCGGCGTCTCGCCGCGGTGGGCCATTTGGGTGTCGGTGCCGGCATCGCTGCCGACCGCGGAGGTTTTTAAGGCAACGCGGCGAACGGCCACACGTGAGCGAGCCGATTCCGACGGGGTGTGACACCGTCGACGACCTACTGAACGGCGGCTTCGAGCGGGGTACCGTCACCCAGATCTACGGCCCGCCCGCGGCGGGCAAGACGAACCTCGCGCTTTCGGCGGCCATCGAAGTCGCCGCCGACGGCGGGACCGCCCTCTACATCGACACGGAGGGCATCTCCGTCGACCGCTTCGAGCAACTCGCCCGTGCGAAGGCCGACGACGAACAGTCCATCGAGGACATCGCCTCCCGGGTCATCATCACCGACGCGCTGGATTTCGAGGAACAGGGGGAAGCCGTCAAGGACGCCGCCGATTTCTCCGAGCAGGCCGACCTCGTCGTCCTCGACAGCGCGACCGGCTTCTACCGCCTGGAACGACACAACTCCGACGAGGGCGACACCCTCAGACAGGTCGCGAGTCAGGTGACACACCTCCTCTCGTTGGCCCGCCGCCACGACCTCGCGGTCGTCATCACGAATCAGGTCTACTCGGATCCCGACTCCGAGTCCTCCCGCGCACGCCCGCTCGGTGGCCACACCCTGACCCACTGGTCGGGAACCGTCCTCCGTCTCGAACGCTTCCGGGCCGGCAACCGCCGAGCGACCCTCGAAAAGCACCGGGCGAAGGCCGCCGGCGAGACCGCTCGGTTCCGAATCGCTGATACCGGACTGGAAGGCGTCGAAGAAGAGATCTAACGCTCGTTTTTACTCGTCCAGATACGCCGTCTCTGCCCGCCGAAGGACTTCCCTGACGGTGAGGCTGGATTCCCCGGCGACCGCCAGCGCCTCGTCGTACTCCGCGCTGACGTCGTAGACCTCGCCGTCCTCGTCGCTGGCGATCTTGACTGTCACCTCGAACGTCTCGCCGTCGATAGCCAGTTCTACCGTCTCGAACTCCCGGTCGGCGATCCATCGGTGAGTCGCCGCCGTCTCCCGGATGCCGAGCGTCCCCGTCTCCTCGGCGAGTCGACGCGCGACCGCCTGTACGTCATCGGGTTTGACGATGACCTTGACGAGGTGGCCGGGCCGGGATTTCTTCATCGTCGCCGGGAGGATGGTCACGTCGCGGGCGCCGGCATCTTTGAGTCGCTGCTGGAGGCCACCGAGCACCTCCGGCGTCGCGTCGTCGAGGTTCGTCTCTAAAACGCGAATCCCGTCGCGTTTCAGCCCCGTCTTCGCCTCGCCGACGGTCGCCCGGAGGACGTTCGGGTACTCCTCGAAGGATTTCGTGCCGGCGCCGTAGCCCGAGGCGTCGATGCGCATCTCGGGAAGGGAGGCGACCCCCTCGGCGAAGCGGGCCAGCAGCGCCGCGCCGGTCGGCGTCAGCAGTTCTTCATCCAGCGGCCCGCCTCGGACGTCCCACGTGGCTGACTCGGCGATGTACGAGACGGCCGGCGTCGGCACCGGATAGACCCCGTGGCTCATCTCGGCCTCGCCGCCGCCCACGGAGACGGGCGTCGTCACGATGCGGTCGAGGTCGAGGTCGTCGAACAGCAGCGCCGAACCGACGATGTCGGCGATGGCGTCGTCGGCACCCACCTCGTGGAAGTGGGTCTCGTCGAGGTCGGTGCCGTGGACGCGAGATTCGGCCTCTCCGAGGATGCGAAAGACGGCCTGTGCGTCCACCTCGACGGCCTCTGGCAGGTCCATCTCGGCGACGAGGTCGCGGCACTCCGCGTAGGTCCGGTGGGGGCCGTGGCCCTCGGCGTGGTCGTCGTGGGTGTGGTCGTGGTCATGTCCATGTTCGTGGCCATGGCTGTGGTCATGCTCGTGGTCGCCATCGTGGGTGTGGCCGTGGTCGTGCTCGTGGCCGTGGTCGTGTCCGTGCCCGCCGTCCGTTCCGTCGGCGTCGGCTTCCTCGTCGGCCACTAGCACGTCGACGTTCGTCGCGACGATGCCGTTCTTCGTGGTTTCGCCGATGCGGTACTCGACGTCGAGGACGTCCTCGACGACCGAGAGGCGGTCGGGGTCGGCGCCGGCCGCGACCAGGGCGCCGAGGATCATGTCGCCGCTGGCGCCGGTCCGGCCGTCGAAAGCGAGCGTCTGCATACCCGCGAATCGGGTTGCCGGCGCGAAAAGTGACACGGTGGCCGGGCCGGGGGCCGAGGTTTAACCCCCGCCCCCCGTCCGGCAGAGTATGCGCGCCGCTATCTACAACGAACCGGGCGATATCGCCATCGAAGAGGTACCGAAGCCGGAGATCGAGGACCCGAACGACGCCATCGTTCGGGTCACCTACACCGCCGTCTGCGGGTCGGACCTCTGGTTCTACCGCGGTCTGAGCGACCGCGAGGAGGGTTCTCGCGTCGGTCACGAACCGATGGGCATCGTCGAGGACGTCGGCGACGAGGTCACCTCCGTCACACCGGGCGACCGCGTGTTCGCGCCCTTCGTCGTCAGTTGTGGGAAATGCGAGTTCTGCCGGAAGGGCCTCCACACCTCGTGTGTCAACGGCGGGTCCTGGAGCGGCGCCAACGGCGGCGCACAGGGTGAGTACGTCCGGTCGCCGCACGCCGACGGCACGCTCGTCCGGGTTCCCGACCGCCACGCCGACGACGAGGACACGCTTCGCTCCCTGCTGCCGCTGACCGACGTGATGGGCACCGGCCACCACGCGGCGGTCAGCGCGGGCGTCGAGGCCGGCGACACCTGCATCGTCATCGGTGACGGTGCGGTCGGCCTCTGTGGCGTGCTCGCGGCCCGCCGACTCGGTGCCGAGCGCATCATCGCGATGGGCCACCACGACGATCGCCTCGAACTCGCCGAGGAGTTCGGGGCGACCGAGACAGTGGCCGCCCGGGGTGAGGAAGCCGTCGAACGGGCACAGGAACTCACCTACGGCGGTGCCAACCACGTCCTCGAATGCGTCGGCGCCGCCTCGGCGATGGAGACGGCCATCGACGTCTGTCGGCCCGGCGGCACCATCGGCTACGTCGGCGTCCCACACGGCGTCGACGAGGAGGGACTGGAGGTCTACTCGATGTTCGGCGACAACATCGGCCTTCGAGGGGGCATCGCGCCGGTGCGAGCCTACGCCGAGGAGTTGATGGCCGACGTCCTGCAGGGGACGCTCGACCCGTCACCGATATTCACGAAGACGGTGGATCTAGACGGTGTTCCGGACGGTTACCGGGCTATGGACGAGCGTGAGGCCATCAAAGTGCTGGTGAAGCCGCAGCGGTAACCCGACCCCCGGCAGCAAAAAGCATATCTCCGGCGCGTCCCGACACTATGTATCAGGATGAACGAGGTTCAACTGGAGGTCGCGAAGGCGTACCCGAACGACTCGGGACGCGGCATCGCGCGCCTCGACCCCGACACGCTTCTGCACCTGAAGTTGTCGCCGGGGGACATCATAGAAATCGAGGGGGCAGAGACCACCGCGGCGAAGGTCTGGCGGGCCGACCGGCAGGACTGGAACACCGATACGGTCCGAATCGACGGCTTCACGCGGCAGAACGCCGACGTCGGCATCGGCGAGCGCGTCACCATCCGGAAGGCCGAGGCGACGAAAGCCGACAAACTCGTCCTTGCGCCGCCCGAGGAGGCGTCCGTCCAGTTCGGTTCGGACGCCGCCGGCATGGTCAAACGCCAGATCCTCAAGCGGCCGGTCGTCGAACGCGACATCGTTCCCGTGATGAGTTCGACGAACCACCCGTTCATGCGGTCGCCCGGACAGGCGATTCCGCTCATCGCCGTCGAAACCGAACCGGACGGCGTCTGTCTCATCACCGAGGACACCGAGGTCGAACTCCGCGAAGAACCGATCTCCGGCTTCGAGAAGACCGGCGGGGGCATCACCTACGAGGACATCGGCGGCCTGCAAAGCGAGATCCAGCGGGTCCGCGAGATGGTCGAGTTGCCGATGAAACACCCCCAGATATTCAAGAAACTCGGCATCGAGCCACCGGCAGGGGTGTTGCTGCATGGCCCGCCCGGCACCGGCAAGACCCTGCTGGCGAAGGCCGTCGCCAACGAGACGTCGGCGTCGTTCTTCTCCATCGCCGGCCCCGAGATCATCTCGAAGTACTACGGCGAGTCCGAACAGCAACTCCGAGAGATCTTCGAGGACGCGACCGAGGAGTCACCGTCTATCATCTTCATCGACGAGTTGGACTCCATCGCGCCCAAGCGTGAGGACGTCACTGGCGAGGTCGAACGCCGTGTCGTCGCCCAGCTGCTGACGATGATGGACGGCCTCGAAGAGCGTGGACAGGTCGTCGTCATCGCGGCGACGAACCGGGTCGACTCGGTCGACCCCGCGCTTCGCCGTCCCGGCCGCTTCGACCGCGAGATCGAGATCGGCGTCCCCGACGAGACGGGCCGCAAGGAGATCCTCCAGATCCACACCCGCGGCATGCCGCTGGCGGACGACGTCTCGCTGGACCACATGGCCGACGAGACCCACGGCTTCGTCGGCGCGGACATCGAGAGCCTGACCAAAGAGGCCGCGATGAAGGCCCTCCGGCGCTACCTGCCGGAGATCGACCTCGACGAGGAGGACATCCCGCCGAGCCTCATCGACCGCATGATAATCAAGCGGGACGACTTCCGCGGGGCGCTCAACGAGGTCGACCCCTCGGCGATGCGGGAGGTGCTGGTCGAACTCCCGAAGGTCTCGTGGGACGACGTCGGCGGCCTCACCGACGCCAAGGAGCAAGTCCAGGAGTCCGTCGAGTGGCCGATGAGCCAACCCGAGAAGTTCGACCGTTTCGGCATCAATCCGCCCTCGGGCGTCCTGCTGTACGGCCCGCCGGGTACCGGCAAGACCCTGATGGCGAAGGCCGTCGCCAACGAGACCAACGCCAACTTCATCTCGGTGCGCGGCCCGCAACTCCTCTCGAAGTGGGTCGGCGAAAGCGAGAAAGCCATCCGCCAGACCTTCCGGAAGGCCCGGCAGGTCTCGCCGACGGTTATCTTCTTCGACGAACTCGATAGCCTCGCTCCGGGCCGCGGCGGCGAAACCGGCTCGAACGTCTCCGAGCGCGTCGTCAACCAGTTGC
The DNA here is from genome assembly GCF_036625485.1 of Natronomonas sp. Lineage (GTDB taxonomy): Archaea > Halobacteriota > Halobacteria > Halobacteriales > Haloarculaceae > Natronomonas. The sequence goes on along the minus strand of NZ_JAZKTR010000033.1, from coordinate 9,201 downwards.
TGACGGAACTCGATGGCCTCGAAGACATGGGAGAGGTGATGGTCATCGGCGCGACCAACCGCCCCGACATGATCGACCCCGCTCTCATCCGTTCGGGCCGGTTCGACCGCCTCGTCATGATCGGCGAACCCGACGTCGACGGCCGCGAGCAGATCCTCCGCATCCATACCGAGGACATGCCGCTGTCGCCGGACGTGAGCCTCCGTGAACTCGCCGAGATCACCGGCGGCTACGTCGGCTCCGACCTCGAATCCATCGCGCGAGAGGCCGCCATCGAGGCGCTCCGCGAGGACGACGACGCCGAGGAAGTCGAGATGCGACACTTCCGGCAGGCGCTGGACTCCGTGCGGCCGACAATCTCCGACGACATCCGCGACTACTACGAGCAGATCGAAGAGGAGTTCCGCGGCGGTGGCGCCGAAGCAGGGCGCCGGCAGGGCGGCGGTCGTATCGGGTTCCAATAGAACCTTTTTGCCCGGCGCGCCTGCGGCGCGCCGGCAAAAACGTTCATGAAAAAGACACATCGACCCTCCCTGCGGTCGGGTCTCGGTCCCGCGCTCGCTTCGCTCGCGCGGCGTGGTTCGAAAGACGCCAGCGGCGTCTTTCGTCATGCGAAAAGAGCGCGTAGCGCTCTTTTCAGCAAACCGCTCGCGCCCTGCGGGCGCTCGCGGATGCTTTTGAATATATTACCTCACGAGACGCTCGCTCTGCTGTGGATGACGAAGCCAGCGAACACCACGAGATAGCCGACGAGTGTGACGACCAGGCCGGCATCCTGAACGAGTAGTGCTTGCTCAAAGGAGAGGAGTGGCGTCACTCTGAGAGAGCCGACCGCACCCAGAGCGGCGGTCTGCCCGATTGCGAGCAGACAGGTGCCTCCGGCGAGAATTTTCAGGACGCGCCATCGGGCCGACGGGTCGCCGACCGGATGCCGATACCGGAGATAGCCGTAGAAGCCGCCGATAATCGTAAGTTGGAACAGCAGGGCGATTAGGCCGAGTTGAACGAATCCGGGGACCACTGCCTCTCGGTTCGGCCGGCCCTGAATTAATCGTTATGCGTGTTTCACTCGGTGTCGAAAACGCGGTGGGGGCCTCTCTACCGCCCCCGTCCTCGTCGTCCTTCGGAGCCGCCCTCTTCGCCTGCTCCGTCGGTCGCCTTGAGGACGACGGGGTTGACCGGTCCGCCGGTTCCCATCTCGAAGTTCAGGGGTGCGGCGGTGAACAGGAACTCGTAGATACCGTCCTCGGCACACTGGGCCGCCAACTCCGACAGGTCGAGAACCTCGTTCAGCGAGACGCCGAGATCCCGCAAGAACGCTCCGTGAAGCGGTAAGGCGTAGTTCCCGTGGAGCGATTTTCTGCCCTCACCGAGGTCGTCTTCGGTGACGGTCTGGAATATCTGCTCGACGGCGAGGTTGTCGGCGCCGATATACGGGATGTCCATCTCGTGGACCCACTCGATGAGGTCATCCGAGTAGGTGAGACCGGGCTCTCCGAACGGGTCCCACTCGGCGTTCGGGTCCTGTGTGCGCTCGATGGCGCCCGTCCGGATGAGGAGGATGTCGTGCTCTCGGAGCCGTACGCCTTGGGCATCCGCCGTCGCCTTGAGATCATCGAGCGTTATCGCCGCGTCCGGTTCGGCCTCTTCTAACGGATTCGCATCCAACGGCAGCCAACTGTCGTCGGGACCGTCGCTTCCCTTGTACCGGCCGACGTCGAGCAGCACGCCCCGGCCGGCGATACCAGTACCTGCGGCGTACGAGATGTCGGCCTCACCGAGCCCGTAGGTCTTCGAGATCTGGCCAAGTTCGGGTTCGTCCTGCTTGAGGTCCTCGATACCGTCGACGTCGATGTCGAACTCCCGTGGGGTGTGCGTCGTGTCTATGTCGAAGCCGTTGTAGATCTTGTCGCCGTACCAGCCGTGTCCGAGGGCGTCGACGTGGGTCGCGCCCTGCAGATACAACGGCGCGATGACGGCGTCGTCGGCGAATGCCATCCCGCCGGGCGTGGTAAGTGCCAGTGTATCGTCGCTCGCGTCGGCCCAGTTGTCCCGGCGTGCGGGGAATCGACCGGGGAACATCGGGTCCCCGGTATCCGTCGTCGGCGAGTCCGCACCCGCATGGAGGGCGTCGATACCGAACCCGGTGGTCGGAAGCTGTAACGTGAACTTCCTGATGCCCTTCTTACCCCGTTTCATCGCCGCGTTCATCCCCTCGAAGGCGTCCTCACTGTCCAGCAGGTTCAACGCACCGAGGCCGTCGTCGTCGCCCCGACGCCGCCCCCAGCGAGCGCGAAGGCGACGGTGGCACCACATCCCTGCATCAGCCGACGACGACTCATCCCGAGCGGGCAGTCTCCCTCGTGGTCGTGTCCTGTCATAGGCCTCCCGTTCCGTGTGCTTTGATACCACGAAACATCGTGTGGTCGGTGGGATTTTTACATAACTCTTAGGGCCTATAAAACTGAGTTCATCTATTAACCAACCTTTTTACGAGGGGGTAGGCCACTATTTATACGGACGGTCGCCCCGTTCGGGAGACCGAGGCTCCACGAGTCGGAAATGCGGGTGACGGCTATTCTCCTTCGACCACGCGGTTCGTCCGGCCGGAACGACTCAGATAGGCGGCAAGTAGCACGAACGCCGCGATGAGGAAGTCGATGCCGTGTGCGATGATGTGGTGGGCGTTCATCGGGACGACCCCGGCGACGGTTCCGAACCCGACGACAGAGCGGACGACGAGCAGGCCGATAGCGAGCGCGACGAGAAGGAAGGGCGTGGACTGGCGCCGCCAGTAGACGGCGAGGCTGAGCACGAACAGGAGGGTCGTTCCGGCCGCCGCAACGATGACGAACGGATATACCGTGGGCGACAGCGTCGTCGATGCAGCCAACGGTTCGACGTCTACCAGAGCCGCGGTGAGCGCCGATAGAACGGCCATTACCACGGGCTACTCACCCGTGTGGGACGCGCCGTATTCTTCGGCGGCGATTCGTGTTTCGGTCGCTGTGCCATCGATCGATATCTAAGGTTCGAAAAGTAAACCGTTCGGGTATTCTTGTCGACGGTTTTCAACGAACGTACCAGACCGGCTTTATCGCTGCCGCCCGTAGTAGGGGCTATGTCTACTCCCGACCGCGAGCCGGTGATCGACCGGCGCCGAGTTCTGGGCCTCGTCGGTGCCGCGGCTTTCGGCTCCGTCGCCGGATGTCTCGGCGGCGAATCGGTCCCGGAACCGGTCGACCTCAACGAGGGCCAGTCGTGCGACCAATGTGGGATGGTCATCGAGGACCATCCCGGACCGACCGGGCAGATCTTCTTCGAGTCGAACAGCCCTGGCGGGCGGGACGGACCGGCGTGGTTCTGCAGTACGGTCTGTACCTACAGCTACCGCTTCGACCGGGTCGACGAGGGGTGGACCCCGGTCGTGACGTATCTCACCGATTACAGCACCGTCGAATACGAGGTCTACGGCCAGGAGAACAACCTTTCTGCCCATCTCGAGGCGGAGGCTTTCGCGCCGGATTCGGAACTGACGCTCGTGATTCGGACCGACGTCACGGGGGCGATGGGCGATGCCATCGTCCCGTTCAGCGACGAGACGGAGGCCGCCGAGTTCGCCGACACCTACGGTGGCGAGACGATTCCGGCCAGCGAGATTCCGCGAGAACTCATCAACGAACGCGGGCTATAACCCACAACGCGACGTCTATCGGTCCAACGCCGACCGTTCCCAATAATCGAGATACTACGGATGGTTCTTGTCGTCGTACCGCCTAGCTACGATAGCGAGCACACGCCACGTATGAACGATACACGAAAACGGATCTCCGAACACGTTCGCTCGAACCCCGGCGTCCACTTCAGTGGCATCGTCCGTGACCTCGATGTCGCGACGGGGCAGGCACAGTACCACCTCCGTCGACTCGTCCGGGGCGGAGACCTCGATTCGGAGTCGCTTTTCGGCCGGACGCACTACTACCAGCCCACCTACGACGCGTGGGAGCGACGGGCACTCGCGCTGCTTCGCCGGGAGACGTCGCGGGAGTTGATCGCCCTGGCGCTCCGCGAGGAAACGGTCCTGGCGACCGAAGCCACGGACGAACTCGACGTCGCCCGGAGTACCGTCGCCTGGCACCTCTCGAATCTGGAAGACGCTGGCGTCGTCGAGACCCACTACGTCGAACACGGCCGACTCGCGTTCGAGGTCGTCGAGCCGGACCGCACCCGGGAGTTGCTCGGGGCGGTTTCGCCGACGCTGTACGAACAGCTCGTCGATCGCTTCGACCGGCTCGTCGACCGGGCTCTCGACGGCGAATGACCGGTCGTCACGACCGGATGCTGGCTACGAACCGCACGACGCGTTCGGCGTGGATATCGGGCCTCGCCGTCGATGAGAGGGCTTCGAGAGGCACACCAGACCACATATACGAGTCCGTCCCCGAGAAACGAGCGTGAGAACCGGTTGGCTCATCGTCGGCGTTATCATCGGACTCCTCGTGGTCGTCGGTGCCGGCTCGTTCGTCGTTTCGCCGGACACCTCGGGGGGAGAACCGGTGGCCTTCGAGGATACGGTCTCTATCGGGTTGACCCTCGAAGAGCGGCTCGTCCTCCGCGAACGCGGGGCGTTCGTCCCGCGGGCGCAGGTCGTCTACTCGCAATACTCCTACATCATCGGGTATCGCGGCGTCGGACTGGCCGCCGAGGCGGTCGACGACCCGCTGGTCCGCCAGCAGTTCGGCTACCCACGGATAGTCCACGTCGAGGTGGCACCCAACGATGTCGAACTCGACGAGGAGGGCTATCTCGATGCCAACCAGACGAACGAATGGGTCCCGGCCAGCGAGGCCTTCTACGTCGTCGACAGCGGGGCGCGAATCCCCGGGTCGGCGGCCACAGTCCCGTTCGCTGGCCGGGCGGCCGCCGAACGGTTCGCCGAGCGGAACGACGGTCGGGTCCTCGAGTGGGCCGACCGGTCGACGTTTCCAACCCCTGAGGAGGACGGCGAAACGACCCAACGGCGGATCGACGAACAGCACGCAGAGGCCGACGCGACGGTCGACTCGGCCGACGAACTGCTGAACCGGGACGACGAGATCGTCGTCGGCGAGGACGCCGCGACCCTCGAGGAAGCGCTCGAAACGGCCAAACCGAACACGACGATCCGACTGCCGGCCGGCACCTACGAGGGCCCCGTGACCGTCGACAAGTCGGTCACGATACGCGGCGAGAACGCGACCATCGCCGGGGACGGCAACGGGACGGTCGTGACGGTGACCGCCTCGGACGTGGCCATCGTCGGCGTCTCGATCACCGGTGTCGGCGAGCAGATCCGTCCGGAGGACATCGAAACCGGCGACTGGGACGAACGCACCGAGATCGCTTACGGGTACGCCGACGCTGGCGTGACGGTCGCCAGCGCCGACCGCGTGCTCGTGACCGGCGTCGACATCGATACGCCGACCGCGGGCGTCTCGGTCCGTCACAGCAACGGAACCGTCATCGACGACATCGAGGTCCGCGGTGACGAACCGTGGCGGGAGGGCTTCATGGGCGTCGTGACGATCCGGTCGCCCATCGTCCTCCAGAATTCGACGTTCCAGGACGGTCGGGACGGCATCTACACCCACCGGTCACACGGCGTCGTCGTCCGCGGGAATCGCTTCGAGGGCGGCCGCTTCGGTATCCACCTGATGTACACCTCGGAGGCGTTGCTTCACGGCAACTGTATGTCCGGCCAGGACATCTCGGGCATCGTCGTGATGACGAGTCCGTCGGGGACGATCATCAGCGAGAACACGCTCGTCGATACGTCACAGGGCATCCTGACGAGCGGGTCGGACAGCTACGTCGGCGGCAACCTCGTCGTCGCCAGCCGACAGGGCATCTCGACGAACGCACGGAACACGCTGTATACGGAGAACACGCTCGTCGGCAATGACGTCGGATTCCGGGCGTCCTCCATCGTCCCGACGAGTCGGATCCACAGCAACGACGTCGTCGACAACGACCAGCACGTCCGGGTCGGGACCGGTCCCCTCCGGGTGTGGACACACGACGGCAAGGGCAACTACTGGAGCGGTGCGGCGGGCCTCGACCGCGAGTTCACGCCGACTGGGCCGATAGACGGCCGCCTCCATCGGACGCCGGCCGCGGAGACGCTCGCGGCCTCCCCGCTGGCACACGGGCTCCGGACCCTTCGGACCGCCGTCCCGGGGATGCGAACCGCCAGCGTCGTCGACGTCGAACCGCGCTCGACGCCGGTGAACTCCTCCCGCGTGGAGACCGGGCGGCAACTGCGAGACGACTACGAGAGGAACGGCACGGTCGACTGCCCACGACAACGTAATACATGAGTGATACCACGACATCGGATTCGGCGAAACTGGAGGAACCTGCGGAGATGGCGGAATCAGATGAATCGGCGGACGCCAAGGAATCGGCCGACACCGATACCGACACCGTCCTCGAAGTAGAGGGCTTGAAAAAACGGTTCGGGAGCCTGACCGTCCTCGAGGACATCACCGTGTCGTTCCTCACCGGACAGGTCGTTGGGATAATCGGCGCCAACGGGTCCGGGAAGACGACGCTCCTGCGGTTGCTCGTCGGCGACCTCTCGCCGACGGCGGGGACCGTCTCCTATCGCGGACCCCCCGCCGAGCGACAGCTCGGCTATCTCCCGCAGCGAACGACGTTCCGGCCGGAATTCACCGCTCACGAGACGCTTTCCTTTTATGCGTCGCTCGTCGATGGGCCGGACCCGGAGACGCTTCTGGAGCGCGTGGGGTTACAGGCGGCGGCCGACAAGCGCATCGACGCGCTCTCGGGCGGGATGCGACAGCTACTCGGCATCGCACAGGCGATGGTCGGCGACCCGCCGGTGGTCATCCTCGACGAACCGGCCAGCGGGCTGGACGCGAACATGAGCCAGCACGTCTTCGATGCGGCGACCGAGACGGCCCAACAGGGCAACACGGTCCTGTTGAGTTCTCACGACCTCGAACTCGTCGCTGAGACGGCTGACACCGTCGTACTGCTCTCGGAGGGGCGCGTCCTCGAAACGGGGCCGCCGGAGGCCCTCTGTGAGCGGTTCGATGCGGAGTCCCTCCGGGAGGTCCTCTCGACGATAGCCGAGGAGACGGGCGGCGTCGAAGTCGCCGGGGCCGACGCATGAACGACGCCAACGCCTTCCTCGCGGTCGTTCGCCGCGAGATAACGACGATGGCACGGACCCGTGCGTACGCGGTCCTGACGGTCCTCCTCGCAGGCGTCTTGCTGGGAATCGTCGAGCGCAGCGACGCCGTCGCCGGCGGGTACGTCCCCTCGGCGGTCGACCTCCTGTTGCCGATGGAGGTGCTCGTGCCGGTCATCGCGATCGCGCTCGGCTACCGGGCCTTCAGCGGCGACAACGACGACACTGCCGTCCTGTCGACGTATCCGGTTTCGAACGCAAGTCTGGTCGCGGGCGTGTTCTTCGGGCGACTCGTCGGCCTCGTTGCCGTCGTCGGTCTGCCGCTTCTGGCGGTCATGGCTCTCGTCGCCGTGACCCCCGGCCTCGAGTCGGCGGTCTTCGCGACGACCGGTGGCATCGATTCGCCGATCCTCTTCGTCAGGTTCGTCGCCCTGACGGTGGTCTTCGGCGCGGCAGTGCTCGCGGTGACGCTCGCGGCATCGATACTCGCCCGCTCGAGTCGGGCCGCCCTCGCGCTCGCGGTCGGCATCTTCGTCGCCGTCGTGGTCGGTGGCGACCTGCTCGTTCTCGGTGGACTGGCCGCCGGTTCCATCCCCGTCGACAGCCTCGAAATCGCGCTCGCGATCTCGCCGAACAGCGCCTATCGTGGCCTCGTCTTCGAATACGTCGTCGGCGTCGCGGCCGAACAGGAGGGATTCATCGACCCGCTTTCGAGCGCCGCCATGCTCGTCGCGTGGACGGTTTTCGGCCTCGTCGGGGCGACTGTCGGGTTGTACCGGCAGGGCGAAACCGGTCTCGTCACACGGCTCCGCTGGCGGCTCGAAGAGTTACAATAGGGTCGCGGTCTCGGAAACCGCCGTCGAGCTACGGATTCAGTAGATGAGTTCGTCGCTGTTTTCGACCATGTAGAGGGTCCGAGCAGCGATGTTGACGGCGTGGTCACCCATCCGTTCGAGGTCCCGAATCGTCAACAGCAGCCGCGAGACCTCCTGCATCAGCGCCTCGATCTCCTGGTCGGAGGAGTCGGAATCCATCTCGGTCTCGATGAGATCACGGACGACGGTACTGGACGCGCGCTCACAGAGGGCGTCGACCTCGTCGTCGCGGTCGTCGATTTCGTAGCAGGCCTCGACGTCTTCGTCGGCGTAGGCCTCCATCGCGTCGTCTATCATCTCGATGACCTCGTCACCGATGCCCTGGATGTCGACGTCGGGATAGAGGTCCCGCTCTGCTTGCAGGGTGTAATCGCCGAGGTTGGTCGCGAGGTCGGCGACCCGTTCGAGGTCGGTGATGATCTTGAACGAGGCGGCGATGAATCGAAGGTCGCCAGCGACGGGCTGTTGGAGCGCGAAGAGGTCGATACAGTCCTGTTCGAGCTCCAGATACAGCTCGTTGATCTCGTGGTCGCCCTCGATGACCTCACGGGCGAGTTCTTCGTCTTTCGATTCGAGCGCGCGCAACCCCATACGAACCCGTTCGAGGACGACCTCACTCATGTAGAGGACGTTCTCGCGGAGTTCCTGGAGTTGCTCCTGAAATCCCTTTCGTGCCATTGGTGTCGTTTTCTCTCGTCTCCAACGTGTTTCTTCCGGCGATTCGTCAGACGTCCGTCATACGGGCCGTCGTAACGATATACCGGGCATCGCCAGTGCGGGTCGGCGATGTCCGGTAACAGACTACGACGGCCCGTATCAGTCGATCACCCGAACTTGCCCGTGATGTAGTCCTCGACGCGCTGGCTGGAGGGGTTCTCGAAGACGCTGTCGGTGTCGTCGAACTCGACCAGTTCGCCGCCAGTGAGGAAGACCGCGGTCTTATCGGAGATGCGGGCGGCCTGCTGCATGTTGTGGGTGACGATGATGACGGTGTACTCCTCGGCGAGGTCGTCGATGAGGTCCTCGATCTTCGAGGTCGCAACGGGGTCCAGCGCGGAGGCGGGCTCGTCCATGAGGACTACCTCCGGGTCCGGCGCGATGGCCCGGGCGATACAGAGCCGCTGTTGTTGGCCG
>NZ_JAZKTR010000220.1:0-3189 GCF_036625485.1 Natronomonas sp. | reverse complement strand
GCCGATGACCGACTGGAACTCCCGGACCATCCGGGGGAAGGGGTCGGGACCGACGACGCTGCCGACGAGGTAGTGGGTGTCATCCATGTTCTCGGCGAAATCCTCGAGGGCGGCGTCGACGGCCTCGGCGAGGCCTTCACCGCCGCGGGTGACCTCGTTGACCTCCGCACCCATCAGGCGCATGCGGAAGACGTTCATCTTCTGGCGCTCGACGTCCTTCTTGCCCATGTAGATCTCCGTATCGAGGTCGAACAAGGCGCCGACCATCGCCGTCGCGGTGCCGTGCTGGCCGGCGCCGGTCTCGGCGATGAGGCGCTCCTTGCCGGCCTTCTTCGCCAGCAAGGCCTGCCCGACGCAGTTGTTTATTTTGTGGGCACCGCCGTGGAGGAGGTCCTCACGCTTCAGATAGATGTCGGCGCCGTAGGCCTCGCTGAGGTTCTCGGCGTGGAACAGCGGCGTCGGCCGCCCGGCATACTGTTCGAGGATGTGGCGGAACTCCGCTTTGAATTCCTCGGACTGGGCGATCTCCTCGAAGGCGCCCGCTAGCTGTTCGAGCGGTTCCTGCATCGGTTCGGGGACATACCGGCCGCCGAACTCGCCGAACTGGTGGTCGCCGGAATCGGACATACCCGAATCTGATCGGTGATGTATAAAAGAGTTGGCGGATGAGCGGAATCGATTGGTCGTGAGGGCGTTATTCCTCGTCGTCAGCGGACGCCTCGTCGGCCGCGTCGGCGTCTTCGTCAGCTCCCTCGTCGTCTTCGGCCATCGCCTCGGCCGGAACGACGTCGACGCCGGCGACCTGGTCGTCGTCATCGACCTTCATCACGACGACGCCCTTCGTGTTCCGGCCGACCTCCGACACTTCGTCGACGTGGGTGCGCATGATCTGGCCGGACTCGCTCATGATGACGAGGCCGTCGCCCGCCGATACCGTGTTGATCGAGCAGACGGGGCCATTGCGCTCGTCGGTCTTGATGTCGATGAGACCCTTCCCGTAGCGAGACTGCTGGCGGTACTCTTCGAGCGGCGTCCGCTTGCCGTAGCCGTGCTTGGTGACCGTCAGCAGGTCGCGGTCGTCTACGGATTCGGCGGCGACGAGGCCGGCAACCCGGTCGTCGCCTTCGAGTTTGATGCCGTTGACGCCCCTCGCGGTCCGTCCCATCGGGCGGGCGTCCTCTTCTGCAAAGCGGATTGTCATGCCCTGCCGCGTGCCGATGAGCAGGTCGCCGTCGCCGGAGGTGACCTCCACGTCGACAAGCGAGTCCTCGTCTTCGAGGCTGACGGCGCGAATGCCGCCGGAGTGGACGTTCTCGAACTCGGAGACGGCGGTCCGCTTGACGTAGCCGCCTTCGGTCGCCATCGCGAGATAGCCCTCGTCGATGTCGTCGGTGTTGACGACGGCGGTGATCTCTTCGCCGTCGTCGAGGTCGATGATGTTGATCGCGGAGGTACCGCGGGCGGTTCGGCCCATCTCGGGCAACTCGAAGACCTTCAGGCGGTAGACCTGCCCCTGATTCGTAAAGCAGAGCAGGTAATCGTGTGTCGATGCGGTGAAAACCGTCGACACGCGGTCGCCTTCCTTCGGTCTGGAGCCGATGATGCCCTTGCCGCCGCGGTGCTGGGGGTCGAAATCGGCCAGTGGCATCCGCTTGACGTAGTCGTCCTCGGTGACGACCACGACGACTTCCTCCTCGGCGATGAGGTCCTCGCGGGTGACCGCGCCCGCGTCCTCGATGACGTGGGTCCGGCGCTCGTCGTCGTACTCGTCTTTGACCTCGCGGAGTTCCTCTTTGATGACGTCGAGCAGTTCCTGCTCGTCGCCCAGGATGGTTTCGAGCCGTTCGATCTCGGCCTGTACTTCCTCGTATTCGGTCTGGATCTCGCCGGCCTCCATCGAGGTCAGCGAACCCAACTGCATCCGGACGATGTGTTCGGCCTGCTCAGAAGAGAGTTCGAAGTCCTCTTGGAGGGTCTCGATGGCAGCATCGCGGTCCTCGCTGCCCTGGATCAGGTCGACGACGCTGTCGACATTGTCCAGTGCGACCAGTCGGCCTTCGAGGATGTGGGCGCGGTCCTCGGCCTCGTCGAGTTCGAACTGCGAGCGCCGGCGGACGACTTCGCGGCGGTGGTCGACGAACTGTTCGAGCATCTCCTTCAGGTTCAGCACGCGGGGCTGGCCATCGACCAGCGCCAGCGAGATGACCGAGAAGGTGTTCTCGAGGTGGTTCTCGATGAGCTGGTTCTTGACGACGTCGACGTTGGCACCGCGCTTGCAATCGATGACGACGCGGATGCCGTTGCGGTCGGACTCGTCGCGGATGTCGCTGATGCCCTCGATCTTGCTCTCCTTGACGTCATCGGCGATGCGCTCGATGCGGCGGGCCTTGTTCTCCTGATACGGGAGTTCGTTGATGATGATGCGGTCGCCGCCCGTCTCGCTGTACTCGACGTCGAGGTCGGCGCGAACGCGCAGTCGGCCGCGACCCTCTGTGTAGGCGCCCCACAGGCCCTCGCGGTTGACGATGTTCGCACCGGTCGGGAAGTCCGGCCCCTTGATGTAGCCGTCCGATTTCGGCGTATCGAGGAGGTCCGAGACCGTGCAGTCAGGGTTGTCGATGAGGTGGATGGCCGCGTCGACGACCTCGCCGAGGTTGTGCGGCGGGATGTTCGTCGACATCCCGACGGCGATGCCGGAGGCGCCGTTCAAAAGGAGGTTCGGTACCTTCGACGGCAGGACGTCGGGTTCGGTCAGGCGGTCGTCGTAGTTGCTCGTGAAATCGACGGTGTCCTTGTCGATGTCCGCCAGCAGCTCCTGGGCGAGCGGCGCCATCCGGGCCTCCGTGTACCGCATCGCCGCGGGCGGGTCGCCGTCGATAGAGCCGAAGTTTCCCTGGCCGTCGACGAGCGGATAGCGCAGCGAGAAGTCCTGTGCCATCCGGGCCAGCGCGTCGTAGATGGCCTTGTCACCGTGGGGATGGTAGTTACCCATCGTCTCGCCGACGATCGAGGAGGACTTCCGATGGCCCGACCGCGGCGTGAGGCTCATCTCCTCCATCGCATAGAGGATGCGCCGCTGGACGGGCTTGAGGCCGTCACGGGCGTCCGGCAGCGCACGCCCGACGATGACGCTCATCGCGTAGTCGATGTACGACTGTTCCATCTCGTCCTCGATGCGGACGGGCTCTA
>NZ_JAZKTR010000219.1:0-3201 GCF_036625485.1 Natronomonas sp. | reverse complement strand
GTCGACCACTGGTTCGACGGCCTGGCGATGTGTTATCGGTTTACGTTCGACCCCGGGAACCGGGCGGATAGCTCCGTCGGCGGGGCGGCCGATGCGGTCCACTACCGGAATCGGTTCCTCGAGACGGACGCCTACGAGCGGGCACGCGCAGGGGAATTTACCGGTGGCTTCGCCACCGGCGAGACGACACTCCGGGAACGGCTCGCAGGTATCCTTACAGAACCGTACGACAACACCAACATCATCGTCGAACGAGTCGGGGACCGCTACCTCGCGCTGACCGAATCACCGCGGGCCGTCGTCGTCGACCACAACACACTCGGCGTCGAGGGGCACGTCCAGTACGACGGACCCGAACCTGCGGGCCAGCTCGCGTGTGCACACCTGAAACGCGACCCCGCGACGGGAACGCTGTTCAACGTCGAAACGGCGTTCGGCCGCACCAGTACCTATCACGTCCATGCTATCCTCGACGACGGCGGTCGCAGACACGTCGGCAGCGTCGAGACGGACGCCCCCGCGTACATGCACAGTTTCGCGCTGACGCCGCGCTACGTCGTCCTCACGGAGTTCCCGCTCCGGGTCGACCCGCTGACCTTCTTCAAACCCGGGCGACAGGGGGCGTTCATCGAACAGTTCGAGTGGCAGCCCGACCGGGGGACGCGGGTGGCCGTTCTCGACCGGGCCAGCGGCGAGGTGGTCGCCGAACCCGTGACGGACGCCCTGTTCGGATTCCACCACGTCAACGCCTTCGAGCGCGACGGCGGGAGGGAACTGGTCTTCGACCTCGAAACGATCCCGGACGCGACGGCGATCAGCGAACTCTCCCTGGAGACGCTCCGGGACGGGAACCTCGACGCCATCGCCGGCCGCCTCGAACGGTTCACCGTCAACCTCGGTGGCGTGACGGGGTCCGGCCGGTACGGGGCGGACGACGCGACTGTCCACCGAGAGATGCTGTACGACGACGGCACCGCGCTGCCGACCGTCTCGCCGGCACGTTGGTGTCGGCCACACCGCTACGTCTACGCGATGAGTATGGACCAGCCGACGACCGAATGGGCGACTGGCCTACTAAAGCTAGACACGCAGACGGGCGAGGTGGTCGAGTTCGCGGTCGGTGGCGACTACTTCGGCGAGCCCGTCTTCGTCCCCCGGGCAGACGGACCGGAGGACGCGGGCGTCGTGCTCACGGTCTCGCTGGACGTCGATGCCGGTCGCTCTCGACTGCTCGTCCTCGACGGCGAGCGCTTCGACGAACGGGCGCGAGTCGACCTGCCACACGCCGCCCCGTTCGACTTCCACGGCCGATACTTCCCGGAACTCCGGGCGCGTCCGGCGGATTGAACCGGAGACGGCCCGGTCCCGTTTCCGCAGTCCCCATCTCGTGGGTCGAATGTCGTATCAGAACCCGCGATCAGTTCGCAGTCGGGCACGACCTCGGACTCGGCCGGTTCGAGGTCGTTGTCCTCACAGATTTCCGCGAAGATGGTTTCGAGACGTCCCTCCGTCTTTCCCGTCAGGTGCGAACGCCGATATTTCGGCACGAACACGATATCGTAGTAGACTTCGTAATTCACGTGACTGGTACTCTTCACCATCTATACATACTATCCCAGTCGGACGGGTTAAAAATCGCGTCGGAACCCCGTCTATGCCATCGTCGACGGTTGAATACTGTTAGTCGGCCTCATCCCCGCCTTGATGGGCGAGGCGTTCGCCTCGATTTTTCCGTAATAGGCCCCCGACGGATAGGTCCAGAAGCCATCCGCCACCGCACTTGCCCGGCCAGGTACAGCCAGAACCGCGGGCGGGAGCGGACCAGGAGGGTGCGGAGGCTCATGCGAGTACTTCGGTGGCGTCCGCGACGACCGCCTCGGCAGTGTGCTGCCCGCTGATCAGACACATGGGCACGCCGATGCCTGGCGTCGTGAAGGCACCAGTAAAGTACAGCCCGTCGAGGGCCGACGACCGGTGTCCGGGGCGCAACGGTCCGGTCTGGCGCAGCGTGTGGGCGAGGCCGAGCGCCGTGCCCTCGCGGGCGTTGTAGCGACTGGAAAAATCGGAGACGCTGAACGTCTCCTCGACGAGGATCCGGTCCCGGAGGTCGACGCCGGTGTTGACTGCGACGTCCGCGAGTAACTGGTCCCGGTACGCCTCGCGGGTCGCCTCGTCGTCCCCGAGACCGGGGGCGATGGGCACGAGCGCGAAGAGCGTACTGCACCCCTCCGGGGCGACGTCGTCGTCCGTCTTCGAGGGCGCACAGAGGTAATAGGCCGGGTCCTCCGGCCAGGCCGGGGAGTCGAATATCGATTCGAAGTGGGGCTCCCAGTCGGTCGGCAACACCAGGGTGTGGTGGGCGAGTTCTTCGACGTCGCCGGACACGCCGAGATACAACAGGAACGCCGAGGGGGCATAGGTCCGGTCGTCCCAGTACGCTTCGTCCTGCTGACGGTCCTCGGGTGCGAGGAGCGACTGCTCGGTGTGAGCGTAGTCCGCATCGCTGACGACGAGGTCGGCCTCGACTGGGCCGTCTGCGGTTTCCAGCCGAAAGGCTCCCCGATGCCCGGTGATGGCTGTGACCTCGGCACCGGTGCGGTACTCGACGCCGAGTTCATCGCCCAGGTCGACCACGCCGTCGACGACCGAGGCGAGACCGCCCTCGGGGTAGTGGACGCCGAGGTTGAAGTCGACGTGGCTCATCAGGTTGTAGAGGGCCGGCGTGTTGGTCGGGGACCCGCCGAGGAACACCAGCGAGTACTGGACGACCTGGCGTAGCTTTGCGTCGTCGAAGTACTTCGCGACGTGGTCGCTCATCGAGCCGAAAAGTCCCAACCCGCGAGCGTTCTTGACGACGTCCCAGTCGAGGTAGTCTTGAAACCGCGGCCGGTCCGTGTAGACGAACTGTTCCATGCCGACGTTGTAGGTCTCCCGGGAGCGCTCGAGGTACCGTTCGAGCGCCTCGCCTGCCCCGGTTTCGTACGTCTCGAAGGCGGCCTTCGTGGCCTCGAGGTCTCCCGTCACGTCGAGCCGATCGCCGTCTTTCCAGTAGATGCGGTAGTGAGGGTCGAGGTGTTCGAGCGTGTAGTAGTCGGCCGGCGATCGGTCGAAGTGGGCGAAGAAGCGCTCGAAGACGTCCGGCATGAGGTACCAGGACGGGCCCATGTCGAACTTGAAGCCCGCCCGCTCGAGAACGCTAGC
>NZ_JAZKTR010000218.1:0-3209 GCF_036625485.1 Natronomonas sp. | reverse complement strand
GAGTACCGCTGGCGACTCCGCCACCGCAACGGCAACATCATCGCCGACTCCGGCGAGGGCTACAGCGACAAGTCCGGCGCCCGAGACGCCATCGAGCGCATGCAAAAGTACGCCCCCGACGCCGACGTCCTCGACATCGGCCGGGCGGCCTTCGAAATCTACGAGGACGCGGGCGAGGAGTGGCGCTGGCGGCTCCGCCACCGCAACGGGAACATCCTCGCCGACTCCGGCGAGGGGTACTCCTCCCGAAGCGCCGCCCAGGACGCCGTCGACAGCGTCAAGCGGAACGCCCCCGGCGCCGACGAAGCCGAGTAACCGCACGACAACACCGGACCGAACCCGATCCGAAACGGTCGGCCCGTTCGACCGGAAACGCGCCGGGGAACGCCCGGGTGACGACCGCTCTTTTATAAGTAATCGTCCCCCATTCGACGGTCACAGCCGTCCGCACCGGAACAACAGTTAACCCGAGGGGGCGTGTGTACCTCTGTCATGGAAACGGGAGCCGTAGACGACGTCGAGAACGTCCCGCACTTCATGGGAATCAACAGCCACCGCAAGCCCCTCTCACGGGCCGTCGAGTCGATGGGCTTTGCGATGGTCTACTTCGAACTCGAACCTGGCGAGACCTTCTCGGGTGGACTCCACACCCACCACGACCAGGAGGAACTGTTCT
The DNA here is from genome assembly GCF_036625485.1 of Natronomonas sp. Lineage (GTDB taxonomy): Archaea > Halobacteriota > Halobacteria > Halobacteriales > Haloarculaceae > Natronomonas. Next base: position 2,533 of record NZ_JAZKTR010000218.1, on the reverse strand, counting down.
ACGTCCTCGAGGGGACGGCCACCTTCGAGACGAAGGCGGGGCCGGGAGCAGAGCCCGAAACCCACGCGGTCGGTCCCGGCGAGTTCGTCCACTTCGAGCGGGGCGGCCTCTATCAGTCCGGTGGCAACCGAAGCGACGAACCGGTCGTCGCCCTCGCGGTCGGCGTCGGCACCCCCCGGCACGGGTGGGCGGAGACGGAGGTGCTGTTCGACTGTGCGACCTGCGGCGAGGAGACCGTCCACGACGTCGTCGCCGACGACCCCGACGACGAACGGATGCCCGACCCCGAGGAGATGACGCTCGTCTGCACCGAGTGTGGGACCGTCATCGAGGTCGAGTAGCGTCTCCGGGCCGCATCGTTTTGAAGGCTCGGCCCGACGAGTGAGTCATGCGGAACTTCCACGTCGGCACGATCACCGGTATCCCGATCCGACTCAACATCACGTTCCTGATCTTTCTACCCGTCCTCGCGTGGCTCATCAGCCGCCCGGCACAGCTGACCGCCTACGCCGGCTTCGTCGCCGGCATCTCGCCACACGAGGTCGACATCGCGCTGTTGCAGACCGGCAACACGCCCACCGTCATCGGCATCGTCGCGGCGCTCGGACTGTTCGTCGGCGTCCTGCTGCACGAACTCGGCCACTCGTGGACGGCCCGGCGCTACGACATCACCATCACCTCCATCACGCTGTGGATATTCGGCGGCATGGCCCACATGGAGAACCTCCCGGAGGACTGGAACGTCGAGTTCTACGTCGCGTTGGCCGGCCCCGCGATGAGCCTCCTCGTCGCCGCCGCCTGTTACGGCCTGCTGTTCGTCGTCCCCGCCCAACCCGTCGTGGTCTTCGTCATCGGCTGGCTGGCGGTCATCAACCTCACGCTGGCGATATTCAACATGATTCCGGCGTTCCCGATGGACGGCGGCCGCGTCCTCCGGGCCCTGCTGGCCCGCTCGCGGCCCTACGCCGAGGCCACACAGACCGCCGCCTCCGTCGGCAAGGGGATGGCCATCCTGCTGGCCGTCGTCGCCGTGCTCGCCTTTGCGCCCATCCTGTTGCTCGTGGCGATGTTCGTCTACGTCGCCGCCGGCGCCGAATCCCGCGCGACCGTCATGCGGGACCTGCTTGCCGACATGACCGCCCGCGACCTCATGTCCACGGACGTGCGGACGGTCACCCCCGAGACGACCGTCGCCGAGTTCCTCGACCGCGTGGTCACCGAGCGGACGGTCGCCTACCCCGTGATGGAGAAGGGCACCGTCACCGGCCTCGTGACGCTGAATACGGTCCGGAACGTCGACCCCGCGAAACGGGATTCGACCACCGTCGCCGACGTGATGGGACCGGCACCGCCGAGCGTCGACCCCGACGCCGACGCCTTCGAGGCGATGCAGGCCCTCGGCGAGTCGAGAAGCGACCGCGTGATCGTCGTAGAGGACGGCCGCTTCATCGGCGAGATAACGTCCGAGGGATTCATGCGGGCCATCGAGGTCCTGCAGGGCATCGGCTCGCACCGTGGCCGCGACATCGAGGCCCCCGACGGCTACGCCTGACCGCGGGTTTATGGCCGAAGGCGCGGCCAGACGGCCCCGATGGGCCACCGCGTCCTCGTCGCCTACGACCGCGACGGCTACGACTGCCACTACGCACACTGGGGCCTCGCCCCCGAGGACCTCACCCCCGAAACGCCGTTCGGCGGCCCGCCCGACGACGCGTGGGCCGCCGACCGCGCGGCCGACCTCCTCGACGCGCAGGGCGGCCGCCTCTCCGAGAGCCACGACCGGGCGGTCGACCCCGATCCGATAGCGACCGGCCTCACCTTCGCCGAGGTCTGTGACCGAATCGACCCGCTGGAACACGAGGCCCTGTTCGTCGTCGACCCCGAGTTCGAGGTACGGACCTACCTCGTCTTCCCGGTCGAAACCGGCGAGGGTCGCCCCGCCGGCGCGCTGGTCGGCTACGAGGGCCAGCAGGACGCCGCCTACCTCCGCGGGTGGCTGGCCGGCGCCCGGGCCGTCCGGGATACCAGCGGCCTCGACGGCCCAGCCGTCGTCCGCGCGCTCCGGTGGCTGGACGCCGACCGCGGCACCGTCGTCTGGCTCGTCGAGGACGCGGCCTCGACCGCGACGGCCGGCGAACGCGAGGCTTAAACGCCCGACACCACTACGCTCGACCGTGTCAAAGGACGAGCCGACGGACGGCGGCAAACGGGGATCGGAACCCAGCCCAGCAGCCGCGCGTACCCGCACCGACCCCACGCCCGCCGAAGCCGCCGAACTCGTCCGCGATGGTCTCGACCGCGATGCCCTCGTGACGCTGTTCGGCCGCTGTACCGTCGATTACGAGGGCCGGGCCGCCTCGGAACTCGGCCCCGGCGACCGCCATCTCATGCTCAAGCCCGACGGCGCGGCGCTGGTCCACACCGACGAGGGCCAACAGCCGGTCAACTGGCAGCCGCCCGGGTGCGAACACAACTGCCGCACCGATGGTAGCGACTTCGTCGTCGAGAGCCACCGCTCGACGCCCGAGGAGTC
>NZ_JAZKTR010000217.1:0-3233 GCF_036625485.1 Natronomonas sp. | reverse complement strand
CCGCCGGAGGCACCGCCGCGGCCGTCCGTGGTTCGGTAGGTGCCGGCGCTGTGCCACGCCATCCGAATGAAGAGCGGCCCGTAGTGACCGTAGTCAGCCGGCCACCAGTCCTTCGAATCCGCCATCACGTCTTCGAGGTCCTCCTTTACTTCCTCGAGGTCGAGTTTCTGGAACTCCTCCGCGTAGTCGAAGTCCTCCTCCATCGGACCGACGTCGCGGGCGTTCTGGTCGAGTATGTCTACGTTCAACTGATTCGGCCACCAGTCTTGGTCGGAGTTACTCATCACTCACGAGTTGTCGCTTTGGCGTGTTAATATTGTCGAACGGCTAAGGAAACCTTCGTTATAACGTAAGTATCTATTAGACTTACTAATTCGCCTCCACGCAGTCGTGGAGCCACTCGTCGAACGGGTCGAACGCGACGTCCTCATCGAAGCGCTCGATACAGGGGACGTCGTAGGGGTGGAGGTCAACGACGCGGGCTTCGAGGTCGCCGTATCGGTCGTCGGTGGTCTTCGCCAGCAGTATCACCTCGTCTTCACGGACGATATCTCCCTCCCAGCGGAACGTCGAGCGGCAGTCGAATCGGTTGACACAGGCCGCGAGTCGCTCTTCGACGAGTGTCTCCGCGAGTTCCGGGGCGGCCGACGGCGGTGCAGTGATGTAGACCGTCGGCATCGCTCAGGCGCCCGCGTCGGCATCAGCGTCGACGTCGGCCTTCCCCGCAACGGGGTTGTACTGGCCGTTGATGTCCCACTCGTGGATGCAGTGGCGGTTGCCGACCTGTCGTTCGCCGTCCTCCTCGGCGATGACCCAGTTTTCGGCCTCGGAATCCCAGACGTCCTTCCGACCGCACTTCTCGCAGGTTCGTTCCTTCGGGGGGACGATCTCCGTGCTCATATCTGTCTCCACGTCGGCCACCGTAATCAACTGTCCGCCCTGTCGGCGCCGATGGACGTTCGTCCAGCGATTCCTGGTCGAACCCGGAGGGGTCTTGACGGCGTGGGCCGAAACGCCGGTATGCGACGGCGCGCCCTGCTGGCGACGGTCGGTGCCGCGACGGTCGGCGGCTGTACGATCGGGGGCGACCCTCCCGACCGGAACGGCCTCTCCATTCGGGCCCCGACCTTCGAGGACGGCACCATCCCCGAACGGTACACCTGCGACGGTGCGGGCGTCTCCCCGCCGCTCCGCGTCGAGGGGCTCCCAGACCGGACGGAATCGGTCGCTATCACGGGCGAGTGGCTCCAGAGTATCAACCCGGCCTCGGGACCGAGTACCATCTGGCTGTTGTGGGACCTTCCGGCGGAGGGCCCACTCGACGTCCCCGAGAACATCGCTCCGGACCCCGAACCCGATGCCATAGCGGGGGCAAAACAGGGCCGAAACGATGAAGGGTCGATCGGTTACCGGTCGCCGTGTCACGAGGCCCCGGACGACAACGAGTACCGCTTCGTCGTCCTCGCCCTCTCGGAGTCACCGGCCATCGAAGCCGGTGCCGCCCGGGACACCTTCGACGACGCCGTCGAATCGACCATCGCCGCGAGTACATCGATGCATACAACATACGAACGGTTTTAGTGTCTTATATTGGATATTATCGAACGGTATTCGGGAATAGAGGTGATGTATAAGGACTTATTCCCGTTCTAGGTGAATATAGGGAAATAGCTTTATGTGTGATTGGTTCACACTGTCATATGTTCACTGACCCGTACACGCCGAAGAACCCGGTGTACGAGTGTTGCAACTGTGGGGTCCGTATCGACGGCCGTAGTTCGGGTTGCTGTCCGGACTGTGGCAGTAGTATGAAGAACCTCTCGGTGCCTCGCGAGTAATCCCCGTTAGAAGTCCGGGAGGTCGTCGGGGGCCTCGTATTCGGCCTCCCAGTCTATGTACTCCTGTTTGAGCGTCTGGCTCACCGATTCGCCGAACTCCGCCATCGACGCGTTGATACCCGAGACCGTCTCCCACGAATCGAGTTCCGGATGGAGGTCACGCTCCCGCCAGTCTTCGGGGATACCGGGCGCGTGATATCCAACCCGGTCGGCGAAATCGTCCCAGAAGAAGTCGAACTCCTCGAACATCCCGAGGTCGACCGCGATATCGAACGCCTCGGCGTCGAGGTCCGTCTCCGCGGCCCACGCCTCGAACGCGTCGGCCCACGCGCCCTCGTGGAGCAACTCCTCGATCTCCTCGCGCCGGTATTCGTCGCCCTGTACCTCCACGTCGTCGTAGGCGTCCGCGTCCAGTTCGGGCAACTCCGGCACCGGTGGCGTCTCGACGTCGAGTCCCATACACCCCGTTCGGTCGCTGGCCCCTAAACAGTAGCCGATCGGTCGGTGGTCGACAGGTCGCCCTATCGTCCCCCGTGTCTGCCACGACCTACGTTTAAGCCTCTCCGGGGTGAACGACCGAGTATGCGCGTAGTGGTCCCATACGACGGGTCGGAGCTATCGAAGAAGGCGCTTCAGCATGCGGCCGACACCCACGAGGACGCCGACATCGTCCTCCTACACGTGCTGGATTTCGTCGAAGCGGGATACGACGCCTCGCCGGAAGCGGCCCTGCCGGGCTACTGGCAGGAGTGGTACGAGGAAGCCGAGGAGGGGGCCGAGGAACTGCTCGCGAAGGCGGCGGACCTCGTCGACGCCGACCTCGAAACCGAGATCGTCGTGGGGCGTCCAGCCAGTGAGATCGTGGAGTTCGCCGAGGAAACGGACGCCGACGCCATCGTAATGGGAAGCCACGGCCGGAAAGGCGTCTCGCGTATCCTCCTCGGTAGCGTCGCCGAAACCGTCGTCCGGCGGGCGACGGTCCCTGTTACGGTCGTCCGGTAGCGGCCCGTTCGACCGGCGGATGTTCGAGATTCAGGACGTCTCTCGGTTCGCTTACTGCGGGGCGTCTTCGAGGGCGTCCTGCCGTAATCGCTCGCCCTGGTCCGTGGACACGGTCAGTTCGGGAACCGTCGTTGGAGTACGGTCCTCGTCGATAGCCACGAAAACGAGGTAGGATTCGGTCGTCAGTTTGGTTTCGGCCTTGCCGGGGTTCTCACGGAAGACGCGTGTCCGGATGCGGATGCTGCTTTCGCCGGCCTGGTAGACGTACGACTTAACTAGAGCGATATCCCCGACCTCGATCGGGCGTTTGAAATTCACCTCGTCCATGTGCGCGGTCACGCACGTCTCACCGGAGAAGTGCATGGCGCTCATCGCTCCTGCCTCGTCCATCCA
>NZ_JAZKTR010000216.1:0-3241 GCF_036625485.1 Natronomonas sp. | reverse complement strand
CGGCGGGTTCGACGTAGTTCAGGTCGTCGTAGAGGTACATGCCGTCGTGGCTCGACCGTTCTATGCCGATGATGATCGATTCGCTGGCGCCGTAGACGTTGAACACCTCGGTCTCGAAGGTCGTCTCGATGTACTCGCGTAACTCCGCCGAGAGGGGTTCACCGCCCGTGACGATCCGCTCGATATCGAGGCCGAGGGGGTCCTCGCGTTCGATATCACAGACCAGTTTGACGGCGGAGGGGTAGCCGATCAGGACGTTCGGCCGGAAGTCCACGAAGTCGGCCTTCCAGTCGTCCATCGGTCGGTTGACCTCGACGAGCAGGGTATCGACGTTGAACCCCTCGGTGGCACCGCGGACGGCCATCACGCCGCCGAAGCGGCCTTGCGTGGCGGCGACATAGGCGACGCGATAGCCGGTAATCCACTCCTCCAGCAACTCCAGTAGGTTCCAGTCGCCCTTGATGGCACGAGCGCCGGCGGCCAGCGCCGTCTGCCACGCCTCCTTGCTGTAGACGAAGTGAGTCGGCTCGCCGGTCGTCCCAGACGTGTGGACGACCTCGTATTCGTTCTCGAAGCGTGCACCGCGGTCGTGGGTTTCGAGGAACTCCTCGATGGCCTCTCGGGTCAGGCGGTCGTCGGTCGTCAGGTCGTCGAAGTTGTCGATGTACTGCTGTTTCGTGAGCGGCGGAATCTCTTCGCTGGGAATCGTCGCGAGGTCGTCGCGGCTGATGCCGTGTTCGCGGTAGTAGTCGGGATAGAAGTCCGTCTCGTCCCACGCGTGATGCAGGAGGTCGCGAAAGCGCTCCTCGCGGAGGTCGAGCAGTTCCTCGCGACTCAACCCGGCGTTCTTGTCCAGTTCGCGGAGCTTCCAGCCGAGTCGGACGAGTTGTCGCATGGGCGGTAGTCGTTCGGAGCGGAGAAAAAAGCGACTCCTAGCGGGTCATTCGGCGTCGTCGAGTACTTCGTCGGGAATCGTGATGCCGAGGCCGGGGTCGTCGGGCGCGGTGATGGTCCCCTCGTCGTGCTCGAAGCCGTCTTCGAGCATGAACGACCAGACGTCGGGCGTCCACGGCGGCTCCATCGGATACTCACACCACGGCGACCCGACGGCGGTCATGACGTGGAGGTTCGCGGCGAAGCCGAGGGCGTTCGTCCACGTATGCGGGACGAACTGCAGGCCGTGTTCGTGGCCCATCCGGGCGACGTCGACGGCCTGCCGGATACCCGTCGCCAGCGCGGCGTCGGGCTGGAGGATATCCAGCGAGCCGTGGTCGATGAACTCCCGGAAGTGGTGGGTGCCGTTGTTGAACTCGCCGCCGGCGATGTCGACGTCGACGGCATCGCGTAGGCGGGCGTAGCCCTCGTAGTCGTGCCGATGGAGCGGCTCTTCCAGCCAGCCGATGTTGCCCAACTCTTCGAGGCCGCGAGCGAACTCCAGGGCGTCGGAGAAGAACCACTCGACGGGCTCGTCCATCACCCGAACCGCCCACCCCTTGTTCGCGTCGACCATCAGCGTGAGGTCGGGGAAGGCCTCGCGGACCCGCCGGACGGTCTCGATGTGGTCGACCTCCGTGACGCGCAGTTTGACCGCCTCGAAGCCCTCCTCGATGCGGGCTTCGACGTAGTCGATGCGCTCGTCGGCGTCCATCAACTCGCCCGTCGAGGCGTAGACCGGAATCTCCTGCTGGCTGGCGCCGAACAACTCGTAGACCGGCTTGCCGGCATCCTTGCCGATGATGTCCCACAGCGCCATCTCGACGTGCCACGGTCGCGGGCCGACGAGGTTGACCGTCTCCAGTTTGCCGAGGATCGCTTCGACGTCGTGGGGGTCCTCGCCCGTCAGAAACAACTCGAGTGGCGTCTCGTAATCGAGGCCGCCGGCGAAGGAGGGGGAGGCACCGTAGCCCGAGATACCTTCGTCGGTCTCGATCTCGAACAGTTCGAGTTCGTGGGTCGACTGCGGATAGCCCGGAATCCACGTCGGATAGAACGGCTCCTCCAGCGCGTGGTCGAGGTGATACTGATTGACGCCGGTTATCTGCATGAGCGGTCTCGCGCGCGCTGTCGGCTTCAACGCTTTGCCACGCCTTGACGGAGGCTTAAAAACAGCCGATAGGGGTGTGGGGGACGGCCGGACCGCGCCTACAGTCGAAGGTACTGGGCGTGGACCGTTCCCTCGAACTCCAGTACGTTCGTCTCCTCGACGAAGCCGTGTTCGACGGCCACCTCGACGGCCTCGTAGCCGACGAGGTTGGCGACGGCGGCCCGAGAGAGGCTGGCGACGACCTCCTCGGCGGTCGCCTCCTCGCCCTCGTAGAAGTCGCGTTCGACCGTCAGCGAGACGTCGCCGTTCTCGAACGTCTCGCCGAGGACGTCCGCGTCACAGACGGAGACGAGCGGGCCTTCCTGCGTGTCGCGCTCGCAGAGTAGCATCATCGTTCGCGCTGGCGTTCACGGCCGCCGCGTTCGCCACCGGCACGGGGGTCGCCGGAGCCGTGGTCGTCCACGAGCTGGTCTTCGGCGCGCTGGCGCATCTCCTCGGCCTCTTCGGCGACCTTCTCGGCTTCCTCGTCTTTGCCCTGCTCTTCGAGGGCGCGGGCCTTCTCTTCGAGGACGTCGACCGACCGCTGGCCGAGTCGCATCGCGTTGTCGAAGCACTTGACGGCGTCCTCGGCGAGGCCGCGTTCCAGCAGGAAGAACCCACGGTTGTACCACGCCTGCGGGAAGCGCGGGTCGAGTTCGACGGCACGTTCGGCGTGTTCGAGCGCCTGCTCGCTGCGGCCGGATTCCCACAGCGCGTAGGCGAGGTTGGTCTCGGCGGTGGCGGCGTGTTCGGAGTCGTCGTCGATGTGGAGCGCCTGCCGGTAGGCGTCGATGGCCGCCTCGAACTCCTGCAGTTCCGCGTGGGCGGCGCCCTTGTTCACCCACGCCTCCTGTTCGATACCCTCGTCGTCGGCGTACTGGGCGACGCGTTCGAGAGCGTCGGTGGCCTGTTCGTGGCGGTTGATACGCATGTATTCGAGCCCGACGTCGAGCAGTTCCTCGGCGTCGACGTCGTCGGCCCCGATCTGCCGGCGATCGAGCGTGTCGGCGACGACACGCGAGTCGACGGGGTCGACCTGCTCGGGGTCGACGTCGAGTTCCGGCGGGTCGATGTCGAACCCTTCGTAGGGGTCCCCGAAGCCCTGCCCCTCGGAGAACTCGTGGGAGTCGGCTGGCTCCTCGTCAGTCATATACCGTC
>NZ_JAZKTR010000215.1:0-3263 GCF_036625485.1 Natronomonas sp. | reverse complement strand
CTCGTCATCGAGGGCCTCGAAGAGGCACTCGACGACGGTCCCCTCGCTGCTGAACCCGTCGAGGGCGCACTCCTCCGCCTCCACGACGCCCGCCTCCACGAGGACGCCATCCACCGCGGTCCGGCGCAGGTCATCCCCGCCGTCCGCAAGGCCGTCCACAACGCCCTCATCGACGCGGACATCAAGCTTCTGGAGCCGATCCAGCAGGTCCGCATCGACGTGCCCAACGAGCACATGGGCGCCGCATCCGGCGAGATTCAGGGCCGCCGTGGCCGCGTCGACGACATGTACCAGGAAGGCGACCTCATGGTCGTCGAGGGTATCGCGCCCGTCGACGAGATGATCGGCTTCTCCTCGGACATCCGTAGTGCGACCGAGGGTCGTGCCTCCTGGAACACGGAGAACGCCGGCTTCCGCGTCATGGCCGACAACCTCCAGCCGGAGACCATCAAGGAGATCCGCGAGCGGAAGGGCATGAAGACGGAACTGCCCGAGCGTATCGACTACTTCTAAGCCACTTTTTGCACGGGCCGGCCTGCGGCCGGCCCGGCAAAAACGTGGGGAAAATATGTGCGACTCGTTCCTGCCGCGAGCCTGATGGCTCGCGTTAGTCACTCGTCGCTACCGGACGCTCCCTACGGTCGCGTCCGGAGAACCGCTCGGCGCGCTTCGCGCGCCTCGCGGATGCCATTTATTGTTTCCTTCCTCTCTCCTATCCACAGACCCAACGCTATCGTTTATAAACAACCGACGCCGCGTGACGACGACCAGCAGTAGTCGATTGATGAAGACAGATCGAAATCAAGCGGGCGTGCCGTCGTTGGCCTCGGGACCCCATTCGAAGACGCCGTAGTAGGACAGCGCCGTCGCACCGCCGACGAGGACGGCCATCACGGGGTTGATAGGGACGGCAAACTGGAGGCTGGAGATGCGATAGAGGCCGATATCGAAGACAGGTCTGCCAAAGAGCGGCGCGACCAGCAGCGTCAGTCCGACGAGCGTCCCACAGAAGACGATAGCGAACCGCGAGAGACGTGTCGGGTCGACGTCGGCGGTACCCACTGCGGCCGCCAGCGGTAGCCACCCGAGAACGGCCGCCTGCAGCAACTCCCGTGGCGTCGGGTCGATGAAGACCGCGGCCGCCGCGACGACCGGCACGATCGCGCTCGCGGCGAGGCCAACGACCAACCCCAGAGAGCGATTCGTGATCATAGTGGCCTATCTTATTTTTGACAATATTTAAAAACGAGCCCGGTGTCGGCCGTCGAAACGTGCCGCTGTCGGGTGGTGTGGGGAGTTTTCCGTCGATGCAGGATACATTTGCGAATGACGGCGTTCTTATAGCCGGCGGACCGTGAGATTGAGTAATGAGTGAACGCTCGGAGGTGAGCCGATGAGCGAGGCGGACGTCCGGTCTTACACGGTGCGTCTCGAACTCGTCGACGAACCCGGTGAACTACTGCGCGCGCTCGAACCCATCGCCGACAACGGTGGGAACCTCCTCTCGATATTCCACGAGCGTGGCAACCTCACACCGCGGGGCCACATCCCCGTCGAAGTCGATCTCGAAGCGACCCAGGCGCAGTTCGACGTCATCGTCGACGCGCTCCGTGATGCCGGCGTCAACATCATCCAGGCGGGCGCCGAGCGGTACAGCGAGGAGTTGACGGTGGTCCTGGTCGGCCATCTCGTCGATACGGACCTCTCGGATACCCTCCAGCGGTTCCAGGAGTGTGGCGGCGTCTCTGTCGCCGACGTATCGCTTTCGGCACCACAGGGGACCGAGAACCCCTCCAGTGCGCGCCTCCGCATCGTCGCCAGCGAGGGTCAGACCTCCGACGCTCTGACGACGGTTCGGGAGATCGCCGAAGAGAAGGATCTGCGTGTCATCGAACCGTTGACGGAGGGTAGCCAATGAAACTCGCCGTACTCGGTGCGGGCGCCGTCGGCTCGTCGGTCGTCGAGTTGGCCGGCGAATACGGCCACGACATCGTCGCCGTCGCGGATTCCTCGACGGCGGTCGTCGACGAGGACGGCCTCGATGCCGACGACGTTCTCTCCCGGAAGCGAAGCCGCGGGGTCGTCGGCGATGCCGAGGTCGAAGCGGCGCTTTCGGCCGATTACGACGTCCTCGTGGAAGCGACACCGACGACGCTCGGCGATGCTGAACCCGGATTCTCCCACGTCGAGCGCGCGCTCGGCCGCGACCGCCACGTCGTCCTCGCCAACAAGGGTCCGGTCGCCGAACGCTACGACGAGGTGCGACAACTGGAAGCCGACTCGAAGGGGTCGGTGCTCTTCGAGGCGGCGGTCGGCGGCGCGATTCCGGTCCTGTCGACCATCGACGACCTCAACGGACAGGTGACGGCGGCACGCGGCGTCCTCAACGGGACGGCGAACTTCATCCTCAGCCGGATGGCCGCCGAGGGGCTGGACTACGAGCACGTGCTGGCCGAAGCCCAGGACCTCGGCGTCGCCGAGGCCGACCCGACCTTCGACGTGGAGGGCACCGACGCCGCACTGAAGTGCGTCATCCTCGCGAACGTCCTCTACGACGAGACGTACACGCTCGAGGACGCGGAGGTCGAGGGCATCGCCGACCTGCCCGGAAGCCCGCTCGAACTCGCCGCCGAGGACGGCCGGACGATCCGGCTCATCGGAGAGGTCTCGGACGGCGAGGTCCGCGTCGGCCCTCGCCTCATCCCCGAAAACGGGACGCTCGCGGTGTCGGGCACGCTGAACATCGTCCAGCTGGAGACGAATCACGCGGGCCGACTCAATATCTCCGGCCGGGGCGCTGGCGGCCCGGAGACGGCGAGTGCGGTCCTTGCGGATATCGGCCGACTCCCGCCCCGCGAATAGGCACGGCGCCGTCTCGGGACGGTTCCCCCGCGCCCCCGTGGTATCTGCTCGCAAACCGCCCGACGCGCCCGGTTTCGGCCGAATCCCTTTCGAAATCGTTTTACGGGCCACCGACAAAAGATTCGGACACAGCGCATTCGCGCGTGAGACTACAATGAGTGACAAACCGCACCAGAACTTGGCCGTAATCGGCCACGTTGACCACGGTAAGAGCACGATGGTCGGGCGACTTCTCTACGAGACAGGGAGCGTCCCCGAGCACGTCATCGAACAGCACAAAGAGGAAGCCGAAGAGAAGGGCAAGGGCGGCTTCGAGTTCGCCTACGTGATGGACAACCTCGCCGAGGAGCGAGAGCGTGGTGTCACCATCGACATCGCCCACCAGGAGTTCGACACCGACG
>NZ_JAZKTR010000214.1:0-3293 GCF_036625485.1 Natronomonas sp. | reverse complement strand
TCCGGCGAAACGCCTCGCTGTCGCTCGGCGTATGCTTGATTATACGGAAAACTGGGCCGAAAGGGATTTGAATCAGGGAGGAGCTTTGCTCCGACCGTGGTTCAAACCCCCTGCCGTTTCGTGATTCACGTAGTGCCGAGCAGGCCTCGCTGTCGCTCGGCGCTGCTCGGCGTGTTGTTCGTCACAGAAAGCGGGCCGAGAGGGATTTGAACCCTCGACCGACGGCTTAAGAGGCCGTCGCTCTCCCTGACTGAGCTATCGGCCCTGCGAGTCATGATACCCACGGTTCATTCAAATAGGTTGCGTTCCGGTCGTCCATCGGGATGCCGTCGCACGGTTCGGACAGTACGGACATATTAAGTACGCAGCGGCCCTCGCCACGGCCACAATGAGCAGCGCCATCTCGATGGCTTCTATGTCGACGTACGCCATTCTCGGTTGTGGCAGCGTCGGCCACGCCGTCGCCGAGGAACTCGTCGCCGAGGAGAAGAACGTCCTCATTCTGGACCGCGACGAGGGCCGCGTCGAGGCGCTTCGGGACCAGGACCTCGATGCACGCACCGCGGACATCTCCGAGGAGACGGTCGCCGAGGCGGTCGCCGACCGCGACGTCGTCCTCATCCTCTCGCCGAACGTCGAGGCGAACAAGCAGGCACTCGAAAACATCCGCGCACGCGGGGAGGACCAATTCATCATCGTCCGGGCCTCCGACCCCGTCACCGCCGACGAACTCTCGGATGCGGGTGCCGACGTCGTCATCAACCCCTCGGCGGTCATCGCGGATTCGGCGCTACGCGCGCTCGAACAGGGTGAACTCGAATACAAGGCCGCCCAACTGGCGGACGTACTCGACGGGGCCGACGAACTCGCGATTCTCGCCCATCGGTCGCCGGGACCGGACTCCATCGCGTCGGCCGTCGCGCTGAAGGCCATCGCCGAGGCCCACGACGTCGAGGCCGACATCCTCTATCGCGGCGAGATCGGCCACCAGGAGAACCGCGCGTTCGTCAACCTGCTCGGTATCGAGTTGACGCCGTTTTCGGAGGCCGACCTCGCCAGCTACGACACCATCGCGCTGGTCGACTGTGCGAAGGCCTCCGAACCGGTCGTCGACCGCGACGTCGACATCTTCATCGACCACTTCGAATCCGAAGTCGAGTACGACGCCGAGTTCACCGACATCCGGCCGAACGTCTCCTCGACGTCGACCATTCTGACGAAGTACATCCAGGAGTTCGACCTCAGCCTCTCGGAGGAGGTCGCAACGGCGCTGCTCTACGGGATTCGCGCGGAGACGCTTGATTTCAAGCGGGATACGACGCCTGCGGACCTGACGGCGGCGGCCTACCTCTATCCGTTCGCCAATCACGACACGCTCGAACAGGTTGAATCGCCGTCGATGAGCCCCGAGACGCTGGACGTGCTCGCCGAAGCCATCCGGAACCGCGAAGTGAAGGGCAGCCACCTCGTCTCGAACGCGGGATTCATCCGCGACCGCGACGCCCTCTCGCAGGCCGCTCAACACCTCCTGAATCTCGAAGGTATCACCACCTCCGCCGTCTTCGCCATCGCCGACGACACCATCTATCTGGCGGCCCGGTCGAAGGACATCCGGATGAACATCGGCAACGTGCTACAGGAGGCTTTCGACGAGATCGGCGAGGTCGTCGGTCACTCGACGGACGCCTCCGCGGAGATACCGCTCGGCATCTTCACGGGACTGGAGATAACGGGCGACAACCGCGAGACGCTGCTGCAGTTGACCGAAGAAGCGGTTCGCTCGAAGCTGTTCGAGGCACTCGGCGTCGAGGGCGGCAGCAGTGGCGGCGAGAGTTCGAACGGGAGTTAGGCGGGCGCCTCTTCTTCGTCCGGTTGCCGTAGCCGCTCGACGATATCGTTGACGAGGACGATATCGCCGACGGCGCGGACCCACCGGTAGGGGATGATGACGCCGTTCGATTTGCCGACGCGTGCGTCGAACAACTCGCGGTTGACCTCGCCCAGCGCGAGGCCGGTGACGAGTTCCTGGTCGACGTCGAGTTGGATGTCCTCGACTTCGCCGACGAAGACGCCGTTGTTCGAGTACACCTCTCGGCCCACGAGCGTGGTGATCTCCTGCGGGACGGACTCCGGTTCCATAGCGGGCGGTGGAGTGGCCAGCCCTTAACTGTTGGCGGTCGCCAGCCTCCCTGGGCGGCCGTTGGAATGGAACACTTCCTGTGTGTCCCCCGTGCACCTGCCCGAAGGAGTTAACGTCGATTATCCACTATCCGGATTCATGAGCGACGCAGAGGACATCGACGATATTCGCGAACAGAAAAAGGAGGAGCTGATGGCTCGCGCCGGGACGCCGGACGAGCCGGTTCATATCGACAGCGTGGCCCACCTCGAAGAGGTACTCGAAGACAACCACGTCGTCCTCGTGGACTTCTACGCCGACTGGTGTGGCCCCTGCAAGATGCTCGAACCGACCGTTGAGGAAATCGCCGCCGAGACCGACGCGGCCGTCGCAAAGGTCGATATCGACGCGCTCCAGAACCTCGCCCGCGAGTACCAGGTTCAGGGTGTTCCGACGCTGTACCTGTTCGTCGACGGCGAAACCGTCGACCGGATGGTCGGCGTGCAGGACAAACCGACGCTCGTCCAGAAGATCGAAGCCCACGCCTGAAATCGGGGCCTTTTCCGGGTTCATCAGCGCGCTTAGCTGATTTTCCGGGTTCCGGGTGCCTAACTCCGGTATATCTATCGTATTGTCAACTGGGTTGGAAGCCGTTGTTTACGAAACGGGAACGAGATGATCGACGACGCGGTCCGGCGGGCACACGACCGGACCGATGGGCTGGTGCTCGTCGCGCAGCCGGCCGACGAGCTGGCCGCGGGCGCTTTCGGCACCCTGGATCACACCGCGTGACCGTCGAGCGTGGCTGTCCGGTCTGGACGCTACCGGGGTCGGAACTGGAGACGCCCGAAGCCGTCCGAAAACTCGCCGAAAACCTGCCGCCGCTCCACAGACAGATGGGGGAGTGACCCCCGTGTGACACTACGGAGTCCGATGGACTCCACACACCTGTATGGCTGGTAGGGTGATAATTCTGTGGCTGCTGGCCCCTGAACGGTGGTCTTCGTGATACGCCGAATCGAGCCGAGCACTGCAGTGTGAGTACCACCCCGTCCGCTGGCTTACAGCAGGATGAGAAAGAGGAGGTACGATCCAACGACCGATATCGACGGCGTGAGAATCCAGAGGACGACGATCCGGCTCGTCGCTGCTGGATCGAATAGGCTCTCGGCGG
>NZ_JAZKTR010000213.1:0-3301 GCF_036625485.1 Natronomonas sp. | reverse complement strand
GTTTGACCGCGACGCCGTGCAACAGGAGTTCGCCCGTCTCCTCGACGACGCGGTAGATGACGTCGACGGCCGACGCGGAGGTCGACCCCGAGGAGAGCACGAGGTCGCATTCCTCGGTGGCCTCCCGGAGGGCCGACTCCATCGCCTCGTAGTCGTCGCCGGCGTGGGGGTAGAGTTCCGCCTCGCCGCCGGCCTCTTCGACCGCCGTCGCGGTCGTGTAGCTGTTGACGTCGTAGATCTCGCCCGCGTCGCTGTTCAGCGATTCGCCGGGCCGGACGAGTTCGTCGCCCGTCGAGATGATGCCGACCGTTGGCTTCCCGCGGACCGGTACCTCGTCGACGCCAAGGGCCGACAGCAGGCCGATTTCTCTGGGCGTCAGGACCGTGCCGGGGCCGAGGGCCCGCTCCCCGGCAGCCACGTCCGCACCCGCGAACATCACGCGGTCGCCGGGTGCGAGCGACGTGCGCACCAGCACCGTGGCGTCCTCCCGGTCCGTCCGTTCAACCATGACCACGGCGTCAGCGCCTGGCGGCAGGACTGCACCCGTCGATATCTCGGCACATTCGCCTGCACCGACTTCCACGTCGGGTTCGGCGCCGGCGTGGACCTCGCCGACCAACTCGAGCCGGTTCGGGTCGGCCTCGTCGGCACCGAAGGTGTCCTCGGCGCGAAGCGCGTAGCCGTCCACACTCGCGCGGTCGAAGCCCGGCACGTCGAGGTCGGCGTCGACCCGCTCGGCGAGGACGCGACCCCGCGCTTCGCGGAGTGGGACGGTCTCGTCGTCGGGTCGGAGGTCGAGATCGTCGATCGTCTCGTGGGCCTCCTCGGGGTCGGCCAGATCGCGGAACTGTTTTCTATTCATGATACTCCCAGTTTTGGACCGCGACGGTTTCGCCCTCGGGAATCCCCTCCCGGCTCTCCTCGACGACGACCCAGCCGTCGGCCAGGGCGACGCTGGAGAGGACGCCTGACCCGCTGGCGCGGGTTGGGGTGGCTTCGAGGCCCGTGTCTCGCGGTTCGCTTTGCTCACCACTCGACTCTTCCGTGTCGTGTGGCGACACGCTCTCGTCCAACTTCACCCGCACGAACGTCCGCACGCCGGGTTCGCTCCGTATCTTCCGGGCAAGGGTCGCCTCCTGTGTCGGCGGTGGGTTCAGCGGCATCCGGCCGAGATGCTTGATAAGGGGCCGCAGGAACTGGACGGCATTGACGATGGCGGCGACGGGATACCCCGGAAGCATGACTACCGTGGTGTCCTCGACGCGCCCCAGCGCGACGGGATGGCCGGGCTTGAGTGCGACCCCGTGGACGAGTACCTCGCCCAATTCGTCGACGACTTCGGGGATGAGGTCCCGTTCGCCGACCGACGAGCCGCCGGTCGTGACCACCACATCGCGGGTCAGATCACGCTGGACGGCCGCGCGCAGCGCCTCGTGGTCGTCGGTGACGATGTTCCGCCGGGTCACCTCGGCGCCCCACCGCTCGGCGAGTCGCGATACCGTAAACCGGTTCGTCTCGATGACCTCGCCGGGGGCGGGGTCGGACTGGACGAGTTCCTCGCCGGTCGGGATCACGGCGACCTCGGGTTCGGCGACGACCTCGACCTCGTCGATGCCGGTCGCCTTCAGAAGGCCGAGGTCGGAGGGCCGCAACTGGTGGCCGGGGTCGTAGAGACGCTGGCCCGCCTCGACGTCCTCGCCGACCGGGGCGACGTTCTCGCTCTCGGCGACGGCGTCGAAGACCTCCAGTTCGCCGGCGAGTTGCTCGGTCTGTTCGACCATGACGACGGCGTCGGCGCCCTCGGGGAGTTCGCTGCCGGTGTGGACCCGCGTCGCCGTATCGGGGCCGACGGCATCGCCGGGGCGCAGGACGGCGGGCGAGCGGTCGGAGGCGCCGAAGGTGTCCTCGGCGCGGACGGCCCACCCGTCCATCGCGGCTCGCGGGTAGTGGGGGACGTTTCGGGCGGCGTCGACGGGTTCGGCCAGCGTCCGGCCGTCACAGACGGACAGCGACACCTGTTCGGTTCGGTCTATCGGGTCGATATCGAGGAGTCGGTCGCGGGCCGCTTCGACCCGCGTCCGCTCTTTGAATCCCGATTCGCGTACGTCGCTCATACCTCACTGTGGGGATGCTGGGGTGAAAAAGGGTGACTCCGCGGCACGCCCCTGCGCCGACCCCCGCGCCGGGCGTTGTCACTTCGGGGCGACCATCACGCTACCGTCTCGGACGACGAAAAGCGGGTCGTTGCCCCCGAAGGCCGTCGCCATCCCGCCGTTCGTGTGGACCTCGACGGGCGCGTCGACTGGTTCGGCGAGCGTGTGGGTTTCCCCGGCGGTCAGGGTAACCGTCTCCGTCGAGACGCCCGCCGCGTGGACGACGATGTGAACGTCCGTCGTCGACGGCCCCTCGTTGTGGACGAGTAGGCCACGTGACGGATCCGCCATCGGGCGACTGGCTCGAGCCATCGTGTTACCAAATGCCATGGTATTATAAATGCCTTCGGATCAGTTCGATGGCCGTATGCGGATTACGGTTCCGTTGTGATGGACCCCCGTGTCGGCAGTTACTGGCCGCTCGGCCAGGATTCGTTTCCGCTACCGTGAGCACCGGTCTCATGAGGCAGGAATGAGGGACGGGATTTAACCCTAGACGCGCGATGTACGAGTGGGTGTCTCGTGGTGACTCAAAATTCATCGGCAGAATTCGAAAAGAAGAGTGAACTTACGGCCGACTCGGTTACCCTCATCGAGGGGCTTCCTGGACTGGGTCTGGTCGCCTCGATAGCGGTCGACCAGATCACGAAGCAACTCGGGTTGGAACAGCACGGGACCATCGTCTCGGACGACTTCCCGCCGGTCGCGGCCTACGACGAGGGACGGGTTCGTGATGCGGTCCGGGTCTACGCTGGCGAGGATCCGGCTGTGATGACCCTGCAAAGCGACGTTACGATTCCACCCAATGCGGTCGAATCGTTGAGCGAGTGTGTGTTGAACGACATGGCACAGGAGTTCGAACAGGCCGTCTTCCTCGCAGGAGCACCTGCGGAGTCCGAAGAGCAGATCGGCGAGGTAACTGGCGTCGCCACGACCGACGAGCTAGAGACGGCTCTTACCGAGGCGGGAATCACGCTGGCTGACGGGGCGGGCGTCATCGGTGGGGTCACCGGTGCGTTATTGGCCGACTGTTATCACCTCGACGTCCCCGCGGCGGTGCTCATCGTCAGGTCGAATCCCTACATTCCGGACCCCGGGGCCGCACGCGCCGTCATCGAGAACGCGCTGGAACCGCTCGTCGACTTCGA
>NZ_JAZKTR010000032.1:0-19359 GCF_036625485.1 Natronomonas sp. | reverse complement strand
GGTTCAATTCCCGGACGGCGCATAGCGAGGGGGAACGAAGTGAGCCCTCGGGGACGTGAACGGGGAGTGAAACGACCCGTGAACACACTCCCTGCGGTCGTTTGCCGTCCGACTTCTCGCTCGCTACGCTCGCGAGAATCCCGGACGGCGCATAGCGAGGCCGAGCGAAGCGAGGCCTCGGAAGTGTGAACGGGGAGCGAAGCGACCCGTGAACGAACCTCTACGAAGAATCGCCCGTTAGCGCTGTCTCTATTGCTCCGCCGAAACCCGTTGAGTCTCCGCATCGTTCGCGTCGACGACGTACTCGGTCAGCATCTCGGTCACGGGCTCCCAGCAGCGATAGAGTCGTCGGGCGAAGGCCGCGAGGACGACGAGGCCGACGACGAGGAACCCGAGGTGGTAGACGCCGCCGATGTCGAAGGCCCGGAAGGCCGGCGTCACGGCGGGTGCGAAGCCGCGATAGGCGATGGCGACCGCGAGGAAGCCGACGAGGAGTTTGGCGGCCGCGGCGGCGTTCTCGACGGTGGTTTCGGGGCCATCGAACGACTCCAAGGCGGCGCGTTCGACTTCAGGGGCGACCCACAGCAGGACGCCGACGACCAGCAGCGTCACGACGGCGAGGCCGAGTGCCCACGGTGGGACGACCAGTCCCGCGAGCAGGCGGTCGATGCCGGGCGTTACGGCCAGGAGGCCGACGATGACGAGCAGGCCCACGAGGGCCAGACCGGCTCGAACGAGGGTCCGGACGGTCGAGGCCTCGGGCGCCGAAACCGGTCGAAGGCCGCTGGATCTGTCGGTCATGTGTGCCCCGTCGCTAACCGATGGGGCAATAAATCCTTGCTGGCCACCTGTTGGCTGGCCGAAACGCGGCTTCTTATTCAAAAGCCCGCTCGTAGGCGCCGGAATCCCGGATCGCGAGGAGTTCCTCGGTGGCCTCGCGGTCGAACTTCATCGGGCGGCGCCACCAGGGGCCCTTCCCGGAGTCACTGGAGAGGTCGGTGACGAGTCGGTTGGCATCGACGCCCGCCTCGCGAGTCGAGAGGGGAATCGCGCAGTCGTAGAGTTCCGAGCCGGCGCCGTCGCCGTATAAGAGCACTTCGGCGTCGAAGGGGTCGCGTTTCACGTGGGCGTTGTTACTGAACAGGGCGCGTTCGGCGTCGCTGGCCTCGCGGTAGTCGGCGGCGCTCAGGGGGTCCCGTTCCAGCCGGAAGTGGCCGATGAGGTAGGTGCCCCACTCGGGAGCGATCCAGTCGGCAGGTTCCCCGGCGGCGGTCGTGAGGGTGGCATAGAAGAAGACGTAGTCGCCGACATCGAGGTCGAGCAGTGGTCGGGCCTTCACGCCGTGGGGGTCACCGTAGGTGTAGCGCTCGCAGTCGTGGACTTGGGCGAAGGTGGGGTCCAGATGCACGGGCGTGTCGGCCACGTCGCTGGTGTCGACCGAGAGGTCCAGATCCGCATAGGTCGGGACCGTCGCATCCTCGCGGGTCGGGGCGGATTCGGGAATCGGGACGTACTCGAAGCGGCCGTCGGGGTAGATGGGGCCCCGGAAGCCCGGTTCGTTCGTGTTGGCACCGACGTTGATGGCGACGCTCCGCATGGGCGGAGGTTCACGTCCAGCGGGAAAAGCGACGCGTTCGAACCGGCAAGGCTTTTGGGTCCCGTCGGTTGGTTGAGATATGCGACGTCGGCGCGTCATCGTCCTGACTGGGGTCCTCCTCCTCTGTATCGGCGCTCTCGGCCTCCTCGCGGTCACTGCCGATGATACGGTTCGGGTCGAAGAGGGTGAACCATACCCGGGTGAGACTCTTATCACGGTGCAGGCCTACGGCTGGTTCGGCAACCACAACGGCGACGTGTTCATCGTCGACGAGGACGGCGAGCGAACGTGGGAGTACCAACCCGAAAACGCCGCCGTCTTCGACGGCGAGTATCTGGACAACGGCAACGTGATGGTCTCCTACGGCCAGCGCGTTCCGAACTCGGAGTGTCCCGAGGAGTACCAGAACACCGAGAGCCGCAGTGACCACTGTATTCGGAACGTCGTCGAGGAGATCGACCCCGAGACCAACGAGCGCGTGTGGGCCTACACGTGGTACGACGTGTTCGTCACGTACCACGAGGTCCACGATGCCGACCGACTGCCGAACGGCGAGACGGTCATCATCGACATGGGCAAGGACCGCACCTTCACCGTGAATCAGGAGGGTGAGGTCACGTGGGAGTGGTCCGCCGTCGAACA
Organism: Natronomonas sp.; assembly: GCF_036625485.1. GTDB lineage: Archaea > Halobacteriota > Halobacteria > Halobacteriales > Haloarculaceae > Natronomonas. The sequence goes on along the minus strand of NZ_JAZKTR010000032.1, from coordinate 17,120 downwards.
CCTCGACGAGGGCACCGAGTTCTGGGAGGAACACGTCGAGGGAACCTCCCGGGAGAGCCACAACTACACCGGCCCTGCACAGGACTGGACGCACATGAACGACGTCGACCGACTGGAGAACGGCAACTTCCTGATGTCTATCCGGAACTTCGACGTGCTCGTAGAGGTCGACCCTGAGACGAACGAGGTGGTCGAGGTCATCGGCGAACCCGGCGACCACAGCACCATGTACGAACAGCACGACCCCAACTACCTCGACGAACACGGCCACGTCATCGTGGCCGACAGCGAGAACAACCGGGTCGTCGAGTACGACGAGACGATGGACGAGGTCTGGCGCTACGAAGGTCCGAGCACGAGCGACCGACTCCAGTGGCCCCGGGATGCCGACCGCCTGCCGAACGGCAACACGCTCATCGTCGATTCGCGGAACTTCCGGGTCATCGAGGTCGACGAGAACGGTGACGTGGTCTGGGGCCACGACCTCAGCAGCGAGCCCCGGGGTATCGTCTACGACGCCGACCGCCTCGGGCCCGATCGGAACCTCAGCGAGGAACCGGAGGACGTACCGCCCGGCGATAACCTCGAAGGCAGGGGACACAGCAGCGTAGTCAGCGACACGATCGCCTTCGTCGAATCGTGGCTCGGCTTCGTCTTCCCGCCGTGGTTCGGCCTGCCGGGTGTGGTCGCCACGCTCGGCATGGCGGGTTCGGGTATCGGACTCCTCTGGGAAGGCTACCGCGAGTATCGGGGCTGAAAATCAGCGGTCGTCGGTCAGCGGCCGCTCGGCGGCTGGCGGTTCCGCTGGAACTCGTCGAATCGGTCGAGGTCGTCGGGCAGTTCGTAGGGTATCTTCCGGCTTTCGCGTTCGTTCGGGTGGTCGGCGTCGACGGGCTCGGCGACGTCCTCCCAGCCGGGTTTGATGCGGACGCTTTTCGCGGGCGATCCGACGACGACGTGGTGGGCGGGTACGTCCGACTGGACGACCGCACGGGAGCCGACGATGGCGTTCTCGCCGACCTTGACGCCGGCCCGGACCATCGCGTCGTAGGTCACGCGGGCGTCGTCCTCGATGATGGTGTGGAAGTTCTCCACGTCGGTCTGGTCGACGATGTCGTGGTCGTGGCTGTAGACGTGGACGCCGTCGGAGATGGAGACGCGGTCGCCGACCGTGAGTTTCCCGCGGTCGTCGAGGTGGACGTCGTCGTGGACGACGACGTTGTCACCGATGGAGATGTTGTGGCCGTAGGTAAAGGAGATCCCTTTGAAGAACCGGCAGTTGTCGCCACACTCCTCGAAGAGGTGGTTGGCGAGCATCTGCCGGAAGCGGAGCGCGAACTCGACGTTGTCGGCCATCGGCGTGGCGTCGAACTGGCGCCAGAGCCACTGCAGGTGTTTCGATTGCTGGAACTTCTCCTCGTCCTTCTCGGCGTAGTATTCGCTCTCCAGCGTCGCGTTGCAGGGATTGTATCCTTGTAGCCGTACGCGTTCGGCGGGCGAAACGTCCTCGCCGGCCTGCCAGCGCTCGTAGGCGTCCCGGTCGCCGTGGAGATCGATGAGGACGTCCTCGACCACGTCACAGGTGTCCTCGTCGCTCGATAACCGATGGTCGACCTCCTCGAGGAACGCTTGAAGGCCTTCCTCGGCCTCCGCCGGCAAAGAAACGTGACGCTTGGTCATTGTGGAATGGAGTGGGCGGGATGGTGTTATGGGTTGTTATTGAGGCAGACTCGAACGACCGCCGTCCCCTGATACGGAGTGTTGTAGTCTTTTAGCGGCCATCGCCGGTACGCGTCAGCGATGGGTGATACATCGTTACAAGACTCCATGAGAATCCATCAGGCCGGGCAACGAGGACGAAATCGGGCCGTAACCCGTGGGTCCCTAAAATATCCTCGGGTACCGTCCAATCCGACGGGACGAACCACGAGCGATAAGTGGACCAACGCCTAATGAGGGGACATGAACTATCGGACGCTGGGCGACTCCGACGTGGAGGTTTCGGAAATCGGCTTCGGTGCCTGGACGGTCGGCACCGACTGGTGGGGCGACCGCACCGAACAGCAGGCCATCGACATGCTGCAGTACGCCGTCGACCAGGGTATCACCTACTTCGACACGGGCGACGTCTACGGCCACGGTAACTCCGAGGAACTGGTCGGGAAGGCGCTCGCACCGGTTCGCGACGAGGTCAGCGTCGCGACGAAGATCGGCTACGACTTCTATAACAACCCGCAGGCGGGCCACGGCGAACTGCCCAAGGAGATGAACCGCGAGTACCTCGAAGACGCCTTCGAGAAGTCGCTGGACCGCCTCGACATGGAGAAAGTCGAGATGCTCCAGTTGCACAACGCCAACGTCGACGAGATCGACGCCGACGTACTGGAGTTCCTCGACGAGGTTCGTGAAGAGGGCCGCGCCGACGCCATCGGCATCGCGCTGGGGCCCTCGATCGGCTGGCTCGCCGAGGGCGACCTCGCCATCGAAGAGGAGTTCGAATCGGTCCAGTTGGTCTGGAACCTCTTCGAACAGGAGGTCGGCAACCACTTCCTCGATACCATCGAACGGACGGGCTCCTCGACGAGCCTGATTCCACGCGTCCCCCACTCCTCGGGCCTACTGAACGAGCAGGTCACTCCCGAGACGGAACTCGACGAGGGCGACCACCGCGCCTACCGTCCTGACGAGTGGTACGAGACGGGCTGGGAGAAACTCGAAACGATCCGCTTCCTGGAACGCGACGGCGAACGGACGATGGCCCAGGCCAGCCTCCAGTGGCTGCTCTACCACGACCCTGTGGCGTCGGTCACGCCCACGTTCCGCACCCGCGAGGACATCGACGAGTGGGCGGCCGCCAGCGAGGTACCGCCGCTGTCCGACGAGGAGTACGAACGCGTCCAGGAGCTCTACGAGAACAACTTCGACATCTCCGGCGACGACGGGATGGACGCGCTCCGCTCGTCGGTCGAAGGCGAGGACATCCAGTCGGCCGGCCTCGACAAGAAGTCAGCCGGCAGCTAACTCCCTGACAACTATCCACACACGAGCCGACGGGTTTTTGAAGGCCAACGGTGTAACCGGACCACGTTCAAATGCACGGAAACGCGCCCCACTCCGGCCGCTCCGAACCGACGCCTACCTCCGAGGACCGCCGCGCGCTGCGGCGCGAACTCGTCGATATCGCTTCCTCGACCCGGGATCTACTCGCCGACGATTTCGTCGTCGGGGGCGAGATCGCCGGCGACGACACCGGTCTCCAGGCGCGCGTGGCGGTCCAACCGCCCGTCGGGAAGGTCGTCTCTGCGGGGTTCGAACTCGGTGATGGCGAGGCCGAATCGCTCGCACAGGAACTCGCTGCTGGTGCGGTGCTGGAAGCCAAACACGCCGGCCGCGACCACCCGCGCGGCGCGCGGTAAGTCGCTACTCGTTCTGCCGACGGTGCTCGTCGCCGAGCAGTTCCTCGACCATCCGTTCGGGTTCGTCGTTGCCGAACGCTGATTCGACCAGCAGTCGGCCGCCGAGCACCGCCGGGCTAAGGACGATGTCGGCGCCGGCCCGGCGGAGTTTGCTGACGTTCTCGCGGTCGGTCGCCGCGGCGACGATACGGAGGTCCGGGTTCAACTCCCGAGCGGTCAGGATGGTCATCGCGTCCTGCGCGTCGTCGTTGGTCGCGGCGATGAGTCCACGTGCGCGTTCGATATGCAATCGATGTAGCGGCTCCTCGTCGCTTGGATCGGCAGTGACGACTTCGAACCCACGGTCACGGAGATGTTTGGCGTTTTCCGAATCGCGGGTGATGACGACGGCCTGTCTGTCGCCGAGGCTCTCGAGGATCGGTTCGGTTAGATCGCCGTAGCCGATGACGATGTAGTGGTTCTCCAGCAGGTCGAGTTGTTTGTCGCTCATGTTTCCAAGTGCGGTTGCGAGGCGGGCTTCGATCAGCGGGCCGAGCAGGGTACCGAGGGCGACACCGAAACTGGCCACGCCGGTGATCAGCACCGACATCGAGAAGAGGCGACCGAACTGGCTGGTGGCGGTGATGTCGCCGTATCCGACCGTCGAGGCGGTGACGATGGTGAAGTAGAACGCGTCGAGGACGGTGTTGACGCCGTTGAACTCCTCGCGGAGCGCGTAGGCGCCGACCGTGCCGTAGACCTGCACGCCGAGGACGGCCGACAGCGAGGCCAACTGCCTCAGGTTGAGGTCCAGCGGCCGGGTGAAGTAGTCCCGGTTGACGAGAACGGTCGGCATCGTCAGCACCGACAGGCCCACCAGCGGATACGAGAAGACGCTCGACTGGGCCAGTCCCTGTAGTGCCGTCACCGGCAACAGGACGACGGTCGTGTACCATCCCATCCGGTAGCCGCGGCGGAGGCCGTAGGCGCTGAGCAGCATGAGAAAGCCGGTCATCGCGCCGGTGAATCCGGCGGTTCGGGCAACGGCCTCGGGGATGTACACGGCCGACAGCCCCGTCACCTCCATGGTCCCGATGTTCACGATGCCGGTGATGACCGACAGGATCGCGACCAGCGAGGTCAGAAGCACCGCCGCTTTCGTCCGGAGGAGTCTCGAAGGTCCCGTTCCGTCGTCCGACTCGGCCACCATGCTTGCGCTGTCGTTCCGCCCCGGATAAAACCCCACCGTTCGCCTGGTGTTTCGCCGCCGGTATGGGTGTCCTACCCGTGGCGGTAGTGGTTTAACGCGGGGCGTCGTCTGCATCGGTCATGGTACAGGCGTTACCGGTCGAGATCCTTCTCGGTATCTATCTCGGGGTTCTCACGGGGATGTTTCCGGCCTTGGTCGCGTGGGGGCTGGGGTTCATCGTCCGGTATTTCACCGGCGTCTCCATCCCCGCGTTCGGGGTCGTCGTCCTCGCCTTGGCGCTTGCGGGTATCAATGGCGGTCTACTGGCGCTTTCCGACCCAGCGGTCACCGAGTCGGGCTTTCGTATCGTCGTCGCACTGCTGGTCGTGTTGATGCTGTCGCTCTACGCCCACGCGAAGGGCGACAAGATGGGCGCGGAGTTCCCGCGACGGCTCTCGTTCAAACGGCTCCGCGAACGCACTCTCTCCAGCGACGTGGTCGAATTCGTCGGCTCACGTGGCGAAGTGGAAGTCGAGGTCGTCGGCGAAGTCATCGACATGGAGGGGTATCCGCCCGTCTCGGAGGCGACCCGGGAGGCCATCAAGAACGGGGACTGGCGGTTTCCGGCAGACATCCCGATCTCGGAACTGGAATCGCGGTTCGTCGAGCGCCTGAAGACTGACCTGGACCTCGTGGACGTGTCGGTCCGCATCGACGAACGGGGCAAGGCGACGGTCATCGCCGCGCCGCCGTTGTCGGGCATCTCCAAGCGAGTACCTGCCGGCCACCGGGCCGTCTCGATAGACGCGCTCGTGCCGACAGGGCTGGCCCGCGGCGACGAGGTACTGGTCCTCTCGGATGACCTCGTCGTCGAGGGTGCGGTCATCGCCGCTCGATCCGGCAAGAAGGAGGAGAAAGCGGCGACCGACGGGGGGACGGCGGCCGGCGACGCGCCGCCAGCGCCCGTCGCCGCGCCGACGACGACCGGCGGCGAAGGCCGGATAACCGTCGCCGTCCCGCGGTCGGACGCCGAGAAACTGCTGAGCATCCAGCGCGGGACGGTCGTGGTGACGGCCCGCGGGACGCGCCGGGAGTTCGAACTCATCTCGCTGCTTCGACGGGCCGGCAAGCGGTTCCGGAAGCTCACGGTCAAGCCGGACAGCGACCTCGACGGGGTGACGCTGGCGGCGATCAACGTCCGGGAGGTCCACGACGTCGCCGTGCTGGCGGTCAAGCGACCGGACGGCTGGGAGGTCGCCCCCCGAGGCGACACGGAACTGACGGCGGGTGACGACCTGTTCGTCGCCGGGAGACACGAGGCCCTGAACAGCTTCCAGGAGGTGGTCGCGTGAGGTTCGCGTTGCAGTTCACCGCCGGTGACTTACTGGTCGATGTCGCCCTCGGCATCGTGCTTGTCATGTTGGCAGGATTGATGGGCGCCGGCGTCGGCCTCCTTCATCGCTGGCAGGTCAACGACCGGGTGCCGGAGGGACTGGCGGTGCTGGTCGGCCTCAGTGCGGTCGCGTTATACCTGAACACCTCCGGTGCGCTCGGGCAGGTCATCGTCGGCCAGCGCGACCTGTTGGCGCCCGAAACCGCCGTCTTCAACGTGATCACGTTCTTCGTGGCCGGTCTCGCAGCGGCGGCTGGCGGCCGCCTCGGGGACCGAACCGGCGTCGGCCTCTTCGCGGTCTCGGGAGGGAAATCCGTCGAGGCCGACCTCAGCCGCATCGTCAAAACCGTCGGTCGGGTAACGACCGTCGAAGTGCCGGACGAGATCAACGACATCGACGGCTACAACCCGGTCGACCCAGAGATAAAGGAGAAACTCGCGGGCCAGACGCTGCTGTTCCCCCGGCGGCTCACCGTCGAGCAACTCCGGGAGCGACTCATCGAGCGGTTACAGACGGATTACGGCGTCGGCCACGTCGATGTCGAACTCACCGAGACGGCCGAGATCGAGTACCTCGCTCTCGGCAGTCGGGAGGCGGGTATCGGGCCGACTCTCCCGCCGGGCAGTGCCGCCGTCGCCCTCAAGGCCGACCCCCCGAACAACGCCAGCCCCGGCGATGTCGTACAGGTCTGGACGACTGGCGACGCCGAAAGCGAGACCGCTCCAGAGCGGATCACGAACGCCGAACTCCGGGGGACTGCAGAGGACGTGGCGACGCTGGCGATGGACGAAGAGGAGGCAAAGCGAATCGACACTGAGGCGCGCTATCGGCTGGTCACGCTGCCGGTCGAAGCCCGCGTCGACCGGGAGTTCGCGGCTCAGCTCCGGTCGGCCGCCGAGACGATGGGCGTCGTGGCGGTTCGCGAAGGCAGTACGCTCGCACGGAGCGTCGTGGGTGCGCTGGACGTTTCGGTCATTGCGGTCCAGACGGCCGACGGCGATATCGAGGCGATACCGCGGCGCGCCCGGACGCTCCAGGCCGGCGAGACGGTCTATGCTATCGGCCTGCCGGAGCGGCTTCGAAAACTGGAGCAGGCGGCAGCCGAGTCCGCGGCATCACCAGACGGGTCCGTCACGCCGTAGTCGTTACACCCAAAACCACTGGTCCCCGAGTACGTGTATGGCCGACGAGCCCATCGATCCGAGCGATATCGGGGAAGGGGACGCACCACCCATCGAGGAGGCACCCTACAAGATCATCTTCGAGGCGAACAAGTGCATCGCGGCGGGCAAATGCGCGGAGGTCTCCGTCAACTGGGAGATGGATATCACGACGGGTATCGCCAAGCCGGATGTGTACTTCTTCGACGAGTCCGACCTCGACCACAACGTCAGCGCCGCTGAAGCCTGTCCTGCCAAGAAGGACCGTGGCGTCATCCACGTCATCGACCGGCGGACGAACGAGGAGATCGCGCCGGACCCGAACGGCGACGGGACGCTTTCGGTCGACTGGTAGCGCTCGGTCGGGCACCGTAACGCCTTTGCAACGGACACGCCGACGTGGTGATGCACGAGGCGCGACGTGCCTCGGAACGTACCAGCGAGGGTGGCCGAGTCAGGACAAAGGCGGCGGACTTAAGATCCGCTCCCGTAGGGGTCCGTGGGTTCGAATCCCTCCCCTCGCATAGCGAGACTCCGAACGTAGTGAGGAGTCTCGAAAATACCGAGCGGCGAACGGAGCGAGTCGTGAGGTTTGCGAGTCGTGAACATACCGTGAGCACCGCGTAGCGACAGCGAAGCGGTGCGAACTCTCGTGAGCGTCCGGAGTGTTCGGAGGTCGAACCCTACCAGTCGCACACAGCGGACGAGGCGAGCGAGCACGTTCGGTTTCGATTCGAATCCCTTTCCTCTAATAATCGAACGGCAACTGACGAATTAGGGCAGTAAACCGCCGTCCGCCCGCGACTCCGAGTTGAAATGAACATTCCTCCAGATTACGGCTACATGTAGGCGCCCAAACTTGATTATATGTTTAAAAACACCTCTTTGGGTAACAATTGCCTCTCAACGCTACGTGGCTCTCCGGGTGTTTTATGACTCCTGCATCGAGTCGAGGGTACATCGTCGGGGTAACACCCGGCTTACTCTAGCGGTTTTTCCCTCGGATTTATAACGGAAGAGGGATATGGGACAGACGAGATGTCAGAAAAAGACTCCCTTTCACGGAGGACGTTCCTGAAGGCGACTGGCGGTACCGCCGGTGCCGTCGCTATCGCTGGCTGTGGTGACAGCGGTAACGGCAACGGCAACGGCAACGGCAACGGTAACGGCAACGGCGATGATGATACGCCCACCGATACCCCCGCAGACGAGACCGTCTATACGACGGAAGCCCAGAAGGCCCAAGAGGCCTGGGAGACCGTCACGAACAACCCCGAACCCGATGCGGAGGACATCCGTACCGAGGCGTTCGTGGAGATCGAGGAAGCGGTACGCGACGATATGGTGCTGCTGCCGCTGTATCACCGCCTCGGTGAAGTCTTCTGGTACGACTGGGTCGACGTGCCCAAGCGCGGCGCCCTCGGCGGCCACCGCGTCCAGCACAACAACACCTCCGTCGATACCTCCTCGGACGAGAAGGACGAGAACGTCCTGAACCTCCGGAACGCGACGATGTCCTCGCTGGATCCGATCCAGTCGACCGACACCGCCTCGGCGGTCGTCATCCAGCAGATGTACGAGAACCTCGTTAACTACCCCAACGGGGTCGCCGAAGTCGAAAATCAGCTGGTCGAGGAGGTCGACATCTCCGACGACCTGCTGACCTACACGTTCACCATCAAGGAAGGCGTCGAGTTCCACGGCGGCAAGGAACTGCAGGCGTCCGACTTCAAGTACGCCTGGCGGCGCCTCGCCGAGTCCCCGAACAGCCAGCGTGCGAACTTCATCCTCGATTCCGGGTTCCTCGCCGTCGAACACGAGACGGACGACGAGGGGAACGTGGAACCCGACTCGCTGGCCATCGAGGTCACGGGCGACTACGAGTTCGAGGTCACGCTGCAGGAGGCCCAGCCGGCCGCACTCGACATCCTGGCGTACGACTCCTTCGCCGCGGTTCCGGAGGGCTACGTCGGCGACATCGAGGGTTACGACGGCGAGTACAGCCAGGAAGAGTTCTCGACCGGGGATGGCGACCCGAACGGTACGGGTCCGTTCGAGTTCGACGCGTGGGTGCCGGACGACGAGGCTCGAGTCACTCGCTTCGACGGCTACCACGGCGATAGCGCGAACCTCGATGCGGTTCACTGGAACATCATCGAGGACGACAACGCCTACTGGACGGCTATCAACGAGCGGAACCTCGACCTCTTCGGCATCCCGACGGCGTTCTACGAACCGGACAACGTCGACGCCGAGAAGGACGACCGCAACCGCGACGTCGGTACCTACGGCCCCCTCGAGAACGGCGATACCGTCAACTACCTCGGCGTCCCCGAGCTGACGGTCTTCTATGTCGCCTGGAACGTCCCACAGGTCCCGAAGGCGGTCCGGCAGGCAGTCGCCTACGTCACGGACCACCAGGAACTCATCGACCAGGTCTTCAAGGGTCGTGGTGCACCTGCGTACAGCTTCACGCCGCCGGCCATGTGGCCCGAAGGTCCCGACGGCTACAACGACTGGGTCGACGCGTGGCCCTACGGTACCAACGAGACCGACCGTGGCTCCGCGAGCAGTACCCTCGAAGAGGCCGGCTTCACGGGCGACGACCCCTTCGAGATGACGCTGACCACCTACGAGTCGGAAGTCTTCCAGGAGTTCGGTCGGCTGACCCGCGACAAGCTCGACGGCACGGGCATCAGCCTCGAACTCGAGGAGGCGCCGTTCGGCACGCTCATCGAGCGCGGCCAGTCCGGCGACCTCGAGTTCTACTCGCTCGGCTGGATCTGGAGCTGGGTCGACCCCGCATACGGTCTGTTCGGCTTCGAGCCGGAGAACACCGACACGAGCGTCATGCCCCAGGAGACGGACGGCTACTACCTCGACTGGCAGGTCGGCCTCGAAGGCAACGACGAGTAGATCCCCTCACTGCCGTTTTTTCGCGGACGCATAGCTAGCCAATTGTTCCGATTCCACCAGTAAGCTGCCGTGAAACCACGGTACCTAAGAACCTCCAATGTATATCCACCGAATAGCTCAAAATATGTCGACTGAATGGAGCAGTGATCGACGGTGAGCCGCTGGAGATACTTCCTCAAGCGGCTCCTCCTTTCGATTCCCGTCCTCTTCCTCGTGATGACGGTCATCTTCGTCGTCCTTCGGATGGGGCCGCTCGACCCGGTCGCAGCGATGTTGGGACCGGAGGGGGCAGGGGCGGATGCACAGGCGATACGGGAACAACTCGGCCTGAACGAGCCACTCTGGAAACAGTACATCGACTTCGTTACCAACCTCATCACCTTCCAGCTCGGACAATCGTGGGTTCTTCACCCGAACCGAGAGGTCACGACGCTGATTCGCCTGTTCGGTCCTCGGACCCTGTGGCTCGGGTTCTGGGCCATCCTCCTGCCGCTCTTCATCGGTATCCCGCTCGGCTTCTACGCCGGGCTGAACCCGAACAGCTGGGGCGACTACGTCGCGTCCTTCAGCGGTATCGTCTGGCTTGCGATGCCGAACTTCTGGCTGGCTATCATGCTGTTAACGGTGCTTCGACGGACGGACGGTGGCGGCTGGTTCGGATTCGACTGGTACACGTTCGGGCCGGATACTGGCAGCCTCATCGGCTCTCCGCCGCTGGATTTCGCCGACATCACTAGCTCTATCGACCTCGGACTCGTCTCGATTCCGACCGGTATCTCCTTCGAGTGGATGACCCTGGCCGCCGCGATTAAGATAATCCTGCCGGCGGCGGTCGTCCTCGGGTCGGCCTCGATGGCCTCCGAACTCCGCATCGGCCGGACGGCCGTCCTGGAGACGATCAATTCGAACTACGTCGAGACGGCCAAGGCGAAGGGGCTGTCGAACCGCGTCATCGTCTGGAAGCACGTCTTCCGAAACGCGCTGATTCCGCTGCTCCCGATCATCACCAACGAGGCGTTCCTGCTTATCGGCGGTTCCGTCATCGTCGAGCAAGTGTTCAACATCAACGGTATCGGGAAACTGTTCTTCCAGGCCGCCGTTCAGGGTGACCTGCCGCTTGCCGGGTCGCTCATCTTCTTCTTTACGCTGATAATCATCGGGCTGAACATCCTGCAGGACCTCCTGTACACGGTTCTCGATCCGCGCGTGGGGTACGACCAATGAGTACTGACACCGACATGACGCTCCGTGATCGTATCGCTGCCAACCCACGACCGGCGCTGCTCTGGTTCGTCGGGTTCGCCCTCCTCGTCGCCGTCGAACTCGGCCGGTTCACCAGAGGCTTCATCGCCTTGGGCGAGGCCGTCTGGTTCTTCATCAGCGGTATCGCGAAGGGGCCGGGTTGGGTCGAAGGAAACGTCGCCGGGACGCTCGGTTCGATCGGCGGTTCGATCGGGTATCTGCTGACGGCGCTGTTGTTGCTCGGCCTCGCTGCGATCGTCGTCAAGTGGCTGCTCGTCCCCGTCTCTATCGTCGACAGGCTGGGTATCGATCGCAGTGCCGGCCAGAAGGAGATCATCGAGCGTGCCATCATCGCACTCGGCCTCGGTGTTCTCGCAGCGCTGGTCGTCTGGACGCCGATCGGCGGCGTTCTCGATGCCATCGTCACGACGATCAAGGGCGGACTCGAATCGGTCGCCTCGCTGCAGACGCTGACCAGCCGTGAGACGATCCCGAACCAGGGCTATCAGAACCCGGACGGGAGCGGCTGGGAAGGGACGTTCATGGGTCTGTCGCCCGCGTGGTCGTGGGCGCTCCGCGTGGTCGTCATCTACGCCTACGCGTTCCTCCTTCTCGCGTGGGTCTGGAAGGGCTACGACATCTTCCGCGAACACTACCGCGAGGCCGACTGGACGCCGCGGGACGACAGCATCAACCGCTTCCGAACCCACTACTGGGGCATCTTCGGCCTCGTGGTCGTCTTCGCGTTCGTCGTGATGGCCATCTGGGCGCCCGCGCTCGGTCCCGTCACCGCCGAACAGAACCTCTATAGCCCGTACGAACACGAGATCCAGTACGTCGACGGCGGCGAGGTCAAGACGGTCACTCACGGGACGGCGAACATCGACAGCCGTTCGCAGGGCGGAAGCAGCAACGTCGGGCCGCTAAGCTACGACGACTTCGGTCGGTGGGCTCCGCTCGGAACGAACCAGGACGGCAAGGACCTGTTTACCATCATCTCCTATGGAGCCAGAACGTCGTTAGTTATCGGCCTCACGGCCATCGGGCTCGGGACGCTCATCGCGCTGGTGCTATCGCTGGTAACGGCCTACTACAAGGGACTGGTCGACCTCCTTACCATCATCGCCAGTGATACCATCATCTCCATCCCGGCGTTCCTGATGGTGTTGCTGCTGTCCGTGGTCTTCCAGGAAGCGAACCATCCGATATCGAAGATATACGACGGGGGCTTCCTGTTGGCCCTCATCTTCGCGGGGGTGTACTGGCCGACGCTGTGGCGGTCGATACGTGGGCCCTCTCTGCAGGTGGCCGAACAGGAGTGGGTCGATGCCGCCAAGAGCTACGGCCAGAGCCCGGTCATGACGATGCGGAAACATATGGCTCCATACATCCTGAGTTACATCATGATCTACGCGTCGCTACTGTTGGGCGGTATCATCATCGCGACCGCCGCGCTTTCCTTCCTCGGCCTCGGCATCAACCCGCCGACGCCGGAGTGGGGGCGTATCGTCTCCGAGGGCCGTTCGTACGTCTCGACGGCATCGTGGCACATCTCGACGATCCCGGGTGTCATGATCGTCTTCGTCGTCACCGGGTTCAACGCCCTCGGTGACGGTATCCGCGACGCCATCGACCCCGAAAGCGATGTCGGCAGCGGCGACGCTGCCGCCACCGGAGGTGGTGGGTGATGGCGATGGAGCGACAGGAGGAACGGCCGGCCGGTCAAACCGATGATATCGTTACGGTTCGGAACCTCCAGACCGCGTTCTTCACCGACAAGGAGACCATCCGCGCGGTCGACGGGATCTCCTTCGACCTCACGCCCGGTGAGACGGTCGGCATCGTCGGCGAAAGCGGCTCCGGCAAGAGCGTCACGGCCCGTTCGATTATGGGCCTCATCGAATCTCCCGGACAGGTCCTTCGGGGGTCGACCATCCGGTTTACCCATCTGGAGACGGTCCGTGAGTTCGCCGAGCGGTTCCCGAAACGGGCGGTCGATATCGGCACCCTTGCCGATCAGTACGACGCCGCTGACCTCTTCGACCGGTCGGGTATCGACGCGACGCCGACGGATTTCGGCTACGACAGCGCCGAGGAGGCGACCGTGGCAGACTTCGTCGCCGCCGGCTACGGTGACGAGTTGGATCTCGTCGACGAAAACGACTGCATATTCATCACGGAAGGCGACCCCGAATCGCCGGAAAGCATCGAAGCCGGCTTCATCGAGATCTCGCGACTCAGCGGCAAAGCCCAGCGCGCCATCCGTGGCGGTAAGATCGCGATGGTATTTCAGGACCCGCTGACGAGCCTCAACCCCGTCTACACCGTCGGTAACCAGATCAAGGAGGCACTCAATCTCCATCAGGACCTCGAAGGTCAGGCGGCGACCCGCGAGGCCATCCGCCTGCTGGAAGCGGTCGGGATTCCGGACGCACGGCGGCGCGTCCGCGAGTATCCCCACCAGTTCTCCGGCGGGATGCGCCAGCGTGCGGTCATCGCGATGGCGCTGGCCTGTGACCCCGAAGTCCTCATCTGTGACGAACCGACGACGGCGCTCGACGTGACCATCCAGGCACAGATCCTCGACCTGCTCGCCGAGTTGCAGGAGGAACGGGACCTCGCTATCATGTTCATCACCCACGACATGGGTGTCATCGCGGAGGTCACGGATCGGGTCAACGTCATGTACGCCGGCGAGATCGTGGAGACGGCCGGCGCCGAGTCGCTGTTCGCCAACCCGAAACACCCCTATACACAGGGGTTGCTCCGGTCGATTCCCGGCCAGCAGACCGGCCACCGCCTCGAAACCATCGAGGGGAACGTCCCGACGCCGAACGAGAAGGCATCGGACTGCCGCTTCGCGCCGCGGTGTCCGAAGGCCTTCGAGGACTGCGAACGCGTCCATCCCGCGTCGGTGGAGGTCGACGAGGACCATCCAGACCACACCGCCGCCTGTCTGCTGTATCCCGAGGAGATGTCGACGGAGCAGGCCGTCGAGTACCACATCCGGAAGGAAAGCCGAGGTGGGAGTCGATGAGTTCAGACGTAACCCCGAACACGACCGCAGCATCGCCCGAAGACGACGTGATGGTTCGCGTCCGCAACCTGCGGACCTACTACGACGACAGTAGCCTGTTCGGCGGCAACCCCGTCAAGGCGGTCGACGGCGTCTCCTTCGACATCAAACGCGGGGAGACGCTCGGACTGGTCGGCGAATCCGGCTGTGGGAAAAGCACGCTCGGCCGGACGCTCGTGCAACTCGAGGAGGCCACTGGCGGCGACATCGAGTTCAACGGCACCGACATCACGACGCTGTCGGGCGCGGAACTCCAGCGGTGGCGACGGAACGCTCAGATCGTGTTCCAGGACCCCGACTCCAGCCTCAACGACCGGATGACCGTCGGCGAGATCGTCCGCGAACCGCTCGACGTCCACGACTGGAAGACGCCGAAGGAGCGACGCCAGCGCGTCCGCGAGTTGCTCGAAACCGTCGGACTCCAGCAGGAACACTACTACCGCTATCCCCACCAGTTCTCGGGGGGCCAGCGCCAGCGTATCGGCATCGCCCGAACGCTGACGCTCGAACCTGAGTTTATCGTCCTCGACGAACCGGTCTCGGCACTCGACGTCTCCGTGCAGGCGGAGGTCATCAACCTGCTGGAGGACCTGCAGGACGAGTTCGGCCTGACGTACCTCTTCATCGCCCACGACCTCTCGGTCGTTCGGCACATCTGCGACCGGGTCGCGGTGATGTATCTCGGCCATATCATGGAGATCGGCCCCACCGAGGAGTTGTTCGCCGATCCGTCGAACCCGTACACGCACGCGCTGTTGTCGGCGATTCCGGAACCGGACCCCACCGTCGAGAAGAGCCGTATCACGCTCCATGGGACGCCGCCGAATCCCCGGTATCCGCCGGATGGCTGTCCGTTCAGCACCCGGTGTCCCGCACGGATTCGCCCCGACGAGTACGAGGATTTGAGCGACGAACTCTGGACCCAACTCAACACGCTTCGGGAGGTACTCCGGGAACGCGAACGCGCCGAGCGGACGATCAGGGACCGGGTCGGCGAACTCCTCGGCAAAGAGCCGCGCTTCGGGACTATCGAGGAGATCTACGACGAACTGTTCGGGGACGTTTCGGTGCCACCGAAGGTACAGACGGTACTCGACGACATCGCCGACGACGTTCGGGACAACGACGAGGCCGCCGCACTCGAGACGGTTCGTGCGGAGTTCGGCAGCGTCTGTGAGTCCGAGGACCCCGAGTACTACGAGGTCAGCGACACCGGCCGGATCAGCCTCTGTCACCGCCACCAGGAGGAGTACCGCTCTCCCGGTCAGGTCCTCGAGGACCGGCACCTCTAACCGGTGGGTATGTCCCGTGACGAATCCCTCGCCGTCCGTCTCCGAATCGCGGCACTGGTCTGTGCCGATGCCGCGGTGTATGCCGCCGTCGTCGTCGTGGTGACGGCCGTGGTGGCGTTCGTCCTCGGTGTGGCGACCGGCGGCGGGTTCGTCCGGGTGAAGGCGCTGTTGTTTCTGGCTGGGTTCGGGCTGATGGCGTATTCGACGGTTCGGCTCTGGCCCGGCTCGCCGGAGGATCTCGAACAGAACACGATGTCCGGCGTCTCGCCGCCGGGCGGTTCGATCCCCGCCGCACCGAACCAGACGCGGTTTCAGGCGTTCGTCCGCCGACTGCCGCCGCTTCGGTGGCTCCGCCCCCCACCGCCGGACCGGCGACTCTCCCCGGCGGGGAAGCTCTTCTGGGGAAGCGTCGGCGTCCTCCTGCTGTCGTATCTGATGGAGACCGTCTTCGGCGTCGTCTGATACGGATCGCTGTACTGAAGTGCCGGTCATCGCCGACTCGTATTGGTGATGGCCGGTAACAGAATACAGCAGTCCGTTCTGGCACCTTCGGACCGAACACATCATCACGCTGACAGCCACGAGAGTTAAGAGTTATCCGGCCGCTGGCCACAATACCAGTATGAACCCGAATCCCAACCCTGACCCTGATCCCGCCAAGATGCCGACGGGGGTTCGACCCCAGACGCCGCCGGAAAAGCAGGCGTGGAAGGCGACCAACGACGATATGGAAGCCATCGCCGAGGAGCGCCGCGAGGAAGGCTGGGACGTCGTCTCGATGCCGACCCTCCACGTCAACCCCGCCAATCGCGAGGACGACGAGGAGGAACTGTCCGGCCTGGCGTTCATCCTCCCGAACAATCACGCCGAGGACTTCGAGGACGCCTACAAGGGCCGGGAGTTCCCCGAATACCTCGTCTATCGACGCGAAGTCAAGGAATCGGCCTTCCTCGTCCTCGAACTCATCGACCCCGATAGCGACACGATCATCCTCATCTCCGGCCGATACGACCTCCAGCACGCACGCGGGACGATTCCATCGATCATCGAACAGGGGGAGATCGCCATCTACCTGCAGACCATCGACGGAACCCGACTGGCGTCGGCCACCTACGACGACTACGGGGCGTTCGTTCCGACGCCCGACGGCGACGGCGACGACAGCGAGTAACCCACGCCACCGTAAGCCCTCCCCGACAGCCCACCTCACGACGCCCTTTTGAACGTCACTCCCCTATCCGGTCGTAATGACACACGACCTGCCGGACCGGTTCGTCCGCTCCTTCGAGGGCCACGAGGCCTTCGAGCGCGACGGCAAGTGGTTCGACGTGACGACGACGAAGTTCGACGGCCGGGTGACCGCCGTCGAAACCGACGACTGGGACCTCGCATACACCCTCGAAGTCCGCGCGCCGATGCTATCGTCCGTCACCGCCGACACCGTCGGCCCCGCCGT
>NZ_JAZKTR010000001.1:0-61820 GCF_036625485.1 Natronomonas sp. | reverse complement strand
TGCGCGGGCTGGGAGACGGCGAAGCCGTCTCCATTCGAGGCGGCCGCAGGCCGCCACGTGACAGGCGGGCGGCTTTGCCGCCCGCCCGGGTGGCGACGGAGTGGAGTCGTTCAGCGACCCCTATCCGAACGGAGTGAGGATATGTCGCTGAACGACCGCCAGCCGGCCGAGGGCTTCGGAGAGAGTAGCGGTGGTCCGGCTGTCCCATTTAAAACTGCTTCATAAATCAACAGTTCCTAGACGCTGCCGTCGTAGTCGCTCTCGCCGGTCCGGTCTTCACCGATCCCGCCACGGATGGCGATCCAGCCGAGAGCGGAGATGAAGATGATCGGCGGTAACACGAGGAAGCCCCACAGCGGGTCGAGACCCCACAGCAGGATGAGGATCAGGTTGCCGATGCCGAGTGCGACGAAGGGGAGGATGACGAACGTCGCCGTCTTGCGCCCCTTCCGGAACCCCCCGTCGGTGTCGTCCATATCCGAGGTTGGGGAGCCAGCGAGAAAAACGCCTCGTTAGCGGGACGGTGATATCGGAAGTAGCGACGCCCGCTTACAGGAGGCCGAGCGACGAGCCGATGCTGTGGCCGACCTTCACAACCTCGACGGTGACGCTGTTGACCACGCCGACGCCTTCGATCTGAATGTCGCCGGATTCGTAGGCCTCGGAGGCGGCCGCGCTCGTATTATCCGCATTGGCGACCTCGCGGATGGTCTCCTCGTCGGTACTCACGCGGAGAGTGGGGTCGTGGCTGCCCTCTCGAAGCTCCGTGACCCGAGCCTCGTCGTCGGTGATAGCGGTGTAGGTCACCGTCTCGCCGTCGGACGTCTCGATGGTCAACTCGACTCGCTCGTTCGTCGCCCGGTTCTTGATGACGTCCGGGAGGTCATCGACGTTCTCGTTGTACGCCGCGGCGACGTCCTCGGCGTCGGTACTGTTGTCGCTTTCCTGAACCGCAGCGGCGGCGGGCATCCCCGCCAGACTGACCGTCAGTAACACGGCGAGGCCGATAGCCAGCGGTGACAAGCGCATACCGAATCCTATCGCTGAGCCTGAAAGTATCTTATGGCAGTTTCGTGTGTCGAGTCCTATTCGCCGCGGAACTCCGGCTCTCGGTCCTCGATTCGGGCTTCGAATCCCTCCCGGTAGTCGTGGGTGTCGTCGAGTTTCTGGCCCAGCGAGCGTTCGAGTTCGAGGCCCTGCTGGAGCGGCATCTCGAAGGCCGCATTGAGAGCTTTCTTGCCCTGTCGGAGCCCCAGCGGTGCGTTCTCACAGAGGCGGTCGGCGAAGGCTCGCGCACGGTCGTCGACCGCCTCGTCCTCGCAGACCTCGTGGACCAGCCCGCAGTCCAGTGCCTCCTCTGGGTCGATGAACTCGCCGGTCAGGACGAGTTCCTTGGCCTTCGAGAGGCCGACCAACCGTGGCAGCCGCTGGGTCGCGCCGCCGTGGGGGAAGGTTCCGAGTTTCACCTCGATGACGCCGTAGGTCGCCGCCTCTCCGAGGACGCGGAAGTCGCAGGGCAGCGTCAACTCGAAAGCGCCGGCGGGAGCAGCCTGTTTGATACCCGCGACGACCGGCTGGCGGGCGTTCTCGATGGCATCGAGCAGGTCGGGAAAGACCTCCCGCTCGATGTCCGAATCCTCTTCGACCCGGTCGCGCATCATCTCCAGGTCCATCCCCGCACAGAAGACGGGGCCCTCACCGAGCAGTGTTATCGCGCGCACGTCGTCGTTTTCGCTGACCTGTTCGAAGGCGGTCGTCAGGTCCCGCATCAGGTCGACGGTCATCGCGTTGCGTTTGTCGGGCCGCGAGAGGTAGACATCCGCCCGCGGGAGTTCGTAGTCGATCGCCGCCAGTCCCGTGCCAACCGATTCCATACCGATGCTGTCCCGTGGTCGATATTAAAACGTGGCGGGGACACGGGACAGATACTTTATTCGCGAGGCTTCACGGTCCAATCGAATGGAGCAAGCAACGATAGACAGCATCTCCTTTCTGACCCGCTCGGAGACGCGGGTGCGGTTGCTGGAGCGGTTACGTGAGGAGGGCCCGGCGACCCAGCGGGAACTCAGGGACGACCTCGATACCTCGCGGTCGACGGTCGCGAGAGCGCTCACCGCCTTTCAGGACCGCGGCTGGGTGCGAAACACCGAGGACACCTATCGACTGTCTCCGGTCGGCCAGCAGGTCATCGAGGCCACGCGGCGGTTCGCCGAAACCGTCGAAGCCGCCGAGAGCCTCGCGCCGTTCCTCCGGTGGTTCCCGACCGAGCAGTTCGACCTCGATACCGCGGCGCTGTCGGCGGCGACGGTCGTGACCCCCTCGGAGGGCGACCCCTACACGCCCGCCAGAACGCAGACCGAACTCCTCCGGGAGGCCAAGCGGTTCCGGGGGCTGTTCCCGTCTATCGACCTCGAAGGCTCGAAACTCGTCCACGACCAGATCACGAGCGGCGTCCTCGAAGCCGAGATCGTCGTCTCGCCCTCGGTCGAGGAGACGATCACCGCCGGGGAGTTTGCGCCGCTGTTCCGCGAGAAGCTGGAGACGGGTCGGCTGACGGTGCTCGAAGCGAACGACGAGCCGCCCTTCTATCTCGGCATCGCGGACGGCGAGATCGTCCAGATCGGCGTCGAGGACGACGAGGGCTTTCCCCGGGCGCTGTTGGAGGTAACCGACGAGCGCGTCCGCGAATGGGCCGAGAGCGCCTACGAGGAGTATCTCGAGGGGGCGACACCCCTCACGGTCGAGGCGTTCTGAGGCCAGGTGTGCACACCGTGCAACGATTGCACGGGGTAACATAATGCTCCCCCGCCCCGTACCATTTGGTCGGGGCCGCGCAAGCGGGGTGGGGATGTACCCGCCGACGGCCGACCGGCGCTTTCAGGACCGGTCTGCTTTCGGCCCCGGGTTCCGTTGCCCGTCGGCGAGTAGGTCGCCGAAGGCCCGCTGCTCGCCGGGCAACTCCGTTTCGTTACTTCTGAGGCGACTGGCCCGAGCCAGCAGATAGCCGTCCGCGGGCCCGTCATCTTTCGGATGGGCGTTCTGGACCCACAACGTGCGGCCCTGCGGGCTCGCCTCGCGGGCCCACTCGCGAGCCAACGCCTTCGAATCGAAGGCCCTGAAACGGCCCTCGTTTGCGACCCATTCGCCCGCCCGACGGCTGACGCGGCGGGCCGACGGCTTGATGACGACGACGTAGGGGTCGCTCATACCGTTGGTGTGGGACCCCATCGTGCGAAAAGTTTTGGTGCCGCTCGCCCGATTGGTATACGATGACACACGAGGCGACCGTCCACGGCCTCGGGGTAAGCGTCGAAGAGGGGGGCGACGAAGGCGCTCCGGTCGTCGTGCTACGGGCACGCGATGAGGCGATTCCCATCTTCATCAGCGCCGACCAGGCCAAATCCATCTCGCACGCGCTGGAGGACCGCCCCTTCCAGCGGCCGCTGACCCACGACCTGTTCGTGGAGATGCTCACCGAGTTCGGCGGGGCCATCGACCGCGTCCGCATCGACGACCTCGCGGAGAACACGTTCCTCGCGAAGATCGACGCCGAGCGATACGCCGACGGCGAGCGCCGGGAGGTCGTCCTCGATGCCCGCCCGAGCGACGCCATCGCCATCGCCCTCCGGGTCGACTGCCCGATTCGCGTCTCCGACGAGGTGCTCGAACGCGCCGGGCAACCGCCCGACGCCTTCGAGGTGAAATAGGCCGAACCCGTACCGACTCCCCGACGGCCTACAGCGCCGTCGGGTCGAACCGGCGGTTCGTACCGGCCCACTCCTCCTCGACGGATTCGCGCGTGTCGAGGTACACCTCCAGACCGTTACCCGACGGGTCATCGAAGTAGAGTGCCTTGCTGATGCCGTGGTCGACCGGCGAGACGTCGACGCCGCGTTCCCGGAGCGTCTCGTAGACCGAACGCAGTTCCGCCGCATCCTCGATCTCGAACGCGGCGTGATACAGCCCGACGCCCGGCTCGGACTCGGGGGCCTCGTCGCCGACCCCCTGCAGGGCGACGTCGTGGTGGTGTTCGCCGAACGAGCAGAACGCGTACCGGCCGACCCGTTCGGTGACCGCGAGACCGAACACGTCGGTGTAGAACTCGACCGCGCGGTCGATATCGCGGACCTTCAGATGGACGTGACCGAGATGAGGTGCCATAGGAGAACTACCGGATGAAGGGGGTTAACCCTGACCGCTGCAGCACGGTTGGCGGGGGCGAATCGAACCGAAACCCCCGCCGCCCCCGGCCGTGCAGTGGGATTGCCACACATCCCAACGACTTTGCCGACTCGACGGCTACGACGGGGTAATGGCCAAGTGCGACGTCTGTGGGGCCCACGAGAACATGCCGTACAACTGCCGGCATTGCGGCGGGACCTACTGCAGCGAACACCGCCTGCCGGAGAACCACGGCTGTCCGGGTCTGGAAGACTGGAACGACCCGCAAGGCGTCTTCGATAGCGGCTTCGACGACTCCGTCGAGCAACGCGGCAGCCGCTCGGAGAGTACGCTGAGTAAGGTCGGCATCGACACCGGCGCTGGTGGCCCTCTCGGCTACTTCCGGAACAACGTCTCGTATCTGTTCCTCGGCATCATCGTCGTCGTCTTCGGGTTCCAGTACCTCATCGCGCCGCTTGTCGGGATCGGCATCGGCTCACCCCGCTGGTACGAGATCTTCACGCTCACGACTGCCCACCCCGAATACGTCTGGACGTGGGTCGTCTCGGTATTCGCCCACGGCGGGCCGACTCACCTGCTTTTCAACGGCATCGCGCTGTACTTTTTCGGACCGATAGTCGAGCGGCAGATCGGCTCGAAGAAGTTCACCGCGCTGTTCCTCGTCAGCGGCATGCTCGCCGGCCTCGCACAGGTCGGCCTCGGCCTCGGCACCGGCGAAACGGTCCGCGTTCTCGGCGCCTCCGGCGCGCTGATGGCGATCATGGGCGTCCTCTCGATCACCGCGCCGGACCTGAAGGTCCTCCTGTTCTTCTTCATCCCGATGTCCATCCGGACGCTGACGATCCTCTTTGCGGCCTTCTCGCTTTTCGCGGTCGCCTCCGGGAGCGTCCTCGGCGGCGTCGCCCACTTCGCACACCTCACCGGCCTCGTCATCGGCCTGTGGTACGGCAACCGCGTCAAGGACCGCGTCCGCGGCGGCCCGCGGCGGCTGAACCTCGGTCCCGGTCGCGGCGGTAACGGTCCCGGCGGACCCGGCCGGTTCCCATGAAGGTCGAACGGGAGCGGTTCCTCCCGGACCCCGCCCTCTCCCGCGAGGAGATGGAGGCGATGCAACGCGACATCGCCGAGACGGCCGTCTTCACCGACGACGTCGATTTCGACCCCGACGACATCCCGGCCGGCGACGTGCTCGTCGCGGGCGTCGACCAGGCGTTCCTCGACGACCGGGCGCTGTCGGCCGTCGTCGTGTTGCGCGGCGAGGAAATCGTCGCCCAATCGCACGCCGTCACGCCCCTGGAGATCCCCTACATTCCGGGCCTGCTGGCCTTCCGCGAGGGCGAACCCATCGTCGCCGCCCTCGAAAACCTCGACGTCGACCCCGACCTGCTCGTGCTGGACGGCAGCGGCCGCATCCACTTCAGGGAGGCCGGCATCGCGACCCACATCGGCGTCATCTTCGAGACGCCCGCGGTCGGCGTCGCCAAGAACCTCCTGTGTGGCGAGCCACGACGCTCGGTCGATTCGCTGCCCGCAGGCGCCCGCGTCGCTATCGAGGCCGACGACTCGATGACTGCACCCGACGGTGAGACGGTCGGCTACGCCTACCAGAGCCGGCAGTACCCCGATTCGACGAAGATCAACCCGCTCTACGTCTCGGCGGGCCACCGGCTGTCGGCTGATACTGCCGTCGACTGCGTCGAGGCTTCGGGCGGGCAATATAAGCTTCCGCGGCCGACGCGACTCGCCGACCAGTACGCCGACGACCTGAAGGACGACCTGTAGTCGGCCGAGAGGACGCCGGGACCTTAACGCCTAACTACCGGCCCGCCGACCCACCCAACATGAGCAATCGGACGGTTCTGATCACTGGCTGTTCGTCGGGCATCGGCCGGGCGGCGGCCTACGCCTTTCTCGACGAGGAGTGGCAAGTCTACGCGACCGCACGCAATCCCGCCGACATCCAGCAACTCGGCGAGGCGGGCTGTGACATCGGCACCATCGACGTGACCGACCGCGAGGACGTCGAGCGTGTCGTCGACCGCATCATCGAAGAGGAGGGCCGCATCGACGCCCTCGTGAACAACGCCGGCTACGGCCAGCACGGCCCGCTGGAGGACATCGACGACGACCTCTTCGCCAAACAGTTCGAGGTGAACGTCTTCGGCCCCCACCGCCTCGTTAGGGAGGTCCTCCCGCACATGCGTGAACGCGAGGACGGCACCATAGTCAACGTCTCCTCGGTCGCCGGCCGCCTCGCCACGCCCGGGATGGGCGCCTACTCCGCCTCGAAACACGCGATGGAGGGCTACAGCGACTCGCTGCGCCTGGAGGTCGAACCCTTCGGCGTCGACGTGAGCGTCGTCCAGCCCGGCCCCGTCGAGACGTCGTTCCGCGACCGGGTCGGCGACGAACTCGGCCGCCTCGACCGCACCGACGCCTACGAGGACCTCTACGAGTTCCAGGAGGACGCCTCGCTGTTCGGCGGCGACAGCCCCATCGCGGTCCACCCCGCCGAGGTCGCCGAGGTCATCGTCGAGGCGGCGGTCACGCCGGACCCCGACCCGCGCTACCCGGTCGGTACCGTCGCACAGGCGCTGTTGCTCGCCAGCCACCTGCCCGACCCGCTGAGCGACCGGGTCTTCGCGGCCGTCCGGAAGTTCACCTCGTAACGTGTTCGACCGCGACCCGAAGACGCCGGCCCGCAAACTCGCCGTCCACTGTCTACGGGCGGGCATCGACGCCGCCAGCCCCGAGACCGCGGTACGCCGCCATTGCCGACTCGCGGGCGACACCCTCCACATCCGGGGCGAAGAATACGATCTCGATACCTTCGACCACATCCTCGTTCTCGGCGGCGGCAAGGCCGCCGATGACCTCGCGGCGGGCCTCGAAGCAGTGCTCGGCGACCGCATCGATAGCGGCGTCGTCGTGACGAACGAACTGACCGCCGACCCCGAGCGCGTGACCGTCCGGACGGGCGGCCACCCGACGCCCGACGAGGACAGCGTCACCAGCGCCGAAGCAGTTCTCCAAGCGGCCGAGACGGCCGACGACCGGACGCTCGTTCTCGCGGCGATTACCGGCGGCGGCAGCGCCCTGCTATGTGCGCCGGCCGACGGTCTTTCGCTCGATGCGCTACAGCGAGTCACCGACCATCTGCTCGATGCGGGCGCGCCGATCGAGGACGTGAACACCGTCCGGCGGGCCTGCTCGGACATCAAGGGCGGCGGCCTCGCGGTGGCGGCCGCGCCCGCGCCCGTCGTCGGCATGCTCGTCAGCGACGTGGTCGGCGACGACCCGAGCGTTATCGCCAGCGGCCCGACCGTCCCCGCCGCCGTCGACCCCGAGGTGGCCCTCGCGGTGCTCGAACAGTACGGCGTCAACGCCCCGGAGATCGTGGCGTGGCTAGAAGCCGCGGATTACGAACCCGCTCCCACACTCACCGTCGACAACCACGTCATCGCCTCGGGCCGGGACGCCATCGACGCCGCAATCGGTGTGGCACGCGAAGCGGACTACGAACCGTGCCTGCTCTCGACTCGAATCGAAGGGGAAGCAAGCGAAGCGGGACGGTTCCACGCCGCCGTCGCCACGGAAGCCCTCGAGTCGGGCAATCCGGTTTCCCCGCCGGCAGTCCTGTTGTCGGGGGGCGAAACGACGGTGACGGTAACCGGCGACGGGACGGGCGGGCCGAACCTCGAATGGGCGCTGGCGGCGGGCCTGGGCGCGCCCGATCGGACCGTCTTCGCGGCGGTCGATACCGACGGCAGCGACGGAAGTACCGACGCCGCCGGCGCCATCGTCGACGCCGGAACGGTTGGCGAGGGGGACGAAGAGGCCGCTCGACGGGCGCTCGACGACAACGACAGCTATCCGTTCCTCGATGCTCGCGACGCGTTGCTCCGGACCGGACCGACGGGGACGAACGTCAACGACCTGCGTGTCGTGATTCTCGGTCAAATTGGGCGCTGAACCCGGTGAAACGGCTTTACAGCCGTTATGGTTTTGTTCGCGCCCGTCGAACGCCCGGCGTGGACGCTCGAGACATCGCCATAATCGGAGTACACGTCATGGTAGCATTGCTGTTCGCCGCCATGGCCGTCGTGAACGTTCTCAACGGTGATGTTATCAACGCCGTCATGCAGGGCGTCATCGCGGCGCTCGTCGTCGGCCTCGGCGTCTCCCTGTCGCGTATCATCTGAGCCTCGGCCCCGTGCTTACTCCAGACAGGCCGCAACGACACCGAGCATCGCCTCACCGTGGACGGGCTCCGCGAAGAGGGGAACCCGCTTGACGTCCCGGCCGCGGAACAGTTCCTGCGCTCGCTTGAGGGCGTTTCGCTGGACCTCCCAGCGCCGTTGACAGAACTCACAGTGCTCGGTGTCCGGCGCGACGAACCAGTCCTCGTCGAAGTCCGCGACGTCGGCGAGGTCCTCGCTGACGCGGTTGACGACGACGGTGTTGACCGGAATGCCGAACTCCTCTAAGCGGTCGATGAGACGTTCGCTTTCGACGACGCTCATCTCCTCCGGAACCATCACGACCCGGAAGTCGGTGCGGGCGGGGTCCCGAAGCGCCGCGCGCAGGCGCTCGATCTTCGCCGAGAGTTCCTTCAGGTCGTCCATCCCCTGGTCCATCTCGGCCTCGGGGTCGTCGCCGCCGAAGAGGCCGCCGAGGTTGCTGAGACTGCCGGCCATCCCCGAGAGTTTCTCACGGAATGAAAGCAGACGACCGACCATCGAATCCATCACGTCTGGGAGTTCGAGCAGTCGGAGGGTGTGGCCGGTCGGGGCGGTGTCGACGACGACGCGGTCGAATCGCGGGTCGTCGAGGTACTCCAGCAGTAACTGCATCGCCGCGGCTTCGTCGGCACCGGGCATCGCCCCGCCAGCGAGCGGGTGGCCACCGCCACCGAGCATCTCTGCCATACCGCCCATGCCACCCATCCCATCGTCACCACCCATCGGGCCGAAACCGCCGGCGTCCGCGTCGGCCCCACCTTCGGCCTGCGGCCCGCCCTCGGCTCCGGCCGTGAAGGGCCCTTCAGGCGCGGCCTCCGGGTCGATCTCGACCGCGAACAGCGGGATATCGTCCTTGATCTTGGCGGGCTCCGAGGGGATGTCGGTGCCCAGCGTGTCCGAAAGCGAGTGGGCGGGGTCCGTCGAGACGACGAGCGTGGCCGTCCCGTCGCGGGCGCTGGCCAGGCCCGTCGCGGCCGCGCAGGTGGTCTTCCCGACGCCGCCCTTGCCGCCGTAGAGGACGTATTCGGGGGCGTCGATACCCGCCGGCACGTCCGCGTCGTCGACCGATTCGACCGGTTCGACGCTGAGTTCGCTCATACGCGCGCTGGGAGTTCGCCGCTTGTGTACCCGTCGATACGGTGACTGCCGCGATCAGCCCAGTCGCTCTTCCCAGTCACCCGCCGGCATCGATTCGGCCGTCACGCCACCCGGTTCCTGTTCGAGTAGGAGGACAGCCGCGTCGTTCATCACGTCGGGGTCGAGAATCCCCTCTCGTTCTTCCTCGGGCAGGTGGTCCCAGAAGCCCGTCTCCGCGCGGCCGCCGGGGTCCAGACAGTTGACGTTGATATCCGGTTCGACTTCGTAGGCGAGCGTCCGCGAGAACCCCTCCAGCGCCCACTTCGAGGCGACGTAGGGCGCCCAGCCGGCCTCGCCGCGGCGGCCCAGCCCCGAGGAGATGTTGATGACGTTGCCCCGGTCCATCTCGGGAATGGCGTGCTTCGCACAGAGGAACGGCCCGGTCGTGTTGACCTCCAGGATGTGTCGCCAGTCCTCGGCGTCGATATCGGGTACCTCCCGCAACTCGTCGTAGAGTGTCAACAGGCCGGTCGCGGCGTTGTTGACCAGCCCCGTCAGGTCGCCGTATTCGTCGACTGTCGCGGCGACCAGTTCTTCGACCGATTCCTCGTCGGTCACGTCGGCAGTCACGACCAGCGTCTCGCCGTCGACCTCGTTGGCCACCGCCTGCAGGTCGTCGGCGCTCCGGGCCGACAGTACGGTGTTGGCGCCCTCGCGGGCGAACCGTTTCGCCATCTCGGCCCCGAGGCCGCGGCTAGCACCGGTTACGATGACCGTCTCGTCGTCGAGTCGTCCCATACCCGATTCCTCGCGGCGAGCGGTCAAAAACGCGAGGGGCGCGGTGAGATGCGAAGCTACCGGAGTGGCGTCGAAAGAAAATCGATAGTCGGAAAGCGGGACAGACGCGAAGCGGCGGGCCTTAGCTCGCGGAGATGACGTCGTCGATGCGGACGATCATCGTCGCCGCTTCGGTCGCGGCTTCGACGGCCTCGCGCTTGACTGCGGCGGGGTCGAGGATGCCGTGTTCGACGGGGTCGCCGACGTTGCCGGTCTGGCCTTCGCTGATGAGGCCGGCGCGGCCCTCGGCGTCGTGGGTCGAGCGGAGGTCGACCAGCGCGTCGATGGGGTCGGCACCCGTGTTCTCGGCGAGGGTGCGCGGCAGGACGTCGACGGCGTCGGCGAAGGCCTCGATGGCCAGCTGGCGACGGCCCTCGACGGCTGCGGACTCCGAGCGGATGTGGTCGGCGATGGCGATCTCGGTCGCGCCGGCGCCGGGCACGACGCCGCCTTCCTCGATGGCTGCGGTGACGACGTCGAGTGCGTCACGGAGCGCGCGCTCGAGTTCGTCAGCGACGTGTTCGGTGCCGCCGCGGGCGAAGACGGTCACCGTCTTCGCGGCCGTGCCGCCCTCGATGAAGGCGAGTTCGTCGTCGCCGAACTTCTGGACACTGATGGAGTCGGCCTCGCCGAGAACCTCGCTGTCGAGGTCCGAGAGAGTGCCGACGGTCCGCGCGCCGGTCGCGCGGGCGATGGAGGCCGCTTCGTCGTCGTCGACGCCGTCGAAGGCGAGAACGCCCTTTTTGGCGAGATACGAGGCGACGACGTCGTCGATGTCACCGGTGACGAAGGCGACGTCGACGCCGGCGTCGGCGACCGACTCGGCGTAGCCGCGGAGTTCGGATTCCTCGGCCTCGATGGCGGCGTTCAGCTGGTCGACGTCGGAGATGTCGTATTCGGCGTCGATCTCGGCCTCGCGTACCTCGAGGTCGAGGTCGAGGACGGCGACGGAGGCGTCCTCGAAGGCGCGGGGCATGTCCTCGTGGAGGGGCTCTTCCTCGCTGATGACACCCTGGACGAGTTCGGTCGCGGAGGCGCCGGCACCCGTCTGGGTGCGGATGGTGATGGCGTCGCGGTCGATGCCCTCTTCGCTTCGGACCTGGAGGACGGCATCGACGACGGTTTCGGCGAGGGCGGCGGCGTCGATGTCGCCGGTACCCTTGCCGGTCATGGAGGATTCCGCGACTGCGCGGAGTTCGTCCTCGTCGACGTCGTCCGCGAGGGTGACGTCCTCGATGGCTTCGAGCGCGAGGTCGGCAGCCGCTCGGTAGCCCTCGACGATGGTCGTCGGGTGGACGTCGTCGTCCAGCAGGTCCTCGGCCTGCGCGAGGAGCTGGCCGGCCAGCACGGAGGCGGTCGTGGTGCCGTCACCGACCTCCTCTTCCTGTGTCTGAGCGACCTCGACGATCATCTGTGCGGCCGGGTGCTCGATGTCCATCTCCTGCAGGATGGTCGCGCCGTCGTTGGTGATGACGACGTCGCCGGAATCGGAGACCAGCATCTTGTCCATCCCGCGGGGGCCGAGCGTCGTCCGTACGGACTCGCTTACGGCCTTCCCGGCGGTGATGTTCGACGATTGGGCGTCCTTGCCACGGGTACGCTCCGTGTCCTCGCTGAGAATGAAAAGCGGCTGACCGCGCCGCTGGCGCATCTGCTGTGACATGTTCATTGAATATGTGGTCAGCAGTTCTATATAAAAGTTCCGTAACGACCGAACGATGGGAAGTCCTCAAAGCGGCTCGCGTCGGGGGGTTTATCTGTTATCGTAAACTGCGACCGCCCGGTCGGCGCGGTCCGACCAGCCGTTCGGGTTCCGCTTGGGGCTCCGGTCGGTGTAGCGTGCGCGGAGGCCATCCGCGTAGCCGCCGACGCTGCCGACGAGGACGCTTCGGCCGTTGCCGAACCAGCTCGTCGGTTTGGCCTCGCCGCTGGCGACGTCTCGGAGCGCGCGGTAGGCATCGCCCATCGCGTGGCGGACCGTCCGGAAACCGACGGTCGGATGGAAGCCGTAGTTCTTCGCCAGCCGGTAGGAAAGCGACCGGTATCGCGAGGTCCAGTCGCGTTCGTCGAGGCCGCCGTCGGCGGCCGTCTCCCGGGAAACGCACATCTCCGAACTCCACGCGATGCCGAAATCCTGGCCGGCGAGTCGGTGGGCGGCATCGCGGGCCCCGCCGGTGTCGAGATACTCGTCAAAGCCGTCGATGGCCTCGATGACCGCGCGGTCGAAGGCGACGTTGCCGCCATTGAAGTAGGTGATAGAACGGCCACGGATGGTGCGTGATTCGACGGTGTCGGTGGCGACGCCGGCGCGTAGCTCCTCGTGGGTGGGGCCGGTAGCCACGTCCGCCTCAGCGAGCGTCTCGAGGGCCGCCTCGCGCCAGCCCTCCTCGACGGTCAGCCCCGGGTTGACGAAGGCGACGGCGTCGCCGCGGCTCCGGTCGAGGCCGGCGTTACGGGCGACGTTGGCGTTCCGTTCGTCGATCTCGACGAGGACCGCCACGTCCTCGCGCTCCCGGACCATGCCGGAGGTACCGTCCGTCGAGGGGCCGTTGACGACGATGATTTCGGTGGGGGCCTCCGCGGCGAGCGCGTCGAGACAGCGGCGAAGCTCGTCGCGGTCGTTGAGCGTCGGGACGACCACCGAGATGTCCATACCCCGGATAGCGGGGCCGATGCCTAAAAGTTCCGCGGGTGGCGGCTAACCGAGTTATTCGGTGACGCGCGTATCCCAGTAGGAGACCGAGGCGAGTTTATCGCCGACGGGCGTGCGGCCGAGCGTCTGGTCGAACTTCCGGAACGGGCGGGCCAGCCAGCCCGGCACCTCCCGATAGAAGCCGTAGGGGAAGACGAAATCGTGGCCGGCGTCGACGAGTTCGAGTTCGGCGCCGACGACGAGTTCCTTGACCTCGCGTTCGGAGTAGAGCCGCGACCCCATCGGCAGCGCCCAGTTGTAGATCGAGCGGGTCGAATAGCGGTTGAAGGTATCGAAGAAGACCTGTTCGCTCGTGACCCGGCGCATCTCCTTGATGAAGCCCTCGGGGTCCGGCGCGAGGTGGAAAAAGCGCATGGCGAAGACGGCATCGAAGTGATCGTCGGGGAAGGGAAGGCGGCCGGCGTCGCCCTGCATGAACTGGAGCGTCTCCTCGAGGCCGGCGGCGTGGGCCTTCTTGCGGCCCTGTTCGAGCATGGCCTCGGAGATATCCATCCCGACGATATCCGCGCCCTGCTCGGCGAGCATGACAGTAAAGCGGCCGGTTCCGCACGCGACTTCGAGGATCTTCTTGTCCTCCAGCGGCGCCAGCGCGTCGAGTACCGCCTGCTTCTCGCGGCGGTCGATGAAGCGGCCGCCCTGGGAGAAGCGCTTCTCGTCGTACGCTTCCGCGATATCGTCCGCCTGATACCACTCCTGTCCCTTCACGTTATCCGATTCGACCCGCCCACAGCATAAAAGGATGCTGGATACGACGCCCTCGAGGGGTCATACTGTCGGCCGTAATTCCGTGAAGATGGTCCCGAGAGGCGGGGACCCAGAGGGGACGAAGCTCCGGAAATCGAACACGTGTTAAGATAGTTACAGCCGACCGTATCAGTCGCCGGCCGTGACGACCCGGGTAGGGCGTGTCTTGATCAGCACGCGCGCGCCCGATTCGTCGCCGTGGTGTGGATACTCGTCGACCCCCATATAACGCCTCGCGAGCGCGTCGATATGGTCGACGGCCCCCTCCTCGGTCACCTCGTCGACGACGCCCCGCACGGAGACGTACCGGTACGGGTCCTCGGGGTCGCACATGCTCACGCCGACCTTCGGGTCCCGCTCGACGTTGTCGACCTTCCGTCGGCCCCGCGCCGTGTTGACGAGCACGTGGTTCGCCTCGGCGTCGTAATCGACCCAGACCGGCGTCGAATGGGGCGTTCCATCCGGCATGAGCGTCGAGAAGTGAGCGATAGTTTCCGTGTCGAACAGTCCGTGGAATCGTTCGGGGATCCGCTCCATGCAGGGCCGTCGCGCGCCAGCCGGATAACCGCCAGGTCGGTCCGGAAACGTCGCCGAACCCCCTCCGAATCGAAACTCTCAACGAAGGGTCGGTTCTCGGAAAACGTACCAGAATACAGACTATATTGTCGGTGGTGGGTGGGACCACAGCACAGTCGCCGGCCGATAGTATATGAAAGAACCGTGAAGAACCGGCGTTTCACCCACATTTCTTGCCGCAATTGTTGCCAGCGCATACCATGTAAGCGTTCAATGTATAAGGGGTCATTATACACACCCAAGTGTACGTATTGTTTTGTCACACATATAGCGAAGTTTTACCAGTAGGTTTCCCACAGGGGGCAGTATGAGCACGACCACGGAGGAACGCTCACGCCAGACCGACTCGCCACTATCAGATCCCGAGTTCCGCGATACCCTTCGCGAACTCCCCCCGAGCGCCAAACTCGTCGCCAAGGTGCTTGAAGGCGCCTCGCCGCTTTCGCAGGGCCAACTCGCCGAGGAATCGCTCCTGCCCGATCGGACGGTCCGCTACGCGCTCAACCGTCTCGAAGAGGAGGATCTCGTCGACTCCCGGTACTCCTTCCACGACGCCCGCAAGCAGGTCTACTTCCTGACCGAGTAATAACTCCACTTTCTGGGCGGACCTCCCGCCGCCCACTCTTAAGCCCCCGCCGTCGTACCCTTCGGTATGCACATCGAGCGGATTCCCGTGGACGTGCCGACCCGTGCGCCGACGGGACGGACCGCCGCCTACGTTCTCGGCACCGACGACGCCCTGCTCGTCGACCCACCGGCGCCCGACGAGCGCATCGAAGCGCAACTCGACCGGGTCGGCCACGTCGCCGTCACCCACCACCACCCCGACCACGTCGGCGCCGTCGCCGACTACGCCGCCATCACCGACGCCACCGTCTGGTGTCGCTACGGTCGCGAGGACGCCTTCGTCGACGCGACCGACGCCGAACCGGACCGCACGTTCCGTGAGGGAACCCGTATCGACACCGGACGCGGCCCCGTCGTCGTTCGTGAGACCCCCGGTCACGCACGCGAACACGTCGCCTTCGAGGCTGCCGGCGACCTCGTCGCCGGCGACCTCGCCGTCGCCGCCGGCAGCGTCGTCGTCGGCCCACCCGACGGCGATATGCGCGCCTACATCACCTCCCTTCGGCGGGTTATCGGTATGGCGCCCGACCGCATCTATCCGGGTCACGGCCCCGTTATCGACGACCCACGCGCGACCTGCGACCGACTCATCGGACACCGACTCGACCGCGAGCGGCGCGTCCTCGATGCCGTTTCGGCCGGCAACGAAACCCTCGCGGAGATACTCGATGCCGCCTACGTGAAGGACCTCTCGGGCGTCCGTGACCTCGCGGCGGCCACCGTTCGTGCACACCTCGAAAAGCTCGCCTACGAGGGACGCGTCGACTGGGACGGCGACCGAGCTGTCCCCGCTTGACCGCGATTCGGATTTCATATCGCCCGGAGCCACCCAAGAAATATGTCGGGACGACGCACAGAGAGGTGTATGAGTGCGTGGGTGAGGTTGGGGAGATATATAGGAGCGTTAGGGCTGGTCGTCGGTGGGGCGGCGGCCGGCCTGTACATGGAGGGACGGCTCCTCGGTACCGTGGGGCTGTTGGTCGGCGGGTGTCTGGCGTTCGGCGCCCTGTTTCTGACCTCGCCGACCTGCGACCGATGCGGGAGCATGCGCATCAATCACATCAACGACGCACCCCCGAAATGCGGACGCTGTGGGCACGTCCACGGCGGGTCAACGGAGAGCGTCGTCCTGACCGACCCGATCACCGAGCCGCCCCGACCCATCCAGCGACCGGATGGCCGCCGGTGGCTCAGCACCCTCCGTGCGTTCTCTCTCGGCGTGTTCGTCCTCGGGGTCCTCATCGTCATCTACTCGGTGACGACCCTTACCGTTCCGGACCCACTGGAGCCCGCGACGTGGGACGCCACGAACACGTGGCAGATCATCGTCTCCATTTTCGGCCTCGCGCTGAACACCGTCGGTATCATGGTATACATCGTCAGTTACAAGCTCTCCTAACGGCGCCCTTTTGCGTTCGCACACGAAACGGTCGGGCATGGAGAGCCTCGAAGCCGAACTCGAACAGGCGAAGGACCTGTCCGTGGCCGAACTGGCAGACGCCATCGAAACCATCGGCTTCGAGTGCACCCGCTGTGGCGCCTGCTGTAAAGCCGCCGACACCGACGACGGCGAACCGGAACCCCACACCGCGACCCTCTTTCCGGACGAGGCACGCGAACTGCAGGGCGCCGCCGAGGACGCCTTCGACGAGGAATACGACTGGCGGGACGTCGCCCGGCCGATGCCCTACGGCATCAGCGAGGGCGACGACGGCCCCGAGGGCGAGACCTTCGAGTGGGCCATCGGGACCGACGATTGCGGCAACTGCACCTTCTACGAGGAGGACGAGGGCGGCACCGGCGCCTGCACCGTCCACGATAGCCGCCCGCTCGTCTGCCGGACCTACCCCTTCAGCGTCGCCCTTGGCGGCACCAGCCAGCCGATGGGCGAGGCCGTCGACAGCGAGGGGATGGTCCGCGCCCACGAGTGTGAGGGCCTCGGCCGCGACATCACCCGCGAGGAGGCCGAGGACCTCGCCGCCGCGCTCAAGGAACGCGCCGTTCGCGAACTGGAGGAAGCGATCGACCTCCGAGACGCCTACGAACCCCGCCCCGACGTCGACGGCGTCGTCGTCCACGACTCCGAAGGCGCCAAACGACCTGACGGAACACGGCTCGAGCCCCGGTAACTACTATATATCGGGCCGTTCATTTCCGAACCGAAGGTCTATGGAAATCTCCGATAAGCTCCTGTGTCTGTTCAGCGCCGAGGTCGAGGAAGAAGAGGACCGCTACGTCGTCGAAGTGCCCAAACGAGAGATCAACACCGGCTCCGTCGACCCCGGCGACACCTACCGCGTTGCCCTCATCTCCGGCGACGGCGAGGCCGAACCCACGTCCGAAACGACCGGCCACACGCCGACCGACGAACCCCAACCGCCCGTCGAGGAAGGCGAGATCCGCTACGTCGAGATCGAGGACCTCGGCAAGCAGGGCGACGGCATCGCCCGCGTCGAGCGCGGCTACGTCATCATCGTCCCCGGCGGCGAGGTCGGCGAGCGCGTCAAGGTCGAGATCTCCGAAGTCAAGTCGAACTTCGCGGTGGGCGAGATCATCGAATAGGAACGTTTTGCGCGGTCCGCACGGTCCGAGGGACCTTCGGTCCCTCGCTACCCGGCAAAACTTGATGAAAAGACACTTCGCACTCCTACCGTCGGGTCTCGTGGCCGTGCGTGGCGGCCTGCGGCCGCCACGACGGTTCGGTTGCGGGTAGAGCCCGAAACCCGCGCTCGCGTTGCTCCGGACGGACCACTCGCGTCCGGTGGGCGCTCGCGGATACCATCTCCACAACCGAAGTCATGGTCTCCGATTTCCCACCCATACCATCTCGCCCCGCTCTGACGGCTCACCATCCCTCTCTAACCGAGGGAATCGCAACAGGGCGGTGTGTTGGCCGACCGTACCAAACCGCCTTTTGTGGGTGACCGCCTTGGGAGATATATGAGCGCGACCGTTCAGGCACCGGCGACCGACCTCTCGGACAAACAGCGGCAGATCCTCTCGTATCTCCGCGAGAAGGGACAGATGAAGACCTACTTCAAGTCCCGGCTCATCGGCGAGGAACTCGGCCTCTCCGCGAAGGAAGTCGGCACCAACATGACCGCCATCTGCGAGGGCGATTTCGATGTCGACGTCGAGAAGTGGGGCTACTCCTCGGGCACGACGTGGAAAGTCACGGTTTAGATAGCACCACGGTTCGGCTGGTCGGACACTACCGAAACAGCCCTCTAGACGGGCCCGTGTATCACTCGATGCTCACCTAGTCGTTGAGCGATACTTGCGGTTCGAGTGCCGATTCCTTTCCACAAACCGTGACCCGTGTAGGGGCTTATCCGCCACCAGTGTGAACCACCCACATGGTTAGCAAACCCAAGCTGCAGTGTAGCCTGTGTAATGAACGACTGGCGGAAGGTGAGGACATCGAAGAACACTTGCTAAACGAACACGAGCCTCGCGAGTTAGCCAGCGAGATAGCAGCGGAGTGGGAAGCAGAGGAGTTCGCTGGCACCGAGTGACCCCTCCGTTTTCCATCGAGCGCCAACGCTAGTTACGGATTGTTGTAACGATTTACCGATCATCGCCAGTACGGGACGGCGATGACCGGTAAAAGACTAAAACGATCCGTAAGTGGCGGCAGTAGGCTCGGCTATTCACGCCATTCGTCGGCGAAGAGACCGTAGATGACCCGGTCGACGTACTCGCCGTCGATGTAGTAGTGGTCTCGCTGGCGCCCCTCCCGTGTAAAGCCCAGTTTCTCGAGCGTACCACGCGAGGGGTCGTTGTCCGCACGGGCGTTCGCGACGAGTTTCCGGAGCGCTCGCTCCTCGAAGGCGTATTCGACCAGCAGCGAGGCGGCCTCCGTCCCGTAGCCGTCGCCCTGGGCGTCGGGTTTGAGCCACGCACCGAGGCGGGCCCGTCGGGAGTCGGCGTCGACGAGGAACATCGAAGCTAGGCCGAGCGGCTCGTCGCCGTCGCAAACGAGGAGACTGACGCCGGAACCGTCCTCGCCCTTGACGAAGCCGTCGTAGAACTCCTCGGTGTCCTCGGGCGTTTCGGGGCGACTCCGCGGCATCCACCGCCGGACGTCGGGGTGGTTGCGCCACTTCGTCACGAACGACAGGTCGTCTTCGGTAGCGACTCTGAGGTCGAGTCGGTCACCCTGGAGGAATACGGGGCCGGGCATACGACGGGCGACGCCGCCGTCCAATAAGGGTTTTCGGGAGGGTTGTGAGTCCGACTCATACGTGTCGTTGTAGTCTTTTACCAGTCATCGCGGCCCCCGGACTGACGGATAAATCGTTACAACGACCCGTATCAGGGGTCGTAGCGAACGAGGTCGTCGGCGTTGCCCGCGAAGGCCATCGCCTCCTCGCCGAAGGAATCAGCATAGCGGACGACGAGCGTCAGGAGGGTCTCCGGCCGCCGGATCTCGTAGCCGTCCTCGCGGGAGAGCAGGCCCGCCTCGTCGAGTTCGGCGGCGTACTTCGAGACCGTCGACCGCGAGACGTCGGCGGTCTCGGCGATGTCGGCACCGGAGGCGTCGGGGCTGGCGAGCAACGCAAGCACCATCTTTCGGGGCGTCTCCCGGCGGAGATAGCCGAGGGCACGCTGTTCGAACTCGGAGAAGCGGTCGGCGGGGAAGTAGCGTTTGTACTCGCCGTCCTTGCGGTGTTCGACGGTGCCGTCGTGTTCGAGACGGCGGAGGTGATGTTGGGTCTCGCCCGTCCCGAGTTGCAGGTCGTCGCGGAGCTTCGAGAAGTGGGCGCCGGGCGTCGTCGCGAGGTAGCCGACGATGGCGTCACGAACGTCGCTGTCGCCGTCGTCGCCGGAGAGGCGGACCAGCGGCGTCGTCGCTCCAAGCGCCGCGAAGCGCTTGAGCGTCGCCCGCTTGCTCTCGTCGATACCCCGCTCGCTCATTGGCGGTTCTTGGCGAGTCGCTAATAAAACCCCTTCGCCGCCCGCTTCCGGGCGTTTTTATTCCTTCTCCGTCTCGAAGTCCTCGCCTTCGGGCATCTCCTCGTCCATCTCGGCGATGACCTCGTCGGGGTCCTTGATGTCGGCCGGGTCCGCGCCTTCCTTGATGGCCTGGGCCTGCTGTTCCATCTCCTCGATGTCCATCTCGGTTTCCTCCTCGATCTGCCCGAGTATCTCCTCGATGTCGTCGAGTCCGAGCAGTTCGCGCGTCTCGCTGTCGAAGTCCATACTCTCGAGCATCTCGCCATCGGTCGCCACGTCGCTGCCGGTCAGATGCTTGCCGTACCGCGACATCAGCGAGGTGAGTTCCTGCGGCATGACGAACGTCGTCGACTCGCCCTTGCCGATCTCTTCGAGCGTCTCCATCCCGCGTTCGATGACCGCCCGCTCGCCCATCGACTCGGCGGATTTCGCCCGGAGGACCGTACTGATGGCGTCACCCTGTGCTTCGAGGATCTGGCTCTGCTTTTCACCCTGCGCGCGGATGATGTTGGACTGCTTGTCACCCTCGGCCTTCTCGACGGCGGAGCGCCGTTCACCCTGTGCTTCGAGAATCATGGCGCGGCGCTTCCGTTCGGCGGAGGTCTGCTGTTCCATCGCCTGCTGGACGTCCTTCGAGGGGTTGACCTCGCGGACCTCGACGCTCTCGACGCGAATACCCCACTCGTCGGTGGGTTCGTCGAGTTCCTTGCGGATCTTGGCGTTGATCTCCTGTCGCTTGTTCAGCGTGTCGTCGAGTTCCATGTCGCCCAGCACCGCCCGCAACGTCGTCTGGGCGAGGTTCGAGACGGCCTTCTTGTAGTCGTCGACCTCGAGGAACGCCTTCCGGGCGTCCATGACCTTGATGTAGACGACGGCGTCTGCCGTGACCGGGGAGTTGTCCCGGGTGATGGCTTCCTGCCGTGGCACGTCCAGCGTCTGGGTCCGCATGTCGAAGGTGTACGTTCGCGAGACGAACGGCGGGATGAAGTTGATACCCGGTTCGAGGAGTTTGCGGTACTCGCCGAAGACCGTCAGCGCCCGCTTCTCGTAGGCGTTGACTATCTCGACGGCCTGATAGACCGCCACCACCGCCACGACGAGCAACAGCAGCGCGACGATGGGGAATACCGTACCACCAAGCTGGAGGGGAGTGAACATACCTTTACATTGGGCGAATATTGCATAAGGGTTCGCCCCACAGCGGGGGCATCGACACGCTGTCGCCGCCTGTAGATGCCGCTATCCACGAAGGCGCAACGCGACGACGATGAATCCGACGGCGAGAGCCGCGACGGTGATGCGAATCAGGCCGCCACCCAGGGCGGCAGTGGTCCCGCCGGCCGCGGCGGCCCCACCCAAAGCGGCGGTACCCGACGGCACCGCGAACACACAACAGAGACTCGCGACGCCGCCGAGGCCGAGTAACGACCACCGGGAGGCCGTCTCCGACTCGTCGTCCTGCTCGCTCATTGCCACCGTCTACTCGGGGACGATTGTTGTATGTAACGGCAATAGAGAATCAAGAGCAGTCGTCAGTCGCGGTCTTGCAGGCGTTGCCGGCGGCGTTCGAACTCCTCGTCGGAGAGTTCCCCGCGAGCATAGCGCGCTCGCAGCGTCGCAAGCGCCGAATCGTCGTCTCCGTCACCGTCGTTGGCGGGGCGGGACCGGTCGACGATAGCGTAGACCGCCAGCAACACCGCGACGAGGACGAGCACGGAGAGGAACGGCCACCAACCGAAGCCACCCATGCCACCGCCCATCCCACCGTTCATGCCGCTGCCAGGACTGCCGCCCTGTGCCGTGGCAACGCCGACGAGCGATGTCGCTAGCGTTGCGCCGAGAAGGCCACGAACGATGAGTGAATGGAGTTTCGGGGGCATAGAAGTACTAAAAACGGCGGTTACTGTCGAAGCGTCTTAGACCGTCGCTTGCAGCGTCTGTTCTGCCGATTCCTCGATCGATTCGAGGTAGTCCTCGGCGTCGAGGGCTGCCATACTGCCGGTGCCGGCAGAGGTGATCGCCTGCCGGTAGTTGGGGTCGGCAACGTCGCCGGCGGCGAAGACGCCGTCGACGCCCGTTTCGG
The DNA here is from genome assembly GCF_036625485.1 of Natronomonas sp. Taxonomy (GTDB): domain Archaea; phylum Halobacteriota; class Halobacteria; order Halobacteriales; family Haloarculaceae; genus Natronomonas. The sequence goes on along the minus strand of NZ_JAZKTR010000001.1, from coordinate 39,784 downwards.
CGGTCGGCCGCCCGTTCTCGTCGGTCTCCGGGAGGATGTAACCGTCCGCGTCGAGTTCGACGCCGGTGCCTTCGAGGAACCCGGTGTTCGGCGTGTGTCCGACCCCGTAAAAGACCCCGCCGATGTCGACGGTCTCCGTCTCGACGTCGACGCCGTCGGCAGCCTTCTCTTTGGGGTAGCCGTCGGGGTGGGAGACGAGCGTCGCACCGGTGACACCCTCCTCCTGCGAGCCGTGAATGGTCTGCAGTTCGGTGTTCCAGCGGAACTCGATGTCCTCGTGGTCCAGAGCGCGCTCGGCCATGATCTCCGAGGCACGCAACTCCTCGCGGCGGTGGACGACCGTCACCGAGTCGGCGAACCGCGTGAGGAAGAGCGCCTCTTCCATCGCGCTGTCGCCGCCACCGATGACGAGGACGTCGTCGCCGCGGTGGAAGGCCCCGTCACAGGTCGCACACGTCGAGAGGCCATAGCCCATCAGTGCTTCCTCGTTTTCGGCGCCGACCCACCGCGCGCTCGCGCCGGTCGCGACGACGAGGGCGCGGGTGCGAATCGTCTCGCCGGTCGACAGCGAGAGTTCGAAGGGTCGGCCCTCGAGGTCGGCCGCGTCGATGCGGCCGTGTTCGAAGGTCGCCCCGAAGCGCTCGGCCTGCTGTTTGCCGCGCTGGATGAGTTCCATCCCGCCGACGCCCTCGGGGAACCCGAGGAAGTTCTCGACGTCGGTGGTCAGCGTCAGCTGGCCGCCGGGCTCGTCGCCCTCGAGGACGAGGGGGTCGAGGTCCGCGCGGGCGGCATAAACCGCCGCCGAGAGACCGGCGACCCCGGAGCCGGCAATGACGAGATCCTGTACGTCGCCGTGCATTTATTCGGTATACTGCTGGATGAGCGACCGCAGCTGGTCTTCGCCCTGCAGGCCGACGATCGATTCGGCCTGCTCGCCGCCGGCGAACAGGATCAGCGTGGGCACGCCCTGCACGCCGAAGGCGGCGGCGAGTTGCTGGTTGGCGTCGACGTCGACCTTCGCGACGGCCGCGTCCGTCTCGGCGGCGAGCGTCTTGACGGTCGGCTCGATCATCTTACAGGGGCCACACCAGTCGGCGTAGAAGTCCGTCAGGACCACGTCGTAGTCGTCGATGACCTCTTCGAGGTGGGACTGTCCGTCGATGTGAATAGGTTCGGTAGGAGCTTCAGTACTGGTCTCGGATGCGGTGTCTGCTGTCATCACCTCTTCGTAGACACCGACGGTAATTAAGGGTTTTGGACAGTATGCACAATACCATGAAAGAAGTCGTGGAGACGGGTCTCGTTGTCGGTCGAGAAACGGAGCGGAAAAGGAAAGAAGCTCAGCCGAGCGGAGCGCTCAGCTTTCGAGGGACGGCGCAGAGGTGTCCTGGTCTTCGTATTTGGCCTCGAACTCCTGGATGAGCTGGCCCATCTTGGCGTACCAGTCGTTGAGGAGCCGCTGCATGTTATCAGCAATTTTTGCGGGGTCAGTCGGCTTGTAGACGTGGTAGTACCCACCCTGATCGTAGTTCACCTGCTCCTTCTGGATGAAACCGGCCTGCAGGAGCCGTTGAACTGCTCGGTACGCGGTCGACCGTTCGCGGTCGACCTCCTCGGCGATTTCGTCGATCGTCAGCGGCTCTTCGGTCCCGACGAGCTCCTGAAAGATCTCCTTGTCGAGCTGTTTGAGCCCGTGGAAACACTCGAGGAGCCCCTCGCACACCATGTCCCGCTGGAGTTGTTCGGACATCGAATCCGGCATTATTATCGATTTCTCGTAGGTACTGCGCCGTTAAAAGACTTTTGCACGGATTGCACAATCGCGTGGCAAACCGATGGAGCGTCATACGGCGACGAAACGCGAGCGCCGTGCCGTCTGCTCGGGAGACTACGCGGTGTCCAGCCGATATAAACGCACGTCCGAACGCAAGCGAGGGCGTTCCGGCGTGCGAAAAAGATCAGTCCGCGACGGTTGCTTGCTGTTTGCGCGTCGTGCGCAGCGCGGCGATCGTCGTATAGATGATCGCCGCGGCGACGAGGACAGCCGCGCCGAGGACGAGTCCCAGCCCGACAGTCTCGAGGATCGGGCTGCCGATATAGGAGCCGACCTCGCCGACGCCGACCGCGATGGAGCCGACCAGCAGCATGCCGCCGAAGTAGATCTTGATACCGTCGGATTCAACGACGGCGGTCGCGGCGGAACCGATACGGGCACCGAGCGCGCTACCGAACAGCAGCGGGACGACGATACCGAGGTTGACGCCGCCGCCCTGTCCGTAGAGGTAGCTCCCGAGACCGCCGGAGAAGACGATCTCGAAGAGGTCCGTCCCGACGGCAACGGGCACCGGGACGCCGATGGCGTACATCATCGCGGGCATCCGGATGAAGCCGCCACCGACGCCGAGGAAGCCCGACAGAACGCCGGTCGCGAAGGCGACGGCCGTGATGACCCACGCCGAAACGCGGACGTCACCACGGAGCGTCACCATCGGCGGGATGCGAACCGTCTGCTGGATCGTCTTGGCGATGTCGGGGATCTCGTACTCGCTGAGGTCCTTGTCGGGGTCGGCGGCCTCGTGGTCGACGCCGCCGCCTTCGCCCTTGAGGGCGTCGCGGGTGACCATCGCCCCGACGCCACCGAGCAGGACGACGTACACGACACTGATGACGCCACCGGCGAGTCCCAGCGACTGGAGGTAGTAGACGCTGGCGCGTCCGACCTCGATACCGATGGTCGTCCCGGTGATCATGATGATGCCGAGTTTGTAGTCGACCTGTCCGAGGTCGCGGTGTTTCAGGGTCGCGATGACGGCCGTCCCGAAGACGAACGCCATCCCGCTACCGACGGCGACCGATGGCTCGTAGTCGAGCATCAGCAGGGCCGGCGTAACGAGGAACGATCCGCCCATACCGAAGAACCCGAACAGGATACCCACGACGAGGCCGAACCCGACGAACAGGGCCAGCATCTCGGGGCTCGAGTTCAGGATTCCGAGTCCACTGAGTACGCTATTGAGCATTCTCTTCACCTCCCATTAGGAGTTTCATCAGGCGGGCCCCGAAGATCCGTTCGAGAACACCGTAGCCGACGTACAGCACGACCGCTTCCAGCAGAATCGTGCCGATGATCAAGGCCGTTTCCGGGTCCCATGTTGGTACTTCTAGTCCTGCCATTGCTTCTCACTCTGATATCCGAACGCGGTAATTCGGCGTTGGTACATTTCTGTTCAATACCTCCTATCAGACCTATTCTTATAACGGTTTTGGAAGTATCGCACAATACTATATTTCCGTAACCTCCCTTGGACTATCGATAACTTATGGAAAACATACAGGCGGAAAACCGGTACGCACGGGAGTCGAGCCCTCGATCGTACCGCACATTGACAACTGCCAATCAAAACCGTGTTATTCGTTGACGATGAACGGGCGTGTATGAGGGTACTGTGTGCGACGGACCTGTCGGCCGCCAGTGAGGCTGCCGTCGAGAACGAGACCTGCCTCGAGTGTCTGGGCCGTATCGGCGTCGATACGATCCATCTCGTGACGGTCGTCCCGTCGAACGTCCACTCGGGGATGCCGGGCGTGAACTTCGACGAGCGACGTCGGCGGGCGTTGGACCGCTATCGGAAGGTGATAGGAGCCGCGGGGTTCGACGTCGAGACCCACGTCGTTCGCGGGAGGCCCTATCGCCGTATCAACGGCATCGCCGAAAGCGTACAGGTCGACATGACGGTCGTCGGCTCGCGGGGGAAAAGCCCGCTGGAGAACCGTATCATCGGCTCGACCGCCCGCAACCTCGCACGAACGACCGTCGTCCCGCTTCTGGTCAACCGCGTCGAACGGGCGGCCGACGACCCCGACGTCCTCCGGGAACACCTCTTTCAGCGAATCCTCTTTGCGACGGACTTCTCGGAGAACGCCGAACGCGCCTTCGCCGCCTTCTCGTATCTCCGCCATGCGACCGAGGAAGCGACGCTCGTCCACGTCCGCTCGCCGAAAGACGAGGAGGCCGACGCCGAGGTCGACCCACGCGAGCGGCTGGCCGAGCGTGCGAGCACGCTCGAGAACTGGGACATCGAGACGCGAATCGAGGTCCGGCAGGGCGACCCCGCCGACGAGATCCTCGCGGTAGAGGAAGCGGTAACGCCATCGACGGTGCTCGTCGGGTCACGGGGACGAAGCCGCATCCGACGGCTCCTGCTGGGAAGCGTCTCTGAGGAAATCGTTGCGGGAGCGGCGGGGAACGTCTTCCTCGTTCCGCCGCCGCGGGCGGTTTAGGAAACGACCGGCAGCAGGACGGTCACGCCGTAGCCGAGCACCAACGCCAGCGCGAGCGACCCCGCCCACGCGCCGACGGTCTTGAGGATCTTGTTCGAGTCGATAGCGTCGCCGCCGCCGACGGCCGCCCCGCTGCCGATGATGGCGCTGACGACGATCTCGTTGAACGAGACGGGCACGCCCAGCAGGACCGCCACTTGGGCGATGAGGAACGACGGAACCAGCGCGGCGATGGAGCGGCGCGGCCCCAGCGACGAGTAGTCCTGCGACAGGGATTTGATCATCCGTGGGGCGCCCGTCCACGACCCGACGAGCATGCCGAGGCCACCGCCGACGAGGACGGCCATCACGGGGACCATCTCCACGTCGTCCAAGAGCGGGAGCAGCGGGCCGACCGCGAGGCCGACCTGACTCCCGCCGGCGGAGAAGGCCACCAGCGATCCGAGCGCCAGCAGGACCCGCCGCAGTCCACCACTCATATCCCGTGAGATGTCCCACGAGACGAAGAGGGCGACCGACGCCGCCACGAGCAACGAGACGGCGACCGGTACCGCCAGTCCGTCGACCTCGAGCGTCCGCTGGGCGAGTCCTGCAAGCGAGCCCATCGAGTCCCCGGGGCCGAGATAGGCGAAGTTGACGTTCGCCAGAACCGCCCCCACGAGCCCCGCGAGCAGGGCGACGCTGTAGCGTTCGGGAACGTCGGCCCGCGGGAGGACGCTCGCGATGCCGTAGGCGAGGCCGCCACCGACGAAGGGCGTCAACACCCAGACGGCACCGATCTGGAGGTACTTCGGCCAGACGGGCGTGCCGCCGAGGGCGAGGCCGACGCCGATGACCGACCCGGTCACGGTGAAGGCCGTGGCGATGGGATAGCCGGTCTTGATGCCGAAGGCCATGAGGCCGGCCCCGATCAGCAGGACGATGATGACGCCCGAAGCCGGGAGGCTGACCCCGCCGATGAGGCCGCGGCCGACGGCTTCGGAGACGTTGGCGCCCTGTACGACCGCGCCGGCGAACCCGAAGATGCCGACGACAAAGGCCGCCCGCATCGTCGAGATGGCGTTGGCACCGACCGCGGGCGCGAAGGGGGTCGCGCCGCTGGAGCCGGCGCCGATGACCCACGCCATAAAGAGGCTCGCGAGACCGGCGACCAGAAGTAGAGCGATTACTGACGAGTCCATCATCTAGAATGCGACAGTTAGTAGAACGTGAAGATGGCGGATTAGTCCGCGCGGGTAGCGGTGCGGCTGGTGTCAGCCGTCCGGCTTCGCCAGTAGCCCTGCGCGTACGCGCCGACGAACATGCCGGCGAGCGCCCAGAGGATGGTGACGTTGCCGACGCCGAGGCTGGCGTAGGCCGCGCCGGGACAGATGCCCGAGAGGCCCCAGCCGACACCGAAGATCGCGCCACCGATCAGCACGTTCTTGTCGAACGGCTTCAGGCGCCGTTCGTACCTGCTGCCGGTCAGCGGCGCAGTGTCTCGAATCCGGGGCATCACCGCGAAGGCGATCCCGGAGACGATGGCCGCGCCGAACATGACGAACAGCAGTCCGAAGTCCTCGAACTTCAGGAAGTTCAGCACGACCTCGGGCCGCGCCATGTGGCTGAAGCCGAGCCCGAACCCGAAGATCAGGCCGCCGACGAAGATCAGCGGCTTGAACAGGGGATGTCGGTCCGCCATTACGGGCTCACCCCCAGCGCTGCGACCAGTTGTGCGGTTCCGATAGCGACCAGCAGGAACGTCGCCACGCCGACGAGGGACGTCTTCGAGGCCGAACCGACGCCGCAGACGCCGTGGCCGGACGTACAGCCCTTCCCGATTCGGGTACCGATCCCGACGAGGATGCCACCGAAGAACAGCCGCCACGGCTGGACGTCGGTCAGCCAGAGGGTCACGCCGGCGACCTCGTAGGTCTGGCCGGTCGTTCCGGCCTCGTAGAGCGACGTCGTGATGACGCCGGACTGGACCGTCGCCGCGAACAGCGTGGCACCGAGGATGATGCCGAGCGTGAACACGACGCGCCAGTCGCGGGAGCCCACGTATCGCTGGAACCGCGACTGGTCCGAGACGTACGACAGCGTCGACTCGAGGAACGTGCTCGCGCCGGCCGGGATGCCCGTGCCGACGTAGATCACGACCGCGCCGAGACCGACCAGCAGGCCGCCGATGGCGTAGCGACTGATCCCGTTGGGGAACAGCTCGGCGGCCAGCTGGAAGACGAGTAGATCAGTCACCATCGGCGGTGTTAGTCACCCGCGAGGGATTCCTGGCTCGCGGCGCAGTTGTTCGGTCCGAGTTCGAGCGTGAACGCCTCGTCGTCGTCGACGGCGTTCTGCCCGAGGTTCGTCGCGATGATGTCCTCGTAGTTGGCCGGGCGGGGCGGCATGTCCGAGAGGATGAGCTCGACGAAGTCGTCTTCGTCCATCGTCAGGGCGTCCATCTCCTCGACGAGGTCGCCGATGGGTGCGGTGTAGGTGCCGTCCTCGGCGGGTTCGGCGGCGTCGCTGAAGTGGGCGCCACCGATGAGGGTGTCGTCGGGCAGCGTCAGGACGCGTTCCTGCAGGGACTCGTAGAGCATCCGGGCCGCGTCGGGTGCGCCCTCGTCGCCCTCTTCGAGGTCGGGGCGGGCGACGCTCTCGATGAACAGCCCGTCACCGGTCGCCAGCAGGCTGTCGTCGATGAGGTAGGAGGTCATGCCCGTGGTGTGGCCGGGCGTGTAGACGGTCTCGATGGTGGCGTCGCCGACTTCGAAGGTGTCGCCGTCCTCGGCCGTGGTCAGCTCGTCGGCGTAGGTGACGCCGCGGTCGACTGCGGCCTCGGGGATGACGCCTTCGACGCCTTCCTCGTCGAGGTTGCGCACGCCGGAGATGTGGTCGGCGTGGATGTGGGTGTCGATTGCGTACTTCAGTTCGACGCCGAGTTCCTCGGCGTCCTCGAGGTAGCGGTCGGTGAAGGCCCGGAGCGGGTCGACGATGGCGGCTTCGCCGTCGTCGTAGACCAGGTATCCGAGACAGCCCGAGGAGGGACGCTGGTACTGCAGCAGCGTGCCGGCGCCGTCGTAGTCGGTGACCTCGACGGCCTCGTAGATGCTGGCCCAGCCGTTCATGCCGTCCTCGAGGTGGTTCACGTCGTAGCCGCGTTCCGCGAGCGTGCCCGCGACGTACTCGCTAGCGCCGCCTTTCGCACAGAGGACGGTCACTTCGCGGTCCTCGGGGATCTGTTCGAGAACGTCCTCGTCGAGGTCGTCCTCCAGGAACTCGAAGTACGGGATGTTGATCGAGGTGACGTTCTCACCGTCGATGCGCCACTCCTCGTAATCGGATTCCATACGCGCGTCGAGGAGAGTCACGTCCTCGCCGGCGTCGATGCGGTCCTTCAGCGCTTCCGGTTCGATCGACTCGACTTCGACGTCGGGAGTCGGGAAATCTTCGGCGTTCATGTCGTGCACTCGTTCGTACTGGACGGACCTACTAAAGAGTTTGCATAGTAATCCATAAATCGCACAATATAGCTTCAGGTCTGAAGGACAATTAGTGTTTGTCGTGCGTGCGTTAAGGTCTCTCTGGGACGTTGAATCGCGAGAACCGGAGGGATAGTTGTTTGTGGTACGTACAAGAACCAACATTCTTTTAAACAAGGGGCTGATATTGTGCGATAGCTCCAATACAGACCAACGGAGCAGACAAACCATGAGCGCTGAATACGATATCGCGGAGACGCTAGACGTGAAAGGTGAATCGTGCCCCATGCCGGTCGTCAAGACAAAGGGTGCAATCGACGACCTCGCCGAAGGCGAGGTGCTGGAGGTACTGGCAACGGACTCCGGTAGCATGAGCGACATCGACGGCTGGGCGTCCGGGACGGACGGCGTCGAGCTGATCGGTCAGGAGGAAGGCGACGACGTGTACAAACACTACGTCCGCAAGACGGAGTGAACATGAGTACGGACACACCAGACGCGTCGGCCGACGACATGCCCTCGCGTGCGGAGCTGGCTGCGCGCATCGACGAACTCGAGGAATCGCTGGCCGAGGCCACCGAGGGCGACGACCAAAAGAAGATGAGCATCATCGCGACGAAGGGGACGCTCGACATGGCGTATCCCCCGCTCATCCTCGCTAGTACGGCCGCCGCGTTCGGGTACGACGTCACGGTCTTCCACACGTTCTGGGGACTGGACATCCTCCACGAGGAGAAGTCCAAGAACCTCCAGCTGAGTTCGGTCGGCAACCCGAGCATGCCCGTCCCGAACATCGTCGGCGCGCTCCCCGGTATGGACCGCATGACGACGAAGATGATGGAGAAGAGGATCGAGGACAACGACACGGCCTCCATCCAAGAGCTCATCGAGACCTCCCTCGACATGGGCGTGGAGTTCCAGGCCTGTCAGATGACCATCGAACTGATGGACTACGACGAGGACAATTTCTACGACGGCGTCACCACCGGCGTCGGCGCGGCGACGGCCCTCGAAGACATGGCCGATGCCGACATCCAGCTCCTCGTCTAACGCTCCCGGCTCGCAGTATCCCGACTGTTCTCCCCTCTGTCCCATTCATCGCGCCGACGACGGTTTTTCGACGGAAACCGACCCCGGCCAGCAACAGGTGCTGTCGGCGTGACCCGATACGTTTCACCAGTCGTGCTGGATAGGGGGCGCCCTCGTACAATCGAATAGGCTGAAAACGATGTCGACACCACGAGAAGGTAGCCCGTTCGGAGTGGGGCTACTCCTTCGTGCCGCGTTTACTATCTCTTCGTGCGTTTCAACACGTCCTGCTTGGCCAAGTTCGCTCCCGTCTCGAGGAAGGAGGCAAGCGTGAACGATTCAGGCACGACGCCGAGCTGTTGCATCTGTCCGAGGGCGTCCCAGACAGCCCAACCTTCGACGACCATGCCGTCCTCGCCGATCTTGTGGACGAGGATACCAGGGGAACTCCCGAACTCGTCGGTCGGAGGGATTCCCATGAACTCGCCGTCGTGCGTTCCTTCGACAGTGAAGCCGACGGTGACCATGTCATCCTCGGCCACCATGAACTCGACGTCCATGTGGAAATCCGAGAACCCTTCCCTGGCCGACCGGATGAATGCCTCGAGGCCGTCCCGGTCAACGTCGCCCTCTTCTATGTCGAACCAGTGGCCGACGTAGTCCTCGCTGACGGATTCCTCGATGATGTCGTAGTTGCCGCTGTTCCACGCTTCGTCGATGAAGCGCTCTTCGTACTCTTTCAATTGCTTCGGAGTTTGCTCTGTGATTGCCATCAGTATCTCTCCGGTACACGTCCCTCGCCGGAGAAGGACACTGTACCGGCTAAGAACTGGTCACTACAGTATTTTGTTATGAGCGTGATACACGGTATAGGCTCGAACTATCGTCGAGACACGCGAACGAGAATACGATAACACGGTGAAGCAGGCGTAGGGTATGCTATTGTTACTGATCTACTGAACCCGCTCCCTGTACCCAGCACGCCAGCCCTGCCACATTCGGAGAGATTCAGCAGAACAGAAGAGCCGAACCCTCCTCGTCGATTCTCGCTGGAGAAAGCGCCCGCGTTCACTCCCACTCGGGAGCGAGCGCCTCGACGAGGCGGTCGACCTCCGAGGCCGTGTTGACGGCGTGGATCGACGCTCGAACCGCGTTCGACGCCGGGAGCGCCCGGATGACGATGCCGTCGTTGGAGAGTCGCTCGACGGTCGCGGCCGAGTCCTCGACGTCGACGGTCACCAGTCCCGATTCGGGCGTTTCGGGGCTCCGAAGGGCGTCGCTCGGGACCGAATCGACGAACCGGGCCGCCAGCCGCTGGATGCGCTGCTGTATCCGCTCGACGCCGACCTCGTCGATCACCTCGATGGCTTCCCGAAGCGCGACGTGAGGCGCGGGGTTGGCCGACCCGACCTCGAAGCGGCGCGCGCCCGCGGCGAACTCGTAGGGGTCGGCGGTCGGCGTCTCGACGCTCCGGTAGCCCACGGTTCGCGGCGCGAGCGATTCGGCCACCTCGCGGTCGACGTAGAGGAACCCGCCGCCCCAGAGCCCGAGCAGCCACTTGTGGCCGGCCGCGGCGACGACGTCCGCGTTCCACTCGGTGACGTCCATCGGCATCTGGCCGGGGACCTGCACGGCGTCGACGAGCGTACGGGCGCCGGCGTCGTGAGCGATATCGACCAGTTCGGCGACGGGCAGCCGCGTGCCGTGGGTCCACGTCACCGCACTGAAAACGGCCAGTTTCGCGCCCTCGACGGCCTCGGCGAAGTCCGCCGGGTCGAGGCGGCCGTCTTCGGTTTCGACCACGCGAACCTCGACGCCGTCCGCCCGGAGCCGCTGCCACGGGAGGATGCCGGCCGGATGTTCGAGGTCGGTCCGAACGACGACGTCGCCCGGTTCCCAGTCGATGGCGTTGGCGACCGCGTTGATGCCGGCCGTCGTGCTCTCGGTGAGCGCGACCTCGTCCGGCGCGGCGCCGATGAACGAGGCGACGCGCTCGCGGGTGCGGTCGAACGCTTCGAAGGCTGCCCCGTAGGGGTCGTCCCGCACGGGGGCGTGGTACTCGTGTGACTGCTGGAATTCGTTCGCGGCCTCGACGACGTATCGGGGGCTCGGCCCGTGGGCACCGAAGTTCAGGTAGACAGCCTCCTGAAGTGCGGGCACGTCCGCCCGGAGTTCTGTTGGATTCATATTGCGTTAGAGGGAGGACTCGGCGAGACGGACACTGACCGGTTCGGTGACGGTCGCGAGCGACCCCGCATCGAGCGGGATGGCACTGTCTCTACCCGTTTCACCTATAGCCATATCGAGAGGTACGATTCGGGTGTTTAATAATTTTGGGAATATAACACAATACTATAATGGCGGACTCTCGACCGGACGGAGACACCCCACGACGACCGTACCGAGCCGAAGACGAAATCGAACGGCCGCTTACGGTTCGACACCGTCCGCACGCGAGCGGCCGATGGCCGCCGCGATGGAGAGCAGATACCCGAGGCCGTACTGGACGTCCGGGTCCCGCGAGGCCTTCACCAGTCCGAGGGGGCCGACCTTTTCCGGCGGCTCGCTCTCGGCGTCGCCGACGCTCTGCATGACCGTCTCGAGGCCGTTCCGAGTGTCCTCGTCGGCGGCCGTTTCGGCGACCTCGCCGAGCGAGGAGCCCGTCTTGGCGAGCGACCGGACCATCTCGTCGTCGAGTGCGGCGGTCAGAAGCGAGGCGACCTCCGCGAGTTCGACCAGTTCGTCGAGCGAACCGGACCGCTGGAGAACGACCAGCGATTCGAGTGCCTCCTGCAGTTCCGCGCCGTTCTGGCCGACCGACTCGGCCAACCCGATGGTCTCGTCGGTCGCGATGCCATCGGCGGATTCGGCCAGCGTCGCCGTCGTATCGGCCATATCCCGCACCATCTCGTCGGTGAGGGCGCCCTCGCCGAGTGCGAGCACGTCGAGCAACTCGTTGACGGCGTCCAGCCGGCGGACGAACTCGGCGACTTCGTCGGGGTTCTCGGCGATGGCCTCCTCGAGTTCGGTCCCCTCGAGCGGCGACTCCTCGGAAGCGGCCTCCGCTGTGGGCGTTTCCTCGGACATGGTCAGAGCAACCCTTTCGCGGTGAGCCAGTAGGATTCGTTGTACGCGAGCTTCGACCAGTGGAGCTTCTGGGAAGGCGGCGCCGGCGACGGCGGGTTCTCGTAGTCGAACTCGACGAACGAGGCCGCGTCCATGCCGGTCTCGATGAAGCACAGCGTCTTGCCGTCGTAGGTCGCCGTCGCCGGGCGGCCGCGGATATCGCTGGCGAGTCGCTGGGCGACGACGCCCGCCTGATAGTGGGCGACGCTGCCGGCGTTCGGCACGCCCGTATCGGCCGTGTCACCGAGCGCGTAGACGTTCTCCGCGGCCTCGGCTTCGAGGGTGTGTTTGTCGACGTCGACCCAGCCGTTGTCGCCGAGGCCCGCCTCCTCGACGAGGTCGATACCGCGGTGGGGCGGAATCGACACGAGGAGGTCGTACTCGAGGTCGGACCCCTCCATCGAGGTGATGGCTTGGGCCTCGGGGTCGATCTCCTCGGCGTTGAAGAACGTCTCGATATTGATATCGCGGTCCTCCATGATCGGCTGTGCCCACTCGGCGATGTTGGGGTTGCCGTGGACCCGCTGGATGGGGTAGGTGTAAGTGATGTCGACGTCCTCGCGGAGGCCGCGCTCTCGGAACCAGTCGTCGGCCATGAACACGAACTCCAGCGGCGCGGCCGGGCACATGTGCGGCGTCCCGATGACGCTCAACACGAGGTGGCCCTCGGTGAAGGAGAGCAACTCATCGCGAAGCCGTTCGGCGCCCGTCTCGCTGTAGTAGTCGTGACCGGCATCCTCGAGGCCGGGAATCTCCTCCGGGGCGAGCGTCGACCCGGTCGCGAGGACGAGGTAGTCGTACTCGAGCGAGCGGCCCTCGCGACACCGGAGTCGCTGGGCGTCCGTGTCGATGTCGGTCACGCGGTCGATGCGGAGGTCGATGCGGTCGTCGACGAGTTCGGAAAGCTGCCGGCGGCCGTCCTCGGGTTCGCGCTGACCGAACGGGACGTACAGCCAGACCGGTTTATAAACGTGGTCCGGGCCGTCGTTGACGAGCGTGACGCGGACCTCGTCGGCGTCCAGCTCCGAGTCGAGTCGGTCGGCGAGGTCGTTGGCCAGCACGGTCCCGCCGGTCCCGCCACCGAGGATGACGACGTGTTCGGTCATGCTTTCTCCACGTAGAACTCGTAGTGGTCCTCCAGTTCCTCGACGGTGAGGAGTTCGTTACCGGCCTCCTCGGCCCACTCGGAGACGTCGGTCAGCGACTGCTCGTTGTCGCTCAACAGTCGCACGACGTCGCCGGACTCCACGTCCCGGATCTTGCCGATGAGGTCCATCAGGGGACCGGGGCAGGCGGCGCCACGGGCATCGACGGTCGCGGTTGGTTCGATATCGGTCTCGGTCATTGGTACAGGTGTACCTTCGACGGGGACGTATTAATATTGCACTCTAATTCCAAGATAATGAAACAACGCTTCGCGGGCCAGTCAGCGACCTCGGGGACGGCCTTCGGAAGGGACCGACCGCGCTACCGCTCGAAGCAGAGCGCGTAGTGGTAGGGCGGTAATTCGATGCGACGGACCGTCGAAAACGGGGCGGTGTTCTCGACGATGGCCCGCGTCTCCGAGGGTGAAATCCGGAGTTCGGTCGGCGGCCCGCGCGGTTCGCCCAGAACGGTCGTCTCGGCACGCGAGCGGTCGTGCCAGTTGACGACGAGGAACCGACCCTCGGAGGCAAGCGCTTTGAACGCCTCTGCGGCGAAGGACTCGGGGTCGGCGATTCCGTGGAACGTGTTCGCCAGCAGGACCGTATCGACGGCCTCGGGAAGGTCGTTCGTCAGCGCCCGCGCGTCACAGCAGCGGGGTTCGACGTTGTCGATGCCCTGCCGGTCGGCGAGGGTTTCCAGTTCCGCGAGCAGGGACTCGTCGAGGTCGATGGCGTACACCGTTCCGGGGCCGGTTATCCTGGCGGCTGGAAGCGCGAAGTAGCCGTTGCCGGACCCGACCTCGGCGAGCGACTCGCCCGATTCGACGCCGAGTCGGCGCAACGTCTCCCCGGGCGTCGGCCACAGCCGACCCCACCAGTCCCAGTCGGGTTGGCCCGTGTTCTGGAACCGCTCCATCCTACCGCGTCTGGCAGGTATCGACGCCGGCGATCCGGTAGATCAGGCACATCCGGGTCATGGCGGTCCCGACGAGGACGGCCCCGACGATGATGGCGATCAGGGCGACGGTGTAGCCGAGTTCCACGACACCGGCGAAGTTCGCGAGGCCGAGGCCCGCCAGTATCACGCCGGCCACGAGTCGGACGATCCGGTCGGTGGAACCGATATTGGTCTCCATACCCAATATTACGCCCCATCCGTATTTAAGTACTTGTGGCGATTCCCACGGACGGGGACCGTCCGTCGGCCCGTCGCTCGAACGCTGTCACCGAATCGCGCTCGCCAGCGCCTCCGGGAGGCGGGCGTAGACGGCCGCGTTATCGACGAGGGCATCGACGGTCGTGTACTCGTCGACGGCATGGACCGTATCGGTCCCGAAGGCGAACTCGACGGTCGGAATTTCAGCGGTTCTGAGTTTCTTCGCGTCGCCGCCCCCGGTCGCGCTTCGTCGGTAGACCCGCTCGCCGACCACGTCCTCTGCCGTCGAGGCGACGGCTTCGACCAGCGGGCTGTCGACGGGTTCGGCAGTCCCGTTGCTCCAGGAGACGTCGACGATGGTGACGCCCTCGCAGTCGGCGGCACACGCCCGGATCGCCGAGAGCATCGCCGGCGTCTGGACGCCCGCCGTCAGCCGGATATCGATCTCGGCGCGTGCCGACTGCGGGACGCTGTTGATGGCCTCCCCGCCTTCGATGGTCCCCAGATTGATCGTCGGGGACGTGAACAGCTTCCGGGCCTCGGTTTCGCCCATCATCGGCGCGTAGTACTCGACCGACTCCTCGACGATGGGGACCATCGCGGCATCGAGGTCGAACTCCCAGGTGCCGAACCACTCGCGAAGCGTCTCGATACCCGCGTAGAGGCGGTCGATGGCGTTCTCGCCAAGCATCGGCCGCGATCCGTGGGCCGCCTCGCCGCGGGCGTCGAGCGTCAGCCAGATGCTCCCGCGGTCGGCGACCGTCACCGAGTGGCGGCCCTCCTCGCAGGTCGGCTCGCCGATGACGCAGGCGTCGGCAGCGAGGCGGTCGTCCTTCAGAAGCGCCGGCAGACCGGCATCGCCGCTTACCTCCTCGTCGCTGACGAACGCGAAGGCGAGGTCGACGGGCGGGGTCGTTCCGGTTTCGGTGTAGGCCTCGATGACGAACAGCATCGCGGCGACTGAACCCTTCATGTCGGTCGCGCCGCGGCCGTACACGCGGTCGTCGACGCGTTCCCCGAGCGGGTCGTGGCTCCAGGCGTCGGCGTCGAACGGGACCGTATCCAGATGGCCGTTGTAGAGGAGCGTTCCGTCGCCCGCCCCGTCGACGGTGACCAGAAGATTGGGTTTCGCCGGGTCGACGGCGACCCGTTCGATATCGACGTCAAAGGAATCGAGATACGCCTCGATGAAGTCGACGATATCGCGGGTCGACCCCGGCGGGTTCGCGGTGTCGACCGACAGCAGATCGAGGGTGCGTTCGACCAGTTCGTCGCGGCGGCGCTCGACGAACGCGGTGGGAGTGTCGGCAGCCATCGTTAGTCGCGGGTTCCCTCGGTGCCGCCGTGTTTCGCCTCGTCGGCCGCGCTCGTCCACGCGGTATCGCCGCCGCTGACGAACGTCTCTCGCATATCGCACCGTTCGGCCGGTACCGGCAAAAGGGTTCCCTGCAAACAGCGGATTTCGCTGAGACGAGTCCTCGAACGGTCCGATAGTGTCGGGCGATGGGGGGACCGATCAGTTACGGGAAAATACGAACGGCAGTTCTCGGTAGCCCTGTCTTTAACGAGGTTCGCGTTCGTAATGGAGACACGGAGCATGGGCGTTGATCCGGCCGCAGACGACCACAGGAGAGCGTGACGTGTCCGACGGTATTCGTCGTCTCCCGACGTTTGCCGCGCTGAGTGGACAGGCGGTACTCGACGGGCACAGGAAGGGAGCCAGCATCCAGCTCGACGAGACGTATTTCGCCGGGCAGTCGCGAGCACTGCGGACGGCCGACGAGTTCTCGCCCAGTGAACGACGGCTAGCCGGCCTGCGAGACTCCAAGGAGACCTACGAACGCATCGACGTGAGGGTCGAATCGCTCACCGAACAGCACCTCTGGGAGGCGTCCCGTCGGTTTCGTCGGCAGTTACGAACCGTTCCGGAAGTCGACTACCTCGACCGACAGTTTCCCGGTCGCTGTTTCGTCGTTCCGGAGTGGCTACGTACGGACAACCGTCTCCATTACGGCGCTCGCGTGTACCTCTTCCGGGAAGACGACGCCCCGACGCCGGAGGCGGTCATGCGAGAGAACGTCGAGGCGGTCGTAGCGGATTCGTTCGAAGCCTTCGAGCGGTATCAGGGCCGATTACACGGCTATCCCGACTGTTGTATCGACTTCTATCAGAACCGGTCTCCGGACTCGCCGTCACCGGAGTGGCAGTCCGTCGCCCCGTTTGCCGACCGGATACACGATGCGGCGCTCGAAGCGGGCCCACCCGAGTCGATCGAAGACGTGGTCCCGGAGTTCCTCGATGCCGAGGCGGAATACGCGTTCTTCGCCAGGGAGTTCTTCCCCGAACCGGGGTGTGAGACCGCCCGAACCAAAGGCCGGGTGATTCACGACGCCCTCGCAGCGACCATCGACGAAGGGCTCGTCGAGGACTACTTCAAACTCACGTTCGGGTTCAACTATCTCGTCGCGCAGGCCGTTCACACCGGCGGTGACCGCCGGCCAGCCCCGGGAGACCTCGGACGAGAGCACCTCCTGTTTTATGCGCCGTTGGGCGAGTTGACCACGCTGCCTCGCTATTCCTGAAGCCGGGCCGTAACAGCCGAACGCGTCCGGCGAGATACCGGTATTATCCCATCACCGAATGTCAACCGAGATATAAATCCACGAGAATTTGGGACTATACACGGGTACAAGCCGTCTTTCACTACTTTCTGAAGGGTCAGAAGAGGTTACAATATATGTGCATCGAGAACAATAGTTTAGTACTATGGAACGAATGCCACGCGGGAAGGGAAAGCGACGTACGGTTCTCAAATCGATCGCCACACTTTCGGCAGCGGGCGTCGCGGGGTTAGCGGGCTGTGCCGGCGACGACGGGAACGGAAACGGTGCGGACACGATTCCGGGAAGCGACTATCCGGCCGTCGACGAGTGGATGACCGAGACGGACGTCGGTGATGCGGCGAATAATTACGATGGGGAGATCATGGATCTCCGTGAGGAGAGCGATGTGTCGATAGACGTCGGAGCCGGGGACGACGGGTTAGCGTACGGACCATCCGCGGTAGCTGTTTCGTCCGGAACCGAGATCCTGTGGGAGTGGACCGGTGAGGGCGGGGCCCACAACGTCGAGGCCGAACCGGACGATCAGATCGGCGAATCCGACTACGAGTTCAGTTCCGGTGAAGCAGTTGATGGAGCCGATAACGAGTACTCGTACACGTTCGACGAGTCCGGCATCGCACTCTACCACTGTGAACCACACCTGTCGCTCGGTATGAAGGGCTCTATCGTCATCGACTGAGGCGGTGGGAGCCGACGCCTCTTGCTGTCCTTTCATTGCCCTTCGTCCACCCCAGCCGAGGGAAACGACTATAGAGTCCGGCGGAACGTCGAGATTTCCGGGTCGTCCCGTGCGGTGGGAAACGGCCGAAAGCATAGAACCGACGAACCGGTAGACACGGATATGGACACGGACTGGAAGGCCGAGATTCGAGCGGACCGTGAGGCGAAAGACGAGTACTTCGGGACGAACCCCCACTCGCCGATACCGGCGGCCGAACGGGGCGGCTTCGAGGGGCTCTCCTACTACCCCATCGACGAGTCGTATCGGTTCGAACTCGAGTTACACGAATACGACGACAAGGAGACGGTGACCGTCGGAACCAGCACCGACGGTGAGCGGGATTACCTCCGGTGGGGACAGTTCCGGTTCGAGGTCGACGGCGAGGAAGTCACGCTCGAAGCCTACAAGAGCGACCCCGACGACGAGCGGCTCTGGGTCCCGTTTCGCGATGCGACCAGCGGCGAGGAAACCTACGGCGCCGGTCGCTATCTCGACCTCGAACCCGAGAGCCATCGGACCGACGACGGGACATGGATTCTCGATTTCAACGAGGCCTACAACCCGACTTGTGCCTACTCCGACGAGTACGAGTGTCCCCTCCCGCCGACCGAAAACTGGCTCGACGTACCGATCGAAGCCGGCGAAAAGGCGTACCACTAGACGAGGCCGCGCGATAGGCCGTCCGAAGCGCGCGGCTTACTCGTCCTCGGGCGAGGCCAGCAGTTCCTCCTCGTATGCCGCTACCGCCTCGACGACCGCATCCGCGTCCTCCTCGGGAACGTCGAAGGCGTCGAGGCTCTCGTAGAGGAGTTCGACCGCTCGTTGGATGTGGTCAGGCGTGAACGGGACGTGGAGGTGGGCCTCACGGACCGGAGCCGCGTCGTAGGTCTCCGGCCCGCCGGCCGCCTCACAGAGGAAATCCGTCTGCGTCTTCCGGAGCCGCTCCATGTCGGCGTCTTCGAAGAACGGTCCCAACTCCTCGTCGGCTACCAACCGGTCGTAGAAATCGTCGACGACCGCACGGATGCCGTCGTGGCCGCCGAGCCGGTCGTACAGTGTCGTATCGCTCATATCAGGTCGTGAATATCGTGTCGGCACGGTGGCCTTTCGGGACCACCGAAATCCCACTCCGAACGTCGTGGAGATGGGCCTCCTGCTACAAGAAATCGCCGCCGGTTCCCAGTTTCTGGAACGCGGCCGATTTTCAGGTCGGGGGGCCGATCCGCCTCTCAACAGCGCGTACAGCGTCGGCGCTGATAGGAGAGCAGGCCGACGAAAAGCAGGACGCTCACGGTTCCGAGGACGGGCCGGAGGGGGTCGAAGTAGGTCATCAGCGCCGACGAACTGAAGAGCGCGAGCAACACCGCGTTACAGATCGGACAGCCGAAGGCGAGGAAACCGCCGACGATGCCGCCGGCCGCAAAGCGGTCCCCGATGGGGTCGTCGGTCAGCGACCGCTGGTAGACGAACGCCGCAGCGAAGGCGGCAGTCGCGACGAGGAAGACGTAATCGGCCGGCGTGCGCTCGACCATGCGAACGTAGATGGGGTTCGGGAGAAGGCCCGTGACGACTCCGAAAAGCAGGAAGGCGCCGATACCGACGCCGAGACTCTTGAGGAGGCGCCGTCGGCGACCCGAACGTTCAGCGTCCGTCACGAGAGGAGCCCTCCGTCGATGGAACAGGTCCGGGGGTCGCCGGTCCGGCCGAGGAAGAACAGGAGTAGGAGGATACCGCCGAGTCGAAGGAGGTTCCCCTCGAAGGGGAGAGCCGCCATCGCGCCGACGAAGCCCAAAGCGCCGAGGACGCCGGCGCCACAGCTCGCACAGCCGGCCGCCAGAAAGCCCGGGAGGATGCCGAGCGCCGTCGAGGCGCTCCGGCGGCGCGCTCGGCGGAAGAGCGTGACCGCGTTCGTCACGGCCACGCCCGTCAAGAGCGCATATGTCGTGACGAGACCCAGGCCGAGCCAGCCGACGCTCAGATACGTCTCGCGGGTCAGCGACGCCACCGCATAGAAGACGTCCGTCGGGTTCCTCGTCAGAAGCTGTATCGTGAACTGCGGGAACGTACTCAACACCAGCAGTGCGTAGGTCAGCACCGCGACGGCACCCGCGACCAGCAGTCGGCGGTTCGACGTGAGCGGGTAGCCGAGCGCCGACGCGAGGTTACGGGCCCACGGCCCGCCGGGAGGATGCGTTTCGGTCATGCCTGTCGAACCTGCTCGATGGCGCTCTCGAAGTTCTCGTAGGGGTGGGCGCCGACGAGTTTGCCCGCCGCCTCCGAGTCGCGATTGTAGATGAGAAAGCCCGGCGTGCCCTGTATCCCTGCCGACTGCGCGATCTCGAGGTTCGGCTCGATGGAAGCACGGATATCCTCGCCGCGGTTCTGCCGGCAGGACTCGACCTCGGAGACGGCGACGCCGTCCGTTCGCTCGGTGACGCCCCGGAAGGTCTCCTCGTCGGCCCAGTCCTTGCCGGACTCCGCCTGTTCGTCGAAGGCCGCCTCGTGCCAGCGCCAGAAGGCAGCCGGGTTGCTGTCGGCGACCTGCGACCAGACACACCGGCTCCAGACGGCCGCCGGCATCGAGTACTCCCCGATGTTGGGATACAGAAGCGTGACGAGTCGCACCTCCCCGGTATCGAGGTAGTTCTCACCGATGTCCGGAAGCGTCTCCGTCTCGAACTTCTTGCAGAAGGGACAGAGGTAATCGGTCCAGTAGTAGATATCGACCGGTGCATCGGCGTCGCCAGCGACGGGCCGGCCGGCGAGTTCGATACCGAGGCCAGTCGTCCCGTCGCTCGACTGGGAGGACTCGGGAACGTACGTCGGACTGCTCGATTCGGAGCGGGACGCGAGATACGCGATACCGCCGCCGAAGACGGTCGTCGCCCCACCGGCGAGGAGGGCCCGTCGCCGAGTAATCTTGCTCTCGTTATCCATTTATGTACAAGAATACTATCGACGTTGATTGGCTTTGTGGTTGTTGACCGCCCGATTCGACCAGCACAGACCGTGACCGTCGGTGTCGGTGTCGAAAGGGTTTTTCTGCAAGCACCCAATATATTACAGGAATGCCACTCCCTATCGACCCCTCGCAGATCGACCCGGACGAGATCGGTGAAGAACAGACGACCCTCGAGATGGGCCACGAGGAAGCCATCGAACACGTCCGTGAGGCCTTTACGGACGCCGGATTCGGCATCCCCGTCGAGTTCTCCGTCTCCGAGATGCTCAACGAGAAGGTCGACGCCGGTCGGGACCCCTACTACGTCCTCGGCGCCTGCAACCCCTCGGTCGCCGACCGTGCGCTCGACGTCACCGACAACCGCCTCGGTGCGCTGATGCCCTGCAACGTCGTCGTCTGGGAGGAAGCGCCCGGCCAACAGCGCGTCTACCACGTCTCCATCATGCGCATCGCCCGTCTCCTCGGCATGTCGCCCGACGACGAGGAGATAGCCGACATCATCGCCGAGACCGGCGAACTCGTCGACGACGCCTTCGGGAACCTGTAATGGGGTTTCACACCTTCGACGCCTCCGGCGCCGACCGACTCGAAGACGCCGCCCGACGGTACCGGTTCCTCTCGGCGGAGGAACTGCTCTGGGCCGTCGCTCCCGAGGCGACCGACACCGTCGCCGACCTCGGGAGCGGCACCGGCTTCTACACCGACGAGGTCGCCCCACACGCCGACGAGGTGTACGCGGTCGACATACAGGAAGAGATGCACGACTACTACCGGGAGAAGGGCCTCCCGGAGAACGTCGAACCCGTGACCAGCGGCGTGGGCGACCTCCCGTTCGCCGACGACAGCCTCGATGCCGCCTTCTCGACGATGACCTACCACGAGTTCGCGAACGACGAGGCCATCGCCGAGATCGACCGCGTGCTGGCCTCCGACGGACGACTCGTCATCGTCGATTGGGCCGCGACGGGCAGCGGCGAGCACGGCCCGCCGGTCGACGAACGGTTCACCGCCGCAGAGGCGGCCGACGCACTCGGCGAGCACGGCTTCGAGATCGAACACGAAGCAGTCCGGCCCGAAACGTTCCTCCTGGTCGCGACGCTCGGCGGCGAGTAGCCAGCACGTCGAACCGGACCGGAGCGTCGAACGACGACCGCGCCGCAGTCAGGCGGGGTCGCGTTCCCCGTCGGCGTCGCGGTCGGACTCGCGGTCCTGTTGCAGGCGGTCGGCGGCGAGTTCGCGGTCGATATCGTCCTCGAAGGTCGAGACGGATTCGACGGTGACCACGTTGCCGCCGCCGGGGTCGACGACCATCACCTCCTCACCTTCGGGGATCTCGCCGCCCATCGCCCGAGCCTGATAGTAGGGGTTGAAACCGCCACTGTCCAGTTTTATCTCCCCATCGTCTTTCGTGACCCGTTGGGTCACACGGCCCGTTTTGCCGCGCAGGGACGACGAATCCGAGGTCTTGCCGGCGCCCTTCCCGCCGTAGAAGTCGAACGTTCGATAGACGTAGAGGGCGGCACCGCCGGCGGCGAGGACGACGCCAGCAAGGACCAGCGGCAGGACGGCGGTCGGGAGCGCGGGCCCGATGGCCAACCCGACGAGGCCCGCCGTCAGCAGGGCGAGCCCGATGACGATGAAGTGGGCACCGGGGGCAAACGCCTCCATGACCATCAGCACCGCTCCGATGAGGACCAGCAGGAACGGTACCGAGTAGCCGAAGAGTTCCGCCATACCCGCTCTAGGGGTTACCAGAGGATAATGGTTCGGACGGTATCCGCGCGAACGCGGCGGCCTCATACGACTCGGTGTAACGAGCCGTATCAGCCCACGAAGAGCCGCGAGATGACGAACACGGCGAAGGCGACGCCGAGCAGGAAGAAGACGGTCCCCTCGAGCGACGGAGTGTTGGCCTCGATGGGGCGGATTCGCTCCTCTGCGGCCGCTTCGCGGTCTTCGAGGTCCGAGAGCGTGAAGGCCCACTCCTCGTCCGCAACGTCCTCGGCCGACTCCTCGGCGTCCTCGCGGTCGCTCATATCCGGTCATAACAGCACCGCGCGCAAATGGTTGTCGGGATACGGCAGGCGTCGCTGGCGGGTTTAAAAGGGAGGACGACCGCTACCGGATCTTCGTGCCCGGTTCGGAGTCACCGTGGGTCGTCAGGAGGTCCGCCTCCTCGCCGGCCGCAAGCAGCATGCCATTGGATTCGACGCCGAACAGCTCGTTCTTCTCGAGGTTGGCGACGACGACGATGCGCGTTCCCGGAAGCTCATCGAGGTCGTGGAGTTGCTTGATACCCGCCACGATCTGCCGTTCTTCGACGCCGATGTCGACCTGCAGTTTGGCGAGTTTGTCGGCGCCCTCGATGGGTTCGGCCGACAGTACTTCGGCCACGCGGAGGTCGAGGTCCTGGAACTCCTCGAAACGTACCCGTTCGTCGTTGATGGGTTCGATGTCCATATCCTCGCTCTCGTCGGCGGCCTCCTCGTCGCTTTCGGTTTCGGCATCGGCTTCTTCCTCCGCGGCCGCGATGCTTTCCTCCAGTTGCTCGTTGAGTTCCTCGACGCGGTCGTCCTCGATCTGGCCGAAGAGTTCGTCGGGGTCGTCGAACTCGGCGGGCGGTGCCGCAAGCGCATCGCCGAGGTCCGCCTCGTGGACGGAGCCGTCCTCGCCGAGTTGGCTCCAGAGGTCCTCGGCCTTGCCGGGCAGGACGGGTTCCATCAGGACCGCGACGGCCTTCGAGATCTGGACGCAGTCGCGGATGACCTGCGCCGCTTTCTCGGGGTCGTCGTCGGTGAGCTTCCAGGGTTCGTGCTGCTGGATGTACTCGTTGCCGAACTTCGCGAGTTCGACCGGCGCACGACCGAGGCCGCGGACCCGGTAGTCGTTGATGGCCTCGCGGAACTCGGCCATCGCCTCCTCGATGCGGTCTCGGACTCCCTCGCTGACGTCGGTGTCGGGCGTGCCGTCGTAGTTCCGCTCGGCGAAGAGCAGCGAGCGATAGCAGAAGTTCCCGAGCGTGCCCACGAGTTCGCTGTTGACGCGCTCCTGGAGGCCGTCCCACGAGAAGTTCACGTCGGCGGTGAACTCGCTTCCGGTGATGATGTGGTACCGATAGAGGTCGGGATGCAGGCCTGACTCGATGTAGTCGTCGGCCCAGACCGCCCGATTCCGGGAGGTCGAGAAGGCCTTGCCGGCGAGGTTGACGAATCCACAGGCCATGACTGCGCGGGGTTCGTTGTAGTCGGCGCCCCGCAACATGGCCGGCCAAAAGACGGTGTGATGCTGGATGATGTCGTGGCCGATGATGTGGACGAGGTCGCCACCCTCAGGAGGCGTGCCGTCGCTCTGGTTCTTCCAGGCGGCTTCCCAGTCGAAGGCCTCGGTGCCGACCCGCTCGGAGTACTGCTTCGTCGAGGAGACGTACTCGATGGGCGCGTCGACCCACACGTAGAGGACGAGGTCTTCGGCTTCCTCACCATCGCCCGGATAATCGATTCCCCAGTCCATGTCGCGGGTGATACAGAGGTCCTCCAGTTCGCCCTCGATCCATTCACGGGGCTGGTTCTGGGCGTTCTCGGTGCCCTCAAGCCGGTCGATGAAGGCCTTGAGGTAGTCCTGGAAGTCCGACAGGCGGAGGAACTTGTGCGGCCGTGTGCGGTACTCGGCGGGGTTGCCCGTGATCGTCGAGACGGGGTCTTCGATCTCGCCGGGTTCGAGGTGGCGCTGACAGCCCTCGTCACACTCGTCGCCGCGGGCCTTCTCGCCGCAGTAGGGACAGGTCCCCTCGACGAAGCGGTCCGGCAGCGGCTGGTCTTCCTCGGCGTCCCAGGCGACCTCGATCTCCTTTTCGACGACGTGGTCGTTGTCGATCCACGAGCGGACGAACTCCCGTGTCACCTCGGTGTTCGTCTCGTCGTGCGTGTGGCCGTAGTTGTCGAAGTCGACGTTGAACTTCGGGAACGTCTCCTCGTACTGCTCGTGGTACTCGAGCGCGAACTCCTCGGGGTCGACGCCCTCCTCGGCGGCGTTGACGGCGATAGGCGTGCCGTGCATGTCCGAGCCGCAGACGAAGGCGACGTTCTGACCGACACGGTCCAGCGCCCGGGAGAAGGCGTCACCGCTGACGTAGGTCCGCAGGTGGCCGACGTGCAGGTCGCCGTTGGCGTACGGCAACCCGCAGGTGACCACCGCGGGGTCGTCGGTAGGGAACTCCTCGTGCATACACGACATGCCGTCCGTCGGGGGTAAAACAGTCCCGCTATGGGACGCACCTTCGGGGTTCGAGCGGCGAGACCTCTATTCGACGGCCGCAAGCGACCCGATCTCGGCCGATATCGACCCGGCGCCGAGCCAGCCATCCGGTTCCCGTCGGAGCAGGAGGCCGCCGGTCGTGCCCGCGTAGACGTTCCCGTCCGCCGCCGCCCACGAGAGGACGAACTCGCCGGGCGCCCCCGCGTATTCGACGGGTTCGAGCGTGTCGCCGCCGTCACAGGACTCGTAGAGGGCGGCGTCGGTTCCCTTCGGGCCGTCCCACGTCGGCGGTGGACCAGCCGTCGCGGCCGCATAGAGGCGGCCGTCGTAAGAGAAGGCCTCGCGGAAGTACCGCCGGTCGAGGTCCCCGTCGAGACGCGTCCACGACCGGCCCGAATCCCGCGTCCGATAGAGCCCGGTACCCGTCGAGGCGACCCACTCCTCGGCGTCCTGCACCAGCACGTGATGGACGTCGTCGTGTACCCCCTGTCGGCGCTCGGTCCACGTCTCGCCACCGTCCTCGCTGAGATGGACGCCGCCGACCTCGACGCCGGCGACGATGCGCTCGCCGCCCGCCGACCGCAACGCCCGGACGTGGGACTCGTTCCGATGTCGCGGCGTGTACCACTCCTCGCGGGAGGGGAGTTCCTGAAACGTCTCACACTCGGCCCACGACTCGCCCGCGTCCTCGGAGACGTAGACGTGGGCTGGGTGCGTGCCGACGTAGAGCCGTTCGCCGACCGGGGCTTCCAGCACCGAATACACCTCCGGCCGCGGCGTCTCGATGTGGTTCCACGACCGGCCGCCGTCCAGCGAGCGATAGAGGCCGCTGCGGGTCGCCGCGTAGACCCGTGGTCCGAACGCTCGAACGCGGAGGACCCGGTCACAATCGAGAACGCGGACGGGGGCCTCTACCGCCTCGGGTCGTCCCCGAAAGACCCCGGTCCGTGCCCCCAAAAGCAGGTTCATGAATGGCCCCAGTACGTCGGGGGACTTAAGTCTGGAGCGTCGGGTCGACCGGGGCAACGTACCGGTTACCGATGGGTTCGCAGTCGTGCGGTCAACACGTCGAGGCGCCGAAGAAGCCCTTCACGAAGTTCGGGACCGGCAGGTTACTGAATAGGTCACCGAGGAACCCGGCGACCCCATCGAGGAGTCCGCTCACGAAGCCCGGCGGTCCCGCATCACCGCTCGGCCCTTCCTCGGCGTTCTGACACTCGTCCACGTTGCCGCCAGGCTGGGCGGCCACGGGCGCGGCGAAGGCGCTCGCGACCACCAGCACGGCAAACAGGATCGATATCGTTCGCTTCATCGTACCCGGTCGTAGACGACGAACCGACTTCAACCGACGAGACCGTTCGACCGTTTAATCGGTTTATGAACGTTTAAACGGTCGAATCCGGCCATTCGACTCACGCCAACCGGTCGAGGTCCGAAAGGAACTCCTGGAGCATCGGCCGGGTGACGTGGGGCATACAGACGACCCGAGCCTCGCCGTTCTCGGTCGGCGAGATGCGCCAGCCACGGTCCCGTAGCTCGGCGATGCGGTCGCGGGAGAAATCCATCGCGACGATGGGGAGGACGGGCGAGACGACGTCGAAGCCGCGTGAGCGGACCTCCGCGGCCAGCCAGTCGGCGTTGGTCTGGGAGCGCCGATACTGGGCCTCGTAGCCTTCCGGCCACAACTCCTCCATCGCGGCGACGGCGCTTGCGACGCCCGCGCCGCTCCGGGTCCCGGTCAGCGTCACCTGCGAGGTGGATTCCAGATACGGCGTGTCGATCGCGAGTTCGTCGAGCAGTTCCGGGCCGCGGGCCAGCAGGCCGCCGGCAGGTACCGCCGCCTGCCCCATCTTGTGGGGGTCGATGGTCATCGTGTCGATGTCGGCGTCGTCGAAGTTCCACGCGTGGGCAGTGAAAGGGAGGACGAAGCCGCCCCACGCGGCGTCGACGTGACAGAGAGCGTCGACGTCGTTGGCCATATCCGTCAGGGCGGGAATCGGGTCGACGCGGCCGTACTCAGTGGTGCCGGCGACGCCGACCACGAGGATGGTGTCATCGTCGATGAGTTCGGCGACGCCATCGAGGTTCGCGCGGTAATCTTCGAGCGGTGCGGTCCGTAACTCGACGCCGAGGATGTCCGCGGCCTTGCGGAACGAGAAGTGCGCGGAAGCCGGGGCGACGAAGTTGGGGTTCCGGGTGTCGGCACGGTTGCGGGCGATGCGAACCGCCTGGATGTTGGCCTCGGTGCCGCCCGAGGAGATGTAGCCCGCCGCGTCGGGCAGGCCGGCCACCTCCCCGAGCATATCGACGGCCTCGCGTTCGAGTTTGGCGACCGTCTCGTAGGTGCCGGGGTCGCCGGGGTTGGTCGCGAGGAAACGTTCGGCCGCCTTGCGGGCCGACGGATGTGGCTCGGTACACATCGACGACAGCACTCGGCTGAAATCCTGCGGTTCGGCCCGCTGCATACGTATCGGAATTCGTGTCCGTACTTTTAGCAGTAGCGGTTGCGGATAACACGCCTCGGGCCTCGCGGAGCGAGGCGAAGCAAAGCGAGTCGTAGAAGAATCGTATCGCCCTACGATTCGAGATCGTCGACCCATCCGGGCCGTTCGACGCCGGGGTCGCTGGTCGCCGTGACCTCGAAGTCGAGTCGATACTCGGCGGGTTCACCGTTCAGTTGGTAGTCGGCCTGCGCGCCGAAGGCCAGGATGCGCCCCCGCTCGTCGATGACCAGTTCCGCCTCGTAGTTGCTGATATCGGCCGCTTCGTTGGGGAACGCTGACGCATCCGACGGCCGGCCCGTCGCACGGAGATGGATGATGTTGGGCCCATCGCGTTCTTCGATCTCTTCGACCTCGTATGGCGCCGTGAGGTGCGATTCCAGGAGCGTTGCCCCGGCCAGCGATTCGGGGGGCGTGGGGTCGGAGCGCCGGAACTCGCGGCTTCCACCCGCCTCGATGCTCTGATATTCGACCGTTTCGTTGCCCCAGACGAGGAATCGCGACGACGCACGTCCGTCGTTTATCAGTTGGAACTGGTATTCGGCGGCATCGGGCGCCACGCTGGTCCGTTGGCGGCGCGTGGATTCCGTCCGGTTCTCACCGGTGCTGACTCGCTGACTCACGTTGAGTTCGTGGGTATACCCCGACCCAGTGAGTTCCTCGACGTGTGCGTCGAGCAACGCCTCGGAGTCGGTCAGTTCGCCGTCTTCGACGCCGGGCGCTCCGCCGTCGGACGTTCCGGGAAGCATCGAACACCCGGCAAGGGCGACTAAACACACCAACGCAACAGCCGCGAAACCCCGTCGCATGGGCCACACCAGGGAGTCGGCGAATAAAAGTGACGTGATGGGAGTTCTGCCCGAAAAAGCGGTCCGACCTACCGACTGGAACTTAGCGGACCGAATCCAGCAACAGTTCCTGCTCTTTCCGCTTGACCTCGTGTTGGACGTCGCGGACGGCGTCGATGTTCGCCGAGATGGAGGAGACGCCCTCCTCGACGAGGAACTGGACCATCTGCGGCTTGGAGCCAGCCTGTCCGCAAATCGAGGTGTCGATGTCGTGTTCGCGGCAGGTCTCGATGGTGGTGCCGATGAGTTTCAGCACCGCGGGGTGGAGTTCGTCGAAGCGGTCGGCGACGTGCTCGTTGTTGCGGTCCACAGCGAGCGTGTACTGGGTGAGGTCGTTCGTGCCGAAGGAGGCGAAGTCGATGTCCTCCTCGGCCATCTCCTCGATGGTCAGCGCGGAGGCGGGCGTCTCGATCATGACGCCCCAGCGGCGCTTCTCGGGGTCGATGCCGACCTCTTCGAGCAGGTTCCGCGCCCGAAGGACGTCCTCGGCGTCGTTGACCAGCGGGAACATGATCTCGACGTTGTCGTAGCCCATGTCGAACAGGCGGTTGAACGCCTCCAGTTCGTATTTGAAGACGTCCGGTCGGTCGAGGCTCCGACGGATGCCACGGTAGCCGAGCATCGGGTTGTGCTCGTGGGGTTCGTCCTCGCCGCCTTCGAGTTGCCGGAACTCGTCGGTCGGCGCGTCGAGGGTGCGAACGCGAACGGGGCGGGGATAGAACTCGTCGGCGACGCCGCGGACGCCCTCGACGATCTCGTCGATGTAGGCGTCCTTGCCGTGGTCTTCGAGGTAGCGCTCGGGCGTCTTGTTCGTCGAGAGGATCATGTGCTCCGTCCGCAGGAGGCCGACGCCGTCGGCGCCGGTCGCGGCGGCGCGTTCGGCGGCCTCCGGGATGGAGACGTTGACCTTCACTTCGGTCGCGGTCATCGGCTTGACCGGGCTCTGCGGGCGGACCTCCTCGACGGCGTCTGTCTCCTCTTCGGGTTCGGTCGCCCCTTCGGTGACCGAGCCCTTGTCGCCGTCGATGGTGACGACCTGCCCGTCACCGAGGACTTCGGTGGCGTTGCCGGCGCCGACGATCGCGGGGGCACCGAGTTCACGGGCGACGATGGCGGCGTGGCTGGTCATGCCACCCTCGTCGGTGACGATGCCGCTTGCGCGTTTCATCGCGGGCACCATGTCGGGCGTCGTCATCTCGGTGACGATGATGTCGCCCTCGCTGACCTTATCGAGCTGGTCGAGTTTGCGGACGATACGAACGGGGCCCGAGGAGATGCCGGGCGAGGCACCGAGACCCTGCACGAGTTGGTCGCCGTTGCCGTCGGTGGCCGCCGTTTCCTCGGTGGCGTCCTCGGAGATCGTCGTGATCGGCCGGGACTGCAGCATGTAGACCTCGCCGTCGACGATGGCCCACTCGATGTCCTGCGGTTCGTCGTAGTGGTTCTCGGCACGCTCGCCGAGGTCGACGAGGTCCGCGATCTCGTCGTCGTCGAGCACGCGGGCGTTCCGTCGGTCGTCGGGGACCTCCTGCTCGACGGTCTTGCCGGTCTCCTCGTCGCGGAGCATCATCGTCTTCTTGTCGGCGATGGTCGCATCCAGTACCTCGTCGTTTTCGCGGTCGACGACGTAGTTGTCCGGGGAGACCGAGCCGGAGACGACGGCCTCGCCGAGACCCCAGGCGGCCTCGATGATGATCTTCGGCTCGCCGGTCGACGGATGGGAGGTGAACATGACGCCCGACTTCTCGGCGTCGACCATCTTCTGGACGACGACGGCGATGTCGACGACGTCGTGTTCGAAGCCCTGCTCGTTGCGGTAGTAGATCGCACGCTGGGTGAAAAGCGACGCCCAGCAGCGCTTGACGCGGTCGACGAGGTCCTCACGGGTGATGTTGAGGAAGGTCTCCTGTTGGCCCGCAAAGGAGGCGTCGGGCAGGTCCTCGGCGGTCGCCGACGACCGGACGGCGACGAAGGCCTCGCCGTCGTCGAGGTCGTCGTAGGACGCGAGGATGTCCTCACGGACCGGTTCGGGTAGTTCCGTCTCGAGGATGAGTTCCTTGGCGGTGGCCTCGGCCTCGGCCAGCGCGGCGGAATCCTCGGAATCGACGTCGACTGCCTCGAACAGCTCGTCGTCGATGCCGGTCTCCTCGATGAACGTTCGGTAGGTCTGCGCGGTGACTACGAAACCGGGCGGAACGGGCAGTCCCGCGGCCGTCATTTCGCCGAGGGATGCGCCCTTGCCGCCGACCGCCCCGAGGTCGTCGGACCCGATTTCGTCCAGCCAGAGTACAGCCATCTTGTACGTGAGTGACCGTCCACACCGCTAAAGAAGGTTCCGAAGCGTGCCTTTCCGACAAGGATTGTCAGGAACGATATCGGGTTGCTAGCGGCCCACACGCGTCGATTCGGCCAACAGCGCCAGTTACAGTGGTCCGCCTACGCCTCGATGATATCGTCCTCGTCGAACTCCGGAACGACGATACTGCCGTCGAAGGCCGTCACCGCCCGGCCACCGACCGCAACGGGGTCGCTCCGGGCGCGCACCCGAACCCGCCCCGGCCGGTCGAGGAAGTGGCCCTGCTCGAAGACCATCTCGTCGGGAAACTCCCCGTCGAAGGCCCGGTACTCGCGGAGATACGCGCCGGCCGCACCCGAGGCCGTCCCGGTCACGGGGTCCTCGTCGACGCCCGCCGCGGGCGCGAACATCCGTCCGTGGAGTGTCGAATCCATATCCAGCGCATCGAAGGTGAAGGTGTAAACGCCGGTCACGCCCAGTTCTTCGGTCAGTTCGGCGATGGCGCCCATATCGGGGTCCATGCCCGAGAGGGCT
Organism: Natronomonas sp.; assembly: GCF_036625485.1. GTDB lineage: Archaea > Halobacteriota > Halobacteria > Halobacteriales > Haloarculaceae > Natronomonas. The sequence continues at coordinate 8,846 of NZ_JAZKTR010000001.1, read as the reverse complement.
TCGAGGAAGTTGACGGGTACCATGAGAAAGTCGAGGCCGGTCGAGGCCGTCGCCAGCGGCATGTCGGCGCCGATGTCGGTCATGGTCGCGGGGTCGACACCCAGCGCCGCGCCCACGCGCTCGTACTCGAGGTCGACGCGGTTCACCTCGGCGGTGTCCTGTGTCATCCAGACCGTTCCGTCCTCGATTTCGATATCGAGGACGCCGACGTTCGTTTGGAGGGTGTGCTCGCCGTCATCGAGTTGGCCGTCCTCGGCCAGCCACGCGTGGCTGGCGACCGTTGCGTGGCCACAGAGGTCGACCTCCTGTGTCGGCGTGAAGTAACGAATCCGCCGGTCGGCCTCGTCGCTGGGCAACAGGAAGGCCGTCTCGGAGGCGTTCAGTTCGTTGGCGATCGCCCCCATCGCGTCCTCGGAGAGCCCTTCGGCGTCGGGAACCAGTCCTGCCGGATTCCCCGAGAGCGGTTCGTCGGTGAAGGCGTCGACTAAAAGCGTGCGTCGGGTGTCCATACGGGCACGTCTCGCGGGCGGTTCTTAAGTCGGGCGCCGTGTCCGGAACCTGGCGGCCGCCGACGGCGCGCTACCAGAAGGCCTCGTGAACGGCTCTCCCGGCCTCGTTTTCGACCGGCCCGACCACCTCATAATCGAGTATCTCGGCGGCTCGAGTCGCCGGGTCGCCGCCGGTGAACTCGACGACTTCCTCGGCGCTGACGCTGTAGACGACGCGGCCGAAGCCCGCGTACCGCATCCCACCGCTACACATCGGACAGGGTTCGGTGCTGGTGTACAGGACCGTCTCCGCGCGGGCCGCCGGGTCCATCTCGCGCATGGCCCGATGGGCGAGATGGAGTTCCGGATGCCGGCGGATGTCGTCTTCCGTGAGCACGTGATTCGACTCCCGCATGACGATCTCGTCGTCGCGGACCAGCACGGAGCCGAACGGGCGGTCCCCGCGCTCTATGGCTTCGTAGGCGAGGTCGATAGCCGCCTCCATGTGCGCTTCGTGGTCGAAGGCCTCGAAATCAGGCATTGGCTCCCGTTCCGGCGCCCGCGGCTTAGGCGTTCGGCCAGCGCGAAGCGTTCGCAGGGTGCAAGCCTTCGTGCGGGGTCGGTGGGATTAATGCCGGCCGCCCCAGAGTTTCGCAACATGAGCGACCTCCCGGACGAGTTCAAATGCACCGTCACCAACTGGGAGTACATCTACGGCCTCTGTCGGAACGTCTCGAACCAGGTCAAGGCGGCCGACTTCGAACCCGACGTCGTCGTCGCCTTGGCCCGCGGCGGCTGGTTCGCCGGGCGCTGTATCTGTGACTTCCTCGGCCTCGACGACCTGACGAGTCTGAAGATGGAACACTACGTCGGCACCGGCCAGAAGGCCGACGAACCGCAGGTCCGGTATCCGATGCCCGAGGGCAGCGTCGAGGGCAAGGACGTGCTGGTCATCGACGATATCGCCGACACGGGCGGTTCCATCCGCCGGGCCCACGAGTACGTCAACAACCGCGACTGCGCGAACGTCCGCACCGCAACCCTCCAGTTGCTCCAGACCAGCGAGTTCGAACCCGAGTTCGTCGGCGAGCGCCTCGAGGAGTGGACGTGGGTCGTCTACCCCTGGAACTTCATCGAGGACATGATCGACCTCACGAGCGGCGTCATGGAGAAGGCCGACCAGGAGACGTTCACGAAGGGCGACATCCGGCACTTCCTCTCGGAGTATCACCGCGTCGAACGCATCGAGATGGAGATCGCCCAGCCGAACCGCCTCGACGAGGTACTCGACGAGATGGAGCGCCGCAACGTGGCCGAAGCCGCCGGCGAGGGGCGCTGGCGACTCGCCTGACGTGCCCGACGACTCCGGTGACATGCCCGACGACTCGTTCGACGCCGACGAGACCATCGAGGCCCTCACCCACGCGTACGGCCTGAAAGACGAGATCAGAACGGGGTGGCAACTCCGTGGCATCGAGCGGCCGGAATCGGTCGCCGCCCATTCGTGGGGCGTGAGCCTGCTCGTCGTCCGGTTCTGCCCGCCGGACCTCGACCGCGAGCGCGCGCTCGAAATCGCGGCCGTCCATGACGTGGCCGAAGCCGAGATCGGTGACATCGCGACCAGAGCCGAGACGGGCGCCCAGACGGTCGAAAAAGCGGAGAAGGAGCGACGCGAACGCGCGGCGATGGACGGCCCACTTGCGGGACTCGGGACGGATATCAGGGAGGTCTGGGAGGCCTACGAGGCCCGCGAGAGCCCAGAGGCACGGTTCGTCAAGGACATGGACCTGCTGGATACCTGCCTGCAAGCGCTGGTCTACGAACGGGAGGGCCGCTACGACCCCGACGCGGACAACGGGCATTTCGAGGAGTACGACGCCCTCGACGAGTTCTTCGCGACGAGCGAGCCACGACTATCGACCGAACGAGGACGAGAGTTGTTCGAGCGGGTGCGAGAACGATACGAGGCCGCCAGAACCGAATCGGAGACCGGCGGGGCCACCGACGGCGGGCCATAAAGCGAAGTCCCCCGGCCGCGAAGGCCGGGTATGCTCGGTATCATCGGCGGTAGCGGCATCTACGAAGCGCTGGGCTTCGAGAACAGCTACGAGGAGCGCGTCCAGACACCGTTCGGCGCCCCGAGTGCGCCGCTGGAGGTCGGCGACGTTGACGGCACCGAGGTCGCGTTCCTCCCGCGACACGGCCGCAACCACCAGTACGACCCGACGAACGTCCCCTATCGGGCGAACATCTACGCGCTCAAGCAGATCGGCGTCGACCGCGTCATCGCGACCAACGCCGTCGGGAGCCTCCGGGAGGACATCCCCCCGCGGACGCTCGTGATTCCCGACCAGTTGTTCGACCGGACACGGGACCGCCCCCGCTCCTTCTTCGGCAACGGCATCACCGTCCACGTCTCGATGGCCGACCCCTACTGCCCACACCTGACCGGAGAACTGGCCGACCACGCGGACGCGACCGACGCCGAGGTGGTCGATGGCGGCACCTACGTCTGTATCGAGGGGCCGCAGTTCTCAACGAAGGCCGAAAGCGAGTTCTACCGGGACCGCGGCTTCGATATCATCGGCATGACGACGGTCCCCGAGGCGCATCTCGCTCGCGAGGCCGAACTCTGCTATGCGACGATCACCGGCATCACCGACTACGACGTCTGGTACGAGGGCGAGGAAGTCTCGCTGGAGACGGTACTGGCCAACGCCGAAGCGAACGAGGGGTCGATGTCCGACCTGCTCGACGCGATAGTCGGCGCGCTCGACGAGAGCCCTGACTGTTCGTGTCAGCGGGCACTCGACGGCGCTATCAACACGCCACCCGAGGCTATCAGCCGCGAAACGCGTGAGGACGTAGAGCTACTTATCGAGGATTACCGCTGACGGCCGTCCTCGCGGACGTACGTCAGCGCCGTCACCACGTCGTCGGGGTCGACCCGGTCGCGGGTCTCGGCAAGCCGTTCTCTGAATCGTGACGGAGTCATGGTGTGAGACAACATACCATAGTCTCAAATATAAATCTATCGGCAACCGTTTCCGGGTTTCTGAGGGGGTCAGTCGTCGGCCGTCGCGGGTTCCTCGGCGATGGTCGCCGACGGGTCCTGCACCCAGAGGTCGCCGAAGAGGTCGTCCTGCTGGAGTTTGATCTGCCCGCGATGGGCCAGGAAGAGCAGTCCGAGGAAGGTGTTGACCGTCGAGCCGCCGGCTTCCCGAACCTCCGCGAACAGCACCTCGTCGCGGCCCTGATCGTAGTGGCTCTGAAGTTCGACGTAGACGTCGTTGATGATGTCCTCCATGTGCTCGTCGTGGGCCGTCCCCGTCACGTCGTCGGCGGTCGGCTCGTCGTCCATCCGGAAATCGTCGCCCGAGTGGTAATCCAGCGTCTGGGCGCCACGGGAGAAGCCCGACGGTGACTCCGAGGTGTCGTAGGTTCGGGACTCCTTCCACCACGTATCCCGCTCGTGCTCCCGGAGGTCACGGACCAACTCGTCCAGCGTCTCCGGCATCCCACGGGCCCGTTTCCGGTCGATACGCCGGTCGATCTCCCGCTCCAGTTCGTCGAAGGGGTCGACGACCGGCCCGCCCTCCTCGGGCGGTCGCTCCTCCCACGGTTCACCGGCCCACTCGTCTTCCTGCTCCTCTTCGTCGACCCACATCGCGTCGCTTTTCATCCGCAGCAGGACCGACGCGTAGAAGAGCGCCCGCCCGCCGGTCCGGAGGTCCGCCTCGTCGAGGCGGTCGAGGAACTTGTCGGTGACCGTCACGACGTCGATGTCCCACGGGTCGATCTCGTCGTCCTTGGCGAGTTGTACCAGCAACTCGACGGGTTCGACCTCGTCGTCGTCAGCGTCCGGGTCGGAGACGTCGAACTCCGAGAGGACCGCGTCGTCGTCCTCGGCAGCGACGTCGCCGGCCCCGTTGCCGTTGACGTTCGGGTCCGTCCCGTTCGCGCTGGTGCCGTTCCTGCTCGCGCCGTTTTCCTGCTCTCGGCGCTTCTTTTCCTTCTCGTGGCCCGCGATGTTCAGCGGGATGTCGTCGGCCGCGCCACCGTCGGTTCGTTTCTCGTCTTCCATCTCGCCGTCTTCCGCATCGGATCCGTCAATCATCTGCAGGCACCCCCTCGGCCGACAGGTCGATGCCGGTCACCGCGGAGACGTTGTCGTCCTGCATCATCACGCCGATGGCGCGTTCGGAGCGCTCCAGCAGTGCCGAGCGGTGGGAGACGACGACGAACTGGGCGTCGCCGGCCAGTTCCTCGACCATCTCGCCGACCATCTCGGCGTTGGCGGCGTCGAGGAAGGCGTCGACCTCGTCCAGCGCGTAGAACGGCGCCGGGTTGTACCGCTGGATGGCGAAGATGAACGCAAGCGCGGTCAGCGACTTTTCGCCGCCGGACATGGCGTCGAGCCGCTGAACCGGCTTGTCCCGCGGTTGGGCTTTCATCGTCAGGCCACCCTCGAAGGGGTCGTCGGGGTCCTCGAGGACGAGTTCGCCCGACCCGCCCGAGAGCCGCGAGAAGATGTCCTCGAACTGCTCGTTGATGCCCTCGTAGGCGTCCATGAACGTCTCCTTCTTGCGGGCCTCGTACTGGTCGATGCGGTCCCGAATCTCGTTGGCCTCGTCGACCAGCGTATCCCGCTTCGCTTCGAGGTCCTCGAGGTCCTCGGAGACCTCGTCGTACTCGTCGATAGCGAGCATGTTGACCGGCTCTAAGGCCTCCATCTCGGCTTCGAGCCGCTGGATCTCCTTCTGGACCGTATCGTGGTCCGGGATCTCCTCGGGGTCGTAGTCTTCGACCTGCGAGGCGAGTTCGTCGACCTCCCACTCGAGGCGGTCGCGGGTCTCCCGGAGGTCGTCGAGTTTCGATTCGACGCGGGAGACCTGCTCTTTCTGCTCGTCGCGTGCCTCCTTGGCATCGCCGAGTTCGTTCTTCAGTTCCTCGCGGTCGGCCTTGAGGTCCGCGAGTTCCTCTTCGAGTTCGGCGACCTCGTCCTCTTTGTCCTCGAGTTCGGCCTCCTTGTCGGCGATCCCCTCCTCCAGTTCGACCACGCGCTCTTCGGCCTCGGCCTTCTTGTTCTGTGCCGACTCGATGTCGTCGTGGAGGTCCTCGATGGCCTCCTCGGCGTACTGCTTTTCGAGTTGCAGTTCGTTGAGGTCGCCGTCGAGGTCGTCCATCCGGTCTTGGAGGTCCGCGATCTCCTCGCGAATCGCCTCGGCCTTGCTCGTCAGTTCCGGAATCTCGGAGGCCTCCAGTTCCGCTTCGAGTTCGTCGATATCCGCCTGAACGGCGTCGATCTCCTCGTTTTTCGCCTCGAGGGCGGCCTCCAGTTCCTCCATCTGTTCGGCGACGTCCTCGCGTTCGTCCTCGATGTCGGCGAGTTCGTCCTGGAGGCGTTCGATGCGCGCCTCGACGTCCTCGCGCTCGCTTTCGACCGACTCGATGTCGGATTCGATATCCCGGACCTGGTCGGCCGCGTCGGTCTGCCGGTCGCGGGCGTCGTCGAGGCGGTCCTCGACGTCGCGGACGTCCGACCGAATCGACTGTTTCTCGTCTTCGAGTTCGGTGATCTGCTCGGCGACGCGTTCGAGTTGGCCCTTCCCGCTCTTGGTGAACGAATAGCGAGAGCCGGATTTCGAGCCGCCGGTCATGGCGCCCGACTTCTCCACGAGGTCGCCATCGAGCGTCACGAGGCGGAACTCGCCCATCAAATCGCGTGCCGTCTCCATGTCCTCGACGACCAGCGTGTCGCCGACGACGTAGGAGAAGATATCCGCGTAGGTCGGGTCGAAATCGATGAGGTTGTACGCGAAATCGACCACGCCCGGCAGGTCCGGCGCCGACGGCAGCGACCGGCCGTTCATCTCCGTCATCGGGAGGAAGGTCGCCCGACCGGCGTTGCGGGATTTCAGGTACTCGATACACTGCTGGCCGACCCCGTCGTCGTCGACGACGACGTTGGCCAGTCGGCCGCCCGCGGCCGTCTCACAGGCAGTCGTGTAGTCGGGAGCGACGCTGCCCAACTGCCCGACCGTTCCGTGGACGCCGTCCATCTCGGCGTTCAGGATCGTCGTGACCGCGCGGCCGTAGGAGTTGTCGCCGCTTTCGCCCGCGCGGGCCTCCAGTTCGGCGTACTCCTGCTGTTTCGCCGAGAGGTCGTCCTCGACGCTTTCGAGGTCGTCCTGTAGTTCGCGTTTCTCCTGTTTGAGGTCCTCGACGACCTCGGTGATCGTCTCGCGGTTGGCCTCGGCTTTCTCCAGTTCGTTCTCGAGGTCCGACAGCTGGGCGTCCAGTTCCGGCAGTTCGTCTTCGGCCTCCTCGATTTCGGCCTTCTTCTCGCGCTCCTCTTTCGAGCGCCGCCGGGACTCGTCGAGCAGACGGTCCTGCTCGCGCTGGAGGTCGTTCTTCTCGTCTTTGAGCTTTTGAATCCGCTCGCGGTTCTCTTCGAGGGCGTCCCGCACCTCCTCGTATTCGGTGTCGACGGCCTGAATCTCGGCTTCGACCGCTTCGAGTTCGGCCTCCTGCTCCTGGATGTCGGCCTTCAGCGACGACTTCGCGACTTTCTTGTTGCGGATGTCGCCGTCCAGTTCCTCGATCTTCTCCTGCTTGCGATCGACCTGCACGAAGGCCTCGCGGCGCTTGTTCTCGGCTTCCTCGATGCGCTCCTCTTCGGCATCGATCTTGTCCTCGAGCCGCGAGATGTCGCCTTTGATCTCCTCGATCTCCCGTTTGATGGCGAGTTGTTCGTCCTCGCCCTTCCGTTCGATCTCGGCGTTGAGGTCCGCGAGGTCCTCTTCGAGTCGTGTGACGCGGCCCTGACGCTCGTCGAGTTCGCGCTGGAGGTCTTCGAGTTCGTCCTCCCGCCCGTCGATGGCCACCGTCGTCTCGTCGAGTTCCTCTCGCTTGTCCTCGAGTTCGGCGGCCTTCAGATAGCCCTCGTACTCCCCTTTCTCGTCGCGGAGGTCCTGATATTCGAGGGCCGTCTCGCGTTCGTCTTCGAGCTGGTCGAGGCGGTCCTGTTTCTCCTCGATGCGTAGTTCGGCCTCGTCGACGCGCTCCTGGACGGTCTCCAGTTCCTCGAAGGCGTCCTCCTTCTTCGCGTCGAACTGCGCGACGCCGGCGATCTCGTCGATGATCTGACGGCGGGAACCGGCCGTCATCGTGATGATCTCGGTCACGTCGCCCTGCATCACGACGTTGTATCCTTCAGGTGTCACACCCGCTTGCGCGAGCAGGTCCTGGATGTCCGAGAGGTTGACCGAGCGACCGTTGAGGTAGTAGTAGGAGTAGTAGGTGTCCTCGTCGGTCTGTTTGACGCGGCGGCGGATCGACACCTCGTCGACGTCACCGACCTTGTCCGAGCCGGCCGCGGAGACGATCTGCTCGCGGGACAGCGTGCCGTCGTCGTTGTCGAGGATGACTTCGACGCTCGCCTCGCGTTCGCCGCCGAACTCCTCGTCGGCGTCGTCGTGGCCCGGATTGTAGATGAGATCGGTCAGTTTGTCGGCCCGGATACCCGAGGTGCGGGCCAGGCCGAGCGCGAAGAGAACCGAGTCGATGATGTTGGACTTGCCGGAGCCGTTCGGGCCGCTGATGGTGGTGAAATCCTCGTATAAAGGGATTCGCGTCTTACGGCCGAAGCTCTTGAAGTTGTCGAGGACGAGCTCTTTGATGTGCATGGGGGTGCTCGTGGCGCCCCGAATCAGGCAACGATGATGTCGTCGCCGGACTCGGAGTCCGTGTTATCCTCTCCGTCGTCCTCGTCGGTGTTAACCTCGTCGGCCGACGCCTCTTCTTCCTCGTCGGCTTCCGTCGCCTGCTCGGTCGTCGCGGACGCTGCGCTGCTGGTACCCCGCGAGAGGACGTCCGTATCCACGTCGGAACCCTCCTCGAGAACCTGCAGTCGCTCCTTCGTCTCGACCAGTTCGTCGGTCAAGCCGTCGATCGTCGCTTCGAGTTCGCGCACCTTGGCCTCAAGTTCCTCCACACGGTTCCCTGACATACCACCGACTGGCGCCCCCGAACGTATAAATGTGCGTCAGACATTGACAACTGTTCTGATACATCCGAAATCGGACGGTGCTCGCCGTCCAGCCGCGGTTCCCCACCGTTTCGTATCGAGGTTCCGACGTAGTCGGTGGGGTCGTCGTCGGCAGGCCAGCCAGCCGTTCTCGACCTCGGTCAGTAGGTACCGACGCCCTCGCGGACGCCACCGCGGGCGCTCGTCCAGCCCGTGCCGTCGACGAACCCGTGAACGTCGTCGGTGTAGTCGTTACCGTTCCACCCGCCCGTGAACCCGCCCGTGAACCACGCGTTCTCCCCGGTGAATCGGGCGGCCAGCGACACCTC
>NZ_JAZKTR010000212.1:0-3388 GCF_036625485.1 Natronomonas sp. | reverse complement strand
CGGGCCTGCATCGTCTCCTCGGGAATCTCGGGGTCGCCCGGAACCGGTTCGGTGACCAGATAGGCGTTCTGTGCTCGGCCGCCGGCGATATGGCGGTCGTAGGCCGAATCCGGGTCGGTTGCGAACGTGAAATCACGGTAATTCGATTGGGCGTACCCGTAACTCCGCGATTCCCCGCTGACGTGGTAGTTGTACATCCGGCTCCACGACCACGGACTGAAGACGTAGTTATCGGGGTACTCGTGGCCCGCCGCGGCGGCGTGATCGTCGATGAAGGCGGCGGTTCCGTACTGCTCTTCAGGAATCGTGAGATTGGACGCACCGATGGGTGCCAGCACCGCCGAGAGGCCGCAGACGAGCAGGACGATGACGACCAACCTGACCGCGACGTCCCGGTCGGGAAGCGTCACCGGTCGCCCCTCGCCGCCGAGTGGGACCGGCAGTTCCGCGGCATCGACGCGCTCGGCGAGGGCGACGAGCGCCAGCCCACCGAACAGCGCGGTGAAGGGCGCGAGTTCGCCAGCGTATCGGGCCTGCAGCGTCGCCAGAAAGAGCATGAACCACCCGTAGCTGGTGGCGACGAGCCACGAGCGGTCCCCGCGATAGGAGCGGTAGAGACCCCAGCCCATCGCGGGGATGACGACGAACAACAGCAGGCCAAACGAGAAGAGCCACCCCATCGTTTCCGTGCCGAAGACCGACTGCATCTCGACGATTTCTCGGTCGGCGAACAGGCGGGAGACCTGCCGTGAGATTGCTGCCCACTCGGTCGGCGCGAGGAAATGCACGCCGGCCGCAACGCCGGCGACGCCGACGATGCCCGTCGTCGGGAACGCCCACGCGGGCAACTCCAGCGCACGCCAGCCGTAGGTCGCGCCGACGACGCCGAGGATGCCAAGGGCCAAGACCACGGGTACGCCGACGATGAACGTTTCGTGCCAACCCCAGAGGAGATGGGTCAGCAGGACGACCGCCGCGCCGAGTCCAACTCCCGCGGCGGTGGCGAGGCCGGGTGCGAGGAACGACTCGTCATCTCGGACGGCGATAGCCGCTCCGACGACGACTGCGATGGCGACCGGGAACAGCAACAGCGTCGCGGCCCACCACGCGAGGATACTCCCGGCGACACCGACGGCGAGGATGCCGACCGCGCGTGCCGTCCGCCAGTCTGCGGCCAGCGAATCGAGGTCGAAGGTCGCGACGGTGCCCCACGCGACGACGGTGAGCCAGAAGTAGTCGAAGGCGTGGTGGTCGACGAACCCCAGTGATGACCGGAGCGCGTGGACCGGCAACACCGCGAGAACGAGCACGCTCGCCAGCGCGACCTGGCGGTCCTCGGCCACCTCGCAGGCGAACAGATAGACGACGAGGCCGGTCGCGACGGCGACGAGAACCGGCAGCCACGCGAGAAACGCAGTATGGCTTCCGAGACCGCCGGCTAATTCGGCGCCGACGAGCATCTGGACGGTCGTCAGGGGTTCTTGTGTTCCTAACCCACCGGGGAGTTCAGAGAAACTCCAACCATCTCGAAGGCCAACTTCGGTCAGATAAACGTAGTAGTAGGGATCGTTCGACGGAAACACGACCCGGTCACGAAAGACGGATGGATAGGTAGTCGCCCGAAAGACGGCGACCAGGGCGAGCAAACCGGCAAGTGCCACAGCAGCCGCGCGGTCGATATCGGGCAGCAACAGCACGTCGTTCGCCTCAAAACTGGATTCCTCGCGCTCGATATCACCGGAAAGTGCCCGGTCGACAGCCTCGGGGTTCGCAACCCGATACTCGTCGCCGACCGATTCGACGAGACCCTCGTTGACGAGTTCGCCGAAAACGCCCGAATCGACCGGAACGTCGTCGAAGGTCCACGTCTCCGCGTCGCGGTCGACCGTCCGAACCGCTTCGAGCGCCGGTTCGAGGGCTGGATTCTCGTCGAGGACCGTACGCACCGCGGCGGCGTCCCTGTCCACCCGTGACCACGCGGGGGCGATAAAATCACCCCATTCGACCAGCGCTGCAGCGAAACGTGGCGGCTAAAGGGTCCGCGCCCGGAGGGCCGATATGCGACAGTTCATCGTCGTCGGCCACGACGCACCGACGACCGCCGACTTCTCGCTCGACGACCTGCCCGGTGCCGGTCGCCTCGACGTACTGTGTCGGTGTGTCAACAGCGCCTTCTTCCTCTCACACGACCTCCGTGAGGACGTTCGCGTCCACCTCGTTTTGGGCGACGAGTACGTCGTCCGCTTCGAGGGGTCGGAACTCCGGCGACTGAACCCCGACGAACGCTCGACGGGCGCGCTGATTCGCGGCGCCCTGGAGGCCCGCGAGGAGGCCATCGGCGCGATGGAAGCCAACCCCTCGCCCGGCGTCTACATCGGCACGGGTGATTTCGCCGCGACCGTCGAATCGGTCGCCGAGGAGGGAACGCTCGTCGAACTCCACGAGGGCGGCGACCCCGTCGTCGACGTCGAACCGCCCGAAAACCCCGTCTTCGTCCTCTCGGACCACCACGACTTCACCGACGCCGAGGCGGACCTGCTGGCCGACCGTGCCGACCGGCGCGTCTCCATCGGCCCGCATGCACTCCACGCCGACCACACAATCACCGTCGCGCACAACTACCTCGACACCGACGGGTTCGTGGACTACTGACCGCGGTCGTCTGGGTATCGTGTTAAGCTACACGTGATTCCACCAGACTGTGAAGGCCCGAAACCGTGATTCCGCGGTCGTTGGCTTCGGCATGAATCTTCTGCGAGCATAGCACGAACTTCGAGGGTAAGACGGGGGACTCGAGAGTCACTCCACCGAGTTCTCGACGACGACAGGGTCAATAGTCGCGGGGTACGAGCATTTGCGAATCGTGTTCGAACTTCGGTGTTGATACGAACGCAGCGATTCGCCGCCCATCACCTCCCGTGAGAGAACTTTCCCTCGCCATGAAGGCGACGTGACTCGAGTAATTACATCATTCTCGATGGGATTCGGTTAATAATCGGTTCCTACTGGTGCGAACGAGCGACTCCGGCGGGCCGGTTTATGTGAGGCACGCTCGGAGTCGGGCGACATCGGAGATCGAATCGGCGTCTTCATCTCCATTGTTCGGGTCGACCGTCGAGACTCCTTCGACCCCTATACTGATGACTCAGCGTATGGGAACTGCCGAGCAGGTGGCTCCCCAGGGAGCGGTTCGTCGCGTCCGCCCGGTCTCGATGATATCGGTGCGTGGTTCAAACGAGCGGGCCTCCGTATGGCCGACTCCGAAACCAACGCAGGACGAGACGTTCCCAACCTTCCGAATCAGTCGACATCCCAAGACCAAGAACGGCAGATTCGCACCTCTACTGGAGTCTACGGTGGGTCGTCTGGGGTAAGGTTCTGTTTATAG
>NZ_JAZKTR010000211.1:0-3401 GCF_036625485.1 Natronomonas sp. | reverse complement strand
GCCTTGTCCATCGCGCCGCCGGCCTTCTCGATGACGTGGACGGCGATGACCACCTCGATCTCGTCGAGATGCGGTTCGAGTGCGAGACACGTCTCCTGTGCGTCCTCCGGCGTGGCGACGGGGACGACTATTCGGTCCATGATCGACATTAAAGACCCTCCAGTTACTCCCGGCCCGACGATACGATGGCCGAGCGATAGTACGTTCGTCCCTCGGGGGCACTGTACATACGAAACGATACTCCGTCCCTCCGGTTAAACCTTTAGAAGGGTCTGATGGGGGGCCGGGGCGACCCGTGGAATATGCGCGGATATAAAATGGAGGCCGCGTAACGAAACGGTATGTCACTTCTCGGACCACAGATGGATGTATGTGCGTCAACCGACGGTTGGTGTCGCCTCAGGGTCCGATGACCGACGAGGAACTCGCCAAGGACCTCGGCCCGCTTGCGGCGCTGACCATCGGCGTCGGGACGATGATCGGCGCCGGGATCTTCGTACTGCCAGGGACGGCCGTCCTTCGGGTCGGCCCGCTGGCCGCCGCCACGTTCGTCCTCGGGGGCGTCATCGCCCTCTTTACCGCGCTATCGGCCTCGGAGCTCGGCACCGCGATGCCGAAATCCGGCGGAGCCTACTTCTACATCAACGAGGCTCTCGGCCCGCTGTTCGGGTCGATAAGCGGGTGGGCCAACTGGCTCGGCCTCGCGTTCGCCTCCGCGTTCTACATGTACGGCCTCGGCGAGTACGTCAACACGCTGGTCGGCGCGCCCGCGCTCGCGTTAGGACCGCTCTCGCTGGAAGCCGCTCAGGTCATCGGCCTCATCGGCGCCGTACTTTTCATCGCAGTCAACTACATGGGCGCCAAGGAGACCGGCGGCCTCCAGATTATCATCGTCCTGCTTTTGCTCGGCATCCTCGCGATATTCACGGTCGTCGGCCTGCTGAACGCCGACCTCGATTCGCTGACGCCGCTGGCGCCGCCCGGTTCCGTAGGCGACGTGCTCCCGGTCACCGCCATCGTCTTCGTCTCCTATCTCGGCTTCGTCCAGATCACCTCCGTCGCCGAGGAGATCAAAGACCCCGGTCGGAACCTCCCGCGGGCCGTCATCGGCTCTGTCCTGCTTGTGACCGTCGTCTACGCGCTCTTCCTCGTCGTTCTGCTGGCCGCGGTGCCGAACGAACTCGTCGCCGGCAACGATACTGCCGTCGTCGACGCCGCTCGCCTGCTGTTCGGCCAGTATTCGATTTTCGGCTTCGATTTGAGCCTCCTCGGGTGGGCGCTGTTGCTGTTCGGCGGCCTGCTGGCGACGGCCTCCTCCGCGAACGCCTCCATCCTCTCGTCGTCCCGCATCAATTTCGCGATGGGACGAGAGAAGATCATCACGCCGAACCTCAACGAGATCCACCCGCGATTCGGGACGCCGTATCGCTCCATCGCGGTCACCGGCGCGCTCATCATCGTCTTTCTGTTGCTCGGGAACCTCGAACTGCTGGCGACGGCCGGGTCGGTGCTGCACCTCATCGTCTACGGTCTGCTGAACCTCGCGCTCATCGTCATGCGCGAGGCCGAACCGCCGGGCTACGACCCCGACTTCACGGTGCCGCTGTATCCCTTCGTCCCCATCATCGGCGCGATTACCTCCTTCGCGCTCATCATCTACATCGAGCCGCTGGTCATCCTGCTTTCGGGTGGCCTGACCGTCTTCGCGGCGCTGTGGTACTTCCTGTATGCCCGCAAGAAGGTCGAGGACTCGGGCGTCCTCGCCGAGTGGATCCTCAGCCGCTCCGACGAGTTGCCCGAGACGGCCGTCTCCGCGGCCACCTCGGTCCGCCCGGAGGGCGACGATTACCGCGTGATGGTGCCGCTCTCGAACCCCGCGACCGAGAAGCACCTCATCACGCTCGCGTCGGCCATCGCCCACCAGTACGACGGGACGGTCGTCGCGGTCAACATCGCAAACGTCCCCGACCAGACCTCGCTGGAGGCGGCCCGCGACCGCGGCGCCCACGACGCCGCCCACGACCTGCTGGACAAGGCCCAGGCCGACGCCGAGACCTTCGGCGTCGACGTCGAGACCCACGTCGTTCTCTCACATCGGACCTTCGAGGAGATCTTCGACGCCGCCCGGACCTACGGCGCCGACGTGACCGTGATGGGCTGGGGTGAGGACTCACACGGTGCCCCCGGCCGCGCGGAATCGGCCATCGACGAACTCGCCAGGTCGCTTCCCAGCGACTTCCTCGTCTTCCGGGATCGCGGCTTCGACGCCTCGCGAATCCTCCTGCCGACCGCTGGCGGCCCGGCATCCGACCTCTCGGCGGGCGTCGCCCGCGTCCTGCAGGCGGAGTTCGACGCAGAAGTGACGCTACTGCACGTCGCCGAAGACGAGGAGACAGGCCGGGCGTTCCTGACCGAGTGGGCTGACGAACACGGCCTCTCGGGGGCAGACCTGCTCGTCGAAACCGGCGACGTCGAGGCCGCTATCGAACGCGCGGCCGAGGACGCGACGATGCTGGTCATCGGCGCGACCGAGAAGGGCCTGCTCTCGCGGCTGGTTCAGGGGACGCTCGTCCTCGACGTGCTCTACGACGTCGACTGCTCGGTGCTGTTGGCGGAGCGCGCACACGAGCGAAGCCTGCTCGACCGCCTCTTCGGCGGTGGAACGGACTCGGCGGAGGCGGCGACGGGTGTGACGACAGAGCCGAAAACGCCGAACCTCAGTAACCCCGAGGACGGGCCGGACGCCGACAGATAACGTTACGACGTCGTGAAACCGGCCGATTCGTCGTACTCTTCGAGGACCCACTCGAGTTCCTCGATGGCCCGGAGGATGGCCACCTCGGCGGTGTCCTCGAACTCCGAGGACGGCGGGTCGTAGTCGTCGTACTGGGATTCCAGTTCCGCGATGCGCTCGCGGATGTCGGATTCGTCGCGCATACAGGAGTCTTTTCGGGAGCCAACTTTGTCCTTGCGGCGAGTCGGAGCGGGTGGGAGGTCGAATCGGATCCCTCATCTCGAACGCGGCCGGTCGTCATTTAAGCGAGAACGGACCGGCAGCGGTGGTTCGCTTCGCGACGGTCGCCAACCGGAGCATGTAGGACGTCAGGATGATATATGGGGTTAGCGCGATGGTAAACACCATAGAGACGGACGTCAGAACGGGTGGGAGTCCGAGGATCCAGAACTCGGGGAGCCGTTCGGCGTTGATCGCAAGGATGGCCGTGGCGGTGACGATGATGGCCGGCAGCGAGAAGACCAACAGCGTTCGTGATAGCGACGAGACTTCCTGGGTGTAGTAGAGCGTCTTGAAGTATTCTTTGCCCGTAGCGAACAGCTGGAACGCCTCGACCAGCTCGTCGAGCCGCTCGGAGGCGTCCTCCGAGAGACCACTTTCGAAGGCG
>NZ_JAZKTR010000031.1:0-19656 GCF_036625485.1 Natronomonas sp. | reverse complement strand
GACGGCCAGCAGTGGACCCTCGAAGCGGGCGCGCTCGTGCTGGCCGACCAAGGGATTGCGGCCGTCGACGAGCTCGACAAGATGCGTTGTGTCACAGGTGACACACTCGTTCATCTGGCTGACGGGCGCATCACTCGAATCAGTACCCTCGCTCGGGAGGCGGAAGCCGAGGGTTCCATCGAAGAACTCTCGAACGGCCGCACGATTCGCGATGTCGATTTCACGGCGTGGACGATGACCGCCGATGGTCGACTGGTCGAGCGTCCAGTAACGGCTATCCACGAATACGACGCGCCGACCGACCTCACCGAGGTTACACTCGAATCTGGCGAGTCACTTACCGCGACCGATGATCACCCGTTCTTCGTGTTCGAGGACGGCCAACGCGTCGAGCGGTCGGCAGCAGATCTCCAGCAAGGAGACTGGGTGTACGTTCCCAAGCATCTCACGCCGTCCGCAACCGATGGTGGAGCAGTATCATCACCTGCCCAATCGGAGATGTCGGAACCATACATGCCTCCCGCTATGGGGGCGGTACTCGGCTATCTCTCGGGCGATGGGAACGTCTACTACGAGCGACAGGAGAGTAGTTACGGTATCCGGTTCACCAACAAGGAGGAACAACTCCTCGCGGACTTCGAACGAGCGTGTAACGAAGCGTTCGACGCCGAACCAGTTCGACATCCCAGCGAACAGCGCGATGATGGGGTAGGAACGGTTCGGCTACACGGTCGGGAGTATGCCGATGCGGTCATCAAGGCAGGGATGAATCTGGAAGCGTACGACGGCAAGTCGTTCCCTGACGGCGTCTCGAAGGGGGGTAGACGGACGAAAGCGGCCTTCGTGCGTGCGATGGCAGATAGTGAAGGGACTGTCGATACAGCCAGTAACAACGTTCGCCTCTCCTCTGCGAGCATGGAACTCCTTCAGGGGATCAAGAGCGTCCTGCTTGAGTTCGGTGTATCCTGCCAGATCCGTACCAGAGAACGACCCGAGAAGCGAGATTTACACGTTCTCGCGATTACCTCGGCCGACTCGCTTCGTGCGTACAATCGACACATCGGCTTCACGCTCGAACGGAAACAGGCCGCTCTCGAAGAGGTCTGTGCCGCCGTCGACGGTGACCGAACGATCGTCGACGTGCTGCCGGATTGTGGTGCGCTACTACAGGAACTTCGTGAGTCCCTCCGTCTCTACCAGACGGAATGCGGGCTCGATGATGCCACGTACTGTAACTTCGAGAACGGCGATGCGAACATCTCGCTCGATCGGGCCGAAACCGTACTCACGGCGTTCGAGACTCGCGTGGAACGCGCTACTGAAGATGCTTCGAGGTTGTCCGATACGTCCGACTGGGAACGCCTCGAGGAACTGAAGGCACGATACAACGTCTCCCAGCGCGAACTGGCTGAGGAAACGAGATTCAGTCAACAGCAGATTTCGAGAGGCTGGGGCGAAAACGAAGCGGTCCGCGACGTGGTCCGGCAGCGCCTCGAAACCATAACCGAACGCGTTTCGAATACCGATGTATCACCACTCCGGGAACTCGTTGACGGAGACGTCAAATGGCGTCGAGTCGCCGACGTCGAGAGTACGACCGAAAAACCGGACGATGACCGAATCTCGCTTCTCAGAGGAGAACTCGCGGAGCTTCTCGGTTGTGGTACGGCGAACGCAGAGCAGCAAGCGAAGGAGTTGATCGCTACCGAACCTGAGACGGACTCTTGGCAGGCCGTGCGAGACGAGTTAAAGCGACATGGAATTCCGCTACAGCGACTGGCTGACGACCTCGATGTGGCCGGGTCGACTGTTTCCAGATGGTTCCGGGGCGTCGTTGATACCGACCGGTTTGACGAGGTTCGAGATGTCGCCGAGTCGTGTATCTCTGAAAATCACCGCTGCATTCGCTCGCTATTACTGGAAATCGAATCCCGGCGTGAATCGAAAGTGTACGACTTGACCGTCGAGGGGACGCACAACTTCGTCGCTAACGGGATGGTCGTGCACAACTCGGAGGATCGCTCTGCGATGCACGAAGCACTAGAACAGCAGTCGATCTCGGTTTCCAAGGCCGGTATCAACGCCACCTTGAAATCCCGGTGTTCGTTGCTCGGTGCGGCGAACCCGAAATACGGTCGCTTCGACCAGTACGAACCCATCGGCGAACAGATAGACCTCGAACCGGCGCTCGTCTCTCGGTTCGACCTCATCTTCACGGTGACCGACCAGCCGAACGAGGAGGAAGACGCCAACCTCGCCGAGCACATCATCAACACCAACTACGCCGGCGAGTTGCACACCCATCGGGAGAACACGGCGACCTCGAACGTCACCGAGGAGGAGGTGGCCAACGTCACCGAGGAGGTCGAACCGACCATCGAGGCCGAACTCCTCCGGAAGTACATCGCCTACTCCAAGCGGAACTGCTATCCGACGATGACCGAGGAGGCCAAAAAGGAGATCCGGGATTTCTACGTCGACCTGCGTGCTCGCGGGCAGGACGATGACTCTCCGGTGCCGGTCACTGCCCGGAAACTGGAGGCGCTGGTGCGGCTGGCGGAGGCCTCCGCGCGGATGCGCCTCGCGGATTCCGTCGAGCAGGAAGACGCCGAGCGCGTCATCGAGATCGTCCGGTCGTGTCTCCAAGATATCGGCGTCGACCCCGAGACGGGTGAGTTCGACGCCGACGTCGTCGAGACGGGCCAATCCAAGAGCCAGCGGGACCGCATCAAGGACATCAAATCGCTCATTAGCGAGATCGAGGAGGAATACGACGAGGGCGCGCCCATCGAGGAGGTGCTGGACCGCGCCGAGGAGATGGGCACCGAGCGCTCGAAGGCCGAACACGAGATCGAGAAACTGCGGCAGAAGGGTGACGTCTACGAGCCGAAGACGGACCACCTGCGGACGGTCTGATGGACCGAATCGCCGCGATCAGACGCATGGAGGACGCGCTCACCGATTTCGAGGACGGCGAAGCCACGCTCGAAGAGTGCGAACGGCGGGTTCGAGCGGCCGTCCGCACCTTCGCGTCGGAGTTCGACGGCGAGCTATCGGCCTATCGGTCGGGTGAGGGGACCGTCGTGGTCGCGGGGTCGGAGGCCGAGGCTCGCGAGCGTGTTCGAAAGCTGACCGATGTCGAAGCGCCGGTCGTCGAGAAGCTATCCAAATAGATTAATTTTAAACCAGATTAGGTGGTAAAAAGAGCTGTGCTACTGGTGGTGACGTACTCGCAGTCGGCGCGGGCGTCGCTTCGGAACGCCTGTGGTGCCCACGAGGAGAGCGTGGTCCGCCGGTTCGGGCGAGCGGCCCTGCTGGAAGGAACCGAACACGGGGCGTTTCTGGCGTTACGACTCCGTGCAAAGCATCCCGACGACGTACAGGTCGAGCGAACCGAGCCGTTCAACGAGTTCCGCGATGTTCCCGAGCGTGTTCGGGAGGCGGCGACGGCCTACGAGAATCGACCGAATCCGAGTACGCCGTACGCGAAGTTTTCGGTTGGTGAACCGCATCCGTCGCCGGCGGAACTGAAACAACGAGAGCTGTGACGCTCGTCGAACGGGTCGGCGTCATCGCTCCGGGGCTGTCGCTGGACCGGCAGGCCGTACTGGTCGCTGTCGCCCGTTCGCGCGGGATGACGAGCGAAGCCGACGAGGAACTCGCTGCCGTCCGCGAGCGGCTCCGAGAGTTCGACGAGTCGGTACCGGCGCTCGCCGAGGCGCGTCGCCGGGTCGCGGAGACGGAAGCGGATCTCGACGCGAAGCGCGAGCGGGTTGCGACGCTACGGGGGCGGACCAACGAGACCGACGACGAGTCCGTGACTGCGGCCTATCGCGAGGCGATTCGAGAGCTTTCGGAAGCCGAAACCGAACACGCGGCGGCCCGAGAGGAACTGACGGAGGCGCGCCGTCGGGCACGGGCCGTGCGCGACGAACGTCAGCGCCGTCTCGAACTGCAAGACCGGGTTCGGAACCTCGAACGGCGAGCGAAACGAGAACTGGTGGAAGCGGTTCGTCCGGCGGTCGACGAAGCAGTCCCGATAGTTCCCGACAGCGAGGCGGCGACGTTTTCGGAGGCTAGCCCGATTACGGCCGCCCTCGCAGCGCTTCGGGTTGGCCGACCGCGAATGCCCATCGTTCTCGCTTGCGGGCGGTTTCCGGACGCGAGGCGTGCCGAAGCGTGGCTCGGTGCGCCGGTGCTCCGTCGGTATCCAGGTGGTCCGCCTCGGCCGGCCGTTTATAAAACATAGGGCGGCTATCCAACGCATGCCGACGGTAACGGTCGACACGAGGCGAACGGATGGCGTCACGTTCGTCGAAGCGCGGATATTCGCTGAGGCGCCGCATCTGATTCGGCTGGAGAGTCATCTGGACGGCCCGGTTTGGCCGCCGCGCTCGGGTGGACAGGTGGCTGCCGGGTGGGACGAACGCGGGCTGAATCGGGTGATATCGGCCGGAGCGACCGGCATCGGGTTCGCTACCTCGGCTCCGCCGACCGACCCGACCGTCGAACTGACGGCTGCTGAGCCGGTAGAGGGGTTGCCCGACGGTGTTGCGGCGTGGCTGGACCGGATGGAAGAGCGGGTCGCGACTGCCGAAACGCTGGCGGCCGCCGGTGACCTACCATCGGCAACGAAGGCGGTCGAATCGGCTGGTGGTCTCGCTGGCGTTGAGGCGCTTGCGGCAACGCTGGCTCAGGACCGGCGAGCGGCTTCACGGCTCTCGCTGGTACCGGAGGAGCTGCGTCGACGGGTCGAGTCTGTCGACGTGCCGGTGGCGACGCTGGCGCGGATCGCGGACGATTAAGATGGAGGACGACTCGATTTACCGGAGGTCGTGGTAGGTGTTCCGTACGGTGACCGGTGAGACATCGGCAATCTCGGCGACGTCGCTCTGCGTCAAATCGTACTGCTCGGCCGTGGCGACCGTATAGAGGCAGGCAGCAGCGACGCCGCCGGGGTTTCGGCCGGTCGCGAGGCCGGTTTCGTGTGCCTCTTCGGCCAGTTCGCGGGCGCGTCGTTCGAGCCACGTCGGTACGTCGAGTTCGGAGGCGAAGCGCGCGAGGTACTCGCTGGGGTTGATCGGCCCGGTCGGCAACCCGAGGTCACGATTGAGTGCGTCGTAGGCGACCTTGAGTTCCTCCTCGTCGGCGGTCGCAACGGCGACGACTTCCCCGAGGGTCCGGGAGACCGAAGCGGTCCGGCAGACGGCGTAGACGGCCGCCGCGGCGAAGCCCTCGATGGAGCGGCCCTGCAGGAGGTCTTCGTCTTGCGCGGATTCGAAGAGGACACAGGCGCGGTCCTGGAGGCTCTCGGGGAGTTCGAGCCGGCCGACCATGCGTCGGATCTCGGTGAAGCCGTAGACCTGATTTCGGTCCCGCTTCGACGAGATCTGAGATCGCTTGTGTTGTCGGCGTAACCGGGCCACACGACGGCGTTTGCGGCCTTTGAGGCGGGTCGAGTGGCCGATCTCGGTCGAGAGCCCCCGGTCGTGTCGCGAACGGGTCAGCGGCGCGCCGCAACGTTCGGGGTTCGTATCGTCGTCCGCGAAGGACCGCCACTCGGGCCCGCGGTCGATGGCGTCCTCGTCGACGACGAGACCACACTCGCTGCAGACGGTTTCCGTGCCGGTGCGTTGAAGGCTGCCCTCACACTCGGGGCAGGCCTGTCGCGTGCTCGTGCTCATCACATGCGAAACTCGGTCCCGATACCACTTTAAAAAGAGTCGGGACGGTGGGAAACGAACACGCCTACGCGGCGAGAGCGTATCGGTAACCGATACGCTTCGATCCGATCTCGGGACTGTTGTTTTCGCTCAACAACAACTTTAACTAATAGGGGTGGCCCAGCATGGCGCATGGGGCTGTCGGATATCGCCGCCGGACTGGAGGTGACGGCCGAACAGCGCGACCACGGGGTCGCGGCGGTCGACGAAACGGGGACGCCGCTGGCCGAACGGCTGGCCGAATTCGCCTCGGAACTCCCCTGTTCGGCGGAGGCGGCGGCCGCGCTCGTGGAGGCCTACGCCGAAGGTGCGAGCATCGACCGCGCGGCCGCGGTCGCGGCCATGCCTCCGACGACGGCGGCGAAGACGCTGTATCTGCTCGGCGAGCCGGTCGACCCGCTTTCGCCGACGGCGAAACGCGTCCTCGACGATTGGTTGGCCGGGGAGCTATCGCGAACCGACGCCCGACGGCTCATGAGCGTCGACGATTCGGAGTTCGCCCTCGGTGCCTACATCGCGACCCACGAACCGATCGAGGCGGCCGAACCGGCCGTCACGGACGCCCTCTCGGTCGAGGCGACGGGCGACCCGCTCTCGGAGGCTCGAAGCGGCGTCGACGACTGGCTTTAGAAGGGTAGCGCTTCTCGGAGGCCGTCGCCTTCTTCGACCTCGACCTCGACGCCCAGCGCCGTTTCCAGCACCTCGGCGACGGCTTCTCGGACCGTTCCATCGGCCGTGACCGCAGGTGAATCTGTCTCGAAGGTGGGAACCGTCAGGTCGGCATCGGGATGGTCCGCAGTGTGAGTCACGACGGTGGCATCGGCGGGTGCGCCGACATCTTCGAGGCGGTCTCGCATGCGCGGGACGGCATCCATTGCTCGCCCCTCGTCACAGACGATGGCGACTCGGTCGGCCGCGTTCGCCGCGGCGACGGCCTGATTAGCCGCGACCGGCGGCGTGTCGACGAGGACGTGGTCGAACGCCCGCGTCGCTTCGTCCAGTCGGCGCTCGAAGGCCTCGGCGGCCTCGGGGGTTTTCGCCCGAGCGAGTTGTTCGAAGGGAGCGCGTGCGGGACAGACCGCAAGTCGTCCTGCGGCCTCGATATCCCGGTCGACGAGGGCATCCCGTATCGGCACGTCGTCGATACAGGCAGCCGTCATATCGGGTTCGATACGGCCGGGTGTGTGGTCGGCCAGTCCCTGTGTCGCGTAGGCGGCATCGAGGACGGCGACATCCCTTCCGTTCCGGGCAAGCAGGGTCGCACATTCGAGCGTCAAACGCGTCGTTCCGGTACCGCCGGCCGCGCCGACGAGCGCGAGCGAATCGCTGGTCACGAAATATTTTCCTTCGCTATCGAATAAAAATATAGTGGTTGTCAGACTATTCGGCAGCGGCCTTGATCTCCTCGGCGACCTCGTCGAGTTCGTCGTCGCTGAGGTCCGCCGTCGACCGGAAGATGGTGTGGATCGCGCCGGCGCCGTCGCCATCGAACCGGGGAACGAGATGGCCGTGAACGTGGGGGACCTCCTGACCGGCGGCCTCGCCGTCGTTCATTCCGACGGTGACGCCGTCCGCGTCGACGGCCGCTTCGACGACGGGGGCGAGGCGGCCGAGGGTCTCGAAGACCGCTGCACGGTCTTCAGGAGGAAGATCCGAGACCCGCTCGTGGTGGTTCTTCGGGATGACGAGGGTGTGGCCGCGCGACAGCGGGTTGGCATCGAGGAAGGCGAACACGTCATCGTCCTCGTAGACGGTGCGCCCGGGGATGTTCCCTTCGATAATTTGACAGAATACGCAGTCTTCGCTCATGGTCGTTTCGAATATGGCCGCTGGAAGGCTATTAAATCCGACTCCGGACCCGATCCTGATCTGGATATAACCGGCCGTTTATTGGGTAAATTATAAACTAACCCGTGCCAACATACACCACATCCATGCCTATGGATGTTAATTCTCACACCCGGCGGCGGTTCGTGAAGGGTACTGCAGGAACGATTGCTATCGGTGCGCTCGCCGGTTGTACTGGGGACAACGGCAACGGTGATGGTGAGAACCAGATCACGGTTCCGGGACTCTACGACGAAAGCGGGGGTACCTCGGACGTCGGTCGTCCGTCGGCAGTCGGCTCGCGGGATGCGATCGCTTACTTCAACGAGAACGACGTGTTGCCGCGAGGGATCGACCATCCGAACAACGACTACGCCTACGAGGTGCCGCAGGCCCAGCAGTACTACGACCAGTACACCTCGGGGGAGAACCCGCCGGCCATCATCGGCTGGGGGACCGCCGACACCGAGGCGCTGTCGGGAGCGGTCGCCGAAGACGAGATCGTCTACGTCTCGGCCTCGTACTCGGCGAACCTGCTCACCGACGAAGCGCCGTACAACTTCTTCGGGAACCTCGATTACACGAGTCAGGCGCGGGCTCACCTCAAGTGGATCGCCGACAACGACGCCGAGGCGACCATCGCGTTCATCTTCTCGAACAACCCCTTCGGGAAGGCTCCCGTCGAGGGGGGCAAGCAGTACGCCGAGGAACTCGGGTTGAACGTCGCCGAGGACATCAACCTCCCGCTGGACGCCAACTCCGCGACGACACAGCTCCGGCAGGCCCGCGACGCCGACGTGGACTACCTCATCCACCAGAACACCGCGGCGCCGATGCAGGTGTTGCTCTCGGACAAGGACGACGTCTATCCGGACGTGACCGTCTGCGGGCTGACCTACACGGTCGACGAACCGCGCGTCCAGGAGTCGCCGGATAACTTCGAGGGCGTCCGCTACGTCAACGCCTTCCGGACGTTCCAGGGCGCACTCGATTCGGGCGGCGACGGTGCCGACATGATCGAGGCCAACTTCGAACGCGAGGGCCGCGACATGGACGACCCGCAGGTGGCGAACCTCAACTACGTCCGCGGCTGTATCCACGCGATTCTCGTGTTGAAGGGCCTACAGAACGCCATCGACGCCGACCGGGACCCGACGAGTGGCTCCGACGTCCGGCAGTCGCTGTTCGACATCGAGGACGACAACATGTGGGACCTCTCGGAGCCGTACAACTACATGGAGGACGACCGCCGACCGACGATGACCGGCCGTCTGTTCGAGGTCTCCGACGGCGCGATGGAGTTCGATACCACGGTCGAACTGCCCCGGCGTGACGACTGGATCGGACTCTGATGACGGCGAGCGAAACGGCGGGTTCGACCACGGCGACGGACGCCGAGGAGTCGTTACCCGTGGTCGAACTCGACAACGTCGAAATCGTCTACGACCGCCATTTCCTGGCGGTACAGGGCATCTCGATGGCCGCCGAGAGGGGCGACATCGTCGCGCTGCTCGGCCCGAACGGCGCGGGCAAATCGACGGTCCTCAAGATGATAAGCGGCATCGGCCGCAGCGAACGGGGCGAAGTCACGCGCGGGAGCGTCTTTTATAATGGCGACGACGTGACAAACAGCGGCCCCAACGAGATGGTCGACCGTGGCGTGACCCACATCCTCGAGGGTCGGCGCGTCTTCGAGGACCTCACCGTCGAGGAGAACCTCCGGTGTGGCCTCTATCGGGGCGGCCGGCGGTTCCGATTCGACAAAGAGGATTACCAGATCGCCTTCGACTACTTCCCGCAACTGGAGGAGATCCTCAATCTGAAAGCCGGCTACGCCAGCGGCGGCCAACAGCAGATGCTCGTCGTCGCTCGGGCGCTCATCCACCGACCGGAGTTGCTGTTGCTCGACGAACCGTCGCTCGGACTCGCGCCGAAACTGGTACAGGACATCTTCGAGACGCTCGTCGAGATCAACCGCGAGGAGGACATCACGATGATAATCGCCGACCAGAACGCGAAGCGAACCCTGGAGATCGCCGACTACGGCTACGTGATGGAGAACGGCCAGATCGAGTTGAACGACCCGGCGGACGTCCTCGCCGAACGCGAGGAGATCAAGGAGTTCTACCTCGGGACGTCCGGGGACACCTCCCGGTACGAGGACATCCGTCACTACAAGATCCGCAAGAGGTGGACCTGATGAGCACGGACCAGGGAGGCGGCGGCACCGCTGGGTCGCTCCGGAGCGGGCCGCCGATAGCTCCCGAGGAAGCCGCTATCGGCTGTCGGAACGTCACGAAGACGTTCGGCCGGGTGACAGCGGTCGACGACGTCGACCTCGCGGTCCGGCCGGGCGAGTGGCTCTCGATCGTCGGGCCGAACGGCGCCGGCAAGACCACGCTTCTGAACATCCTCAATGGCTTCTACGACCCCGACCCCGGCGGCGAGGTCTTCCTCGATGGCGAGGCCGTCACCGACACGCCGGAACACTACCGGGCCCGGGCCGGCCTCGGCCGGACCTTCCAGGGGCTGGAACTGTTCGAGGACGAGGACGTCATCGAGAACGTGATGACCGTCCGCGCGGTCACGGAATGTCCGAACCTGCTGTCGGCGCTTTTGTTCTACGGGGCCGGTCGGAAAACCGAGGCCGAGAACATGCGCCGCGTCGAGGAGATCCTCGATTACCTCGAGTTGTGGGAGTACCGCCACTCGAAGATCGCCGGCCTCCCGCTCGGGGTCCGTCGTCGGGTCGACCTCGCACGGTCGCTGGCGCTGGAGCCGGACGTTCTCCTCCTCGACGAGGCGATGAGCGGCCTCACCTTCGACGAGAAGTACGACATGATCCGCTTTCTGAGCGACCTCCACGAGCAGGAGGACCTCACGCTCGTGATGATCGAACACGACCTGGAGGTCGTGACCGCCGTCTCCGACCGGATGGTCGTCCTCCAGAAGGGCGGCGTCCTCGCTCGCGGGGCGCCCGAGGCGGTCACCGACGACCCGGAGGTCGCGCGGGTCTACACGGGGGTGGACTGACGTGGCGGCCGACGAACTCGACGGTCTCGGCGAATCGACGCTCAACGTCGAGCAGGTGCTTTCGGCCCCGGACGACGAGGAGGTCCCGATCGTATCCGACCGGGCCCTGCCCGAGATCCTCTTCGACCACGTCGAGGAACACGGCGACGACATCGCGCTTCGCTGGAAGCGCTACGGCGTCTGGCAGGAGTACACGTGGGAGGAGTACTACGAGCGCGTCGAGCGGTTCGCGCTCGGTCTCGAAACCTACGGGTTCGGCGAGGAGGACGTCCTCTTTACCATCGGCTACAACCGCCCCCACCAGCTGTGGGCGTGGATGGCCGCCCAGTCCCTCGGCGGGATGGCGGCGCCGAACTACGAGGACATGCTTCCGGAGGATATCCAAAAGCAGCTCCAGTTGCTGGAGCCGCGGGTCGCCTACGCCGAAGACCAGGAGATGGTCGACAAACTCCTCATCGTCGCCAGCGAGGTGCCCAGCCTCGATACCATCGTCTACCGCGACGAGAAAGGGATGTTCCGCTACGAGGAAGGTGAGACGCCACCGCTGCCACGGGAGGGCGTCGAGATCCCCGACGACCTCGACATCGTCTCGTATGCGGATGTCGAGGAGTTGGGCGCCGAACGCCTCGAAACCGACGAGGTCGCCGAGGACTACCTCCACCAGCGGGTCCAGGCGATCGACCCCGACGCGACGGCCATGTTGGCGCCGACCTCGGGGACGACGGGGATGCCGAAGCGCGTGCGGTTGAGCCACTTCAACTTCGTCAACCTCGCGAACGCCGCCATCGAGATCGACCCGCTGCCGAAGGAGTCGGATTACTTCTCGTATCTCCCGATGGCGTGGGTCGGCGAGCAGATGATCCTCATCGCGGCGGCCTTCGTCGGCGGCTGGACGGCCAACTTCCCCGAGGAACCCGAAACCGAGGCCGAGGACCTCCGGGAGATCGGCCCGGAGATCATCTTCTCGTCGCCGAACCGCTACGAGGCATGGGTCGCCGACGTGAAGGCGAAGATCGAGAACACGACCCCGCTGAAGCGGTGGGTCTACGAGAAGGCGATGGACATCGGCCGGAAGTACGCCGACTACATCGTCGGCGACCGGTCAGACGAGGAGCCGCCGGCCACGCTACGGGCGGCCCACTGGTTGTCCTACTGGGTCGCGTACCGCCCGATTCTCGACAAGATCGGCCTCAAGCGCGCCAAGAACGTCTACACTGGCGGCGGGCCGCTCGGCGAGGACCACTTCGCGTTCTACCACGCCCTCGGCGTCCCGCTGAAGCAGATCTGGGGCCAATCGGAGGTCTGTGGCTTCGTGACGATGCACCGCGACGACGACGTCAAGGTCGATACCGTCGGCGAGGTGTTCCCGAACGTCGAGGTCGGCATCACGCCCGGTGGCGAACTGCTCGTTCGCGGTCCCGTCGTCACGTCGGGCTACTACGGAATGCCCGAAAAAACCGAGTCGGCCATCGAAGACGGCTGGCTCCACACGGACGACTTCGGTGCCATCACCGACGACGACCACGTCAAGATCTTCGACCGGATGGACGACGTGCTGGAACTCGATGACGGCACCGCCGTCGCACCCATCAGCGTCGAGACGAAACTGAAGTTCAACCCCTACGTCAAGGAGGCACTCGTCGTCGGCGACGGCCGCGAGTCGCTTTCGGCGGTACTGAACATCCGCTTCGACAACGTCGCGGAGTGGGCCGACCAGCGGGACATCCAGTATGCCGGCTACAAGGACCTGACCCAGAAGCCGGAGGTACTGGAGTTGATGCGACAGGTCGTCGCCGAGACCAACGCTGACCTCGAACACCCCATCGAGCGGTTCGTCATCCTCTTCAAGGAGTTCGACGCCGACGACGGCGAACTCACCCGGACGGGGAAGATACGACGCGAGGTGGTCGTCGACCGCTACGAGAAACTCGTCGAGGGGCTCTACGGCGACAAGGAAGAAATCGAAATGGAGATTACGATCACGTATCAGGACGGACGGGAATCGGACGAACGCGGCGTGATGCACGTCGTCGAGGCGGACACGCCGGTCGAGACGGACGACGGCGAGGAGGTGGCCATCGATGGTTGACGTGGCGATCTTCTTCCAGCAGGCCGTCGACGGCATCGGCCTCGGTGCACTGTATGCGCTCGTCGCGATGGGCTTTTCGCTCATCTACAAGGTGACGGGCGTCCTCAACTTCGCGCAGGGACAACTCGCGCTCGTCGGCGCCTATGGCGTCGTCATCCTCGGAACCACGACCATCATCGCGACGCCGCTCCCGGCGGTCGTGGCGGTAATCGTGACGATCCTCATCGGCATCGCGCTCGGCGTGGTGCTCGAACGGGTCGTCTTCCAGCAGTTCATCGGCGAACCCGTACTGTCGGTCATCATCGTCACGCTCGCTCTCGGCGGCATCTTCGGTGGGTTCATCCAGTTCCTCTTCGGCCGGAACTTCAAGGCCTACCCCGAGGCGCTGGTCTTCGAGCAGAACGTCTCCCTGCCGCTGGGGGCCTCGGTCGACGCCGCGTATGCGTTGGCGGTTCTGCTGTCGCTGGTCGTCGTCGCTGCGCTGATGCTCTTCTTCCGGTATACCGTGACCGGGAGCATCCTCCGGGCGGCCGCCAGCGACGAACAGGCCGCGATGGTGCTGGGCGTCAGCATCGAACGCACCATCGCATTAGCGTGGGCACTCTCCATCGGCATCACCGCCATCGGCGGGATGTTGCTGGCGATGTCCTCGGGCGGCGCCGGCTTCGCCATCGAGACGACCGGCATCATCATCTTCGCGGCCGTCGTCTTCGGCGGGCTCGATTCCATTCCCGGCGCGTTCATCGGTGCGGTCGTCGTCGGCCTGCTGGAGGAACTCGGCTCCTACTATCTGGAGGGCGGGACGGCCATCGTCGCGCCCGTCATCGACGTGAAGCTGAACTTTGGGGCCGGGTTCGGGGAGATCCTTCCCCTGATCTTCCTGCTCGTGGTCATCGTCGTGAAACCGTACGGACTGTTCGGAACCGAACGTATCGAGAGGCTCTAAGATGGTATTGCAAAAGCGCGTCCGCCGCCGCGGACGCATACGCTCGGATGCACCGTCGGCCGCCCCAACGGCCGTGAAGACGACCGTCGACGGGGGGCTGCGGTAGCCATGCCCTGTGGCGAGTACTTCACGAACTACGAGTCCCGGATGGGGCTGTTCCGCTGGCGCATCCAGCGGGTCGCACTCGTCGTCGGGCTCCCGATACCGTTCCTGCTGCCCTTCCTGATCGGCGGCGGGACGCTGTCGACGCTCTCACAGATGTACATCGTCGCAATCGCGGTCCTCGGATTGAACGTCATCCTCGGCTACGCCGGCGAGATCGTCCTCGCACAGGGTGCGTTCATGGCAATCGGCGCGTATTCGACGAGTCGCCTCGTGGCCGCCGGCGCCGGCCTGTTGCCCTCGCTCGCCATCGGTGGCCTGATGGCCGCGCTCGTGGCGGTCGCCTTCGGCCTCCCGTCGTTCCGCGTCAAGGGCTTCTACATCGCCATCTCGACGCTCGCACTCCAGTTCATCTCCGAGTGGTTCTTCAACAACTCGCGGGCGGACTGGATCCACGGCGGCGCCCAACAGCGGCTTCCGTCGCAGGTCGGCCTCGTCGGTCCGTTCGCGGAGGTCGGCACGGACCTGCATGTCTACTACATCGGCCTGCTGGCGATGTTGCTGTTCGCGCTGCTGTCGTTGAACCTCTCGCGGACCGGCATCGGCCGGACCTTCCGTGCGGTCCACGAGAACGACCTCGCGGCGGCCGTCCTCGGGGTCAACGTGTTCAAGAACAAGCTGTTGGCCTTCGCCATCGGCGGCTTCATGATCGGCGTCTCCGGCGGCCTCTACGGCTTCTACATCGGCTTCATCAGCCCGGAATACTTCACGCTCGCCTTGACCCTCGAACACTACGTCATGTTGCTGTTCGGCGGGCTCGGCCGCGTGTGGGGTGCGCTCATCGGCGTCGGCGTCGTCACGTTCATCCAGGAGGTCCTCCGGAACGTCCTGCAGACCGTCTCGGCGGTCACGGGGCTGAACGCGACGGCGCTGGTGTCGGTGTTCTTCGGCGTCATCATCATCTTCGTGCTGGCCGTCGAACCGAAAGGCGTCCTCGCCGCGCTCGGACAGCTCAAAGAGTACCTGCGGAAGTGGCCCTACGCGTACTGATGGATACGACCGACACCGCCCGTGAACTGCTCGATCTGCCGTTCCATCGGGCGAACGACATCGAGGTCGTCTCGGCGACCGAGACGACCGCCCACACGCGATGGCCCTACGACGAGTCGCTCGTCGGCAACCCCGAGGTGCCGGCGATCCACGGCGGCGTCATCTCGGCGCTGGCCGACCTCACCGGTGCGGCGCCGTTCGTCGGGTCGCTCGGCCAGTACACGCCGACCATCGACCTCCGGGTGGACTACCTCTCGCATGCCGGGGTGGCCGACCTCGACGCCTACGCCGAGGTGCGGCGCCGCGGCGAGACGGTCGGCGTCGCCAGCATGGAAGTCGAATCCGGCGGGGATATCTGTGCGGAGGCCAAGGGGGTCTACAAGCTCACGCGATGACCGACGATAGCGAACCCCCCCGACCGGACGGCGCGACCGACGTCCACGTCCACCTGATGCCCGACCGGCTCATGCGCGCGATACGCGGCGCGTTGAACGACGAGGCCGGCTGGGAGTTCCCCCATCCGACCGACCGAGAGTCGATGGAGGCCGAACTCCGCGAGCACGGTATCGACCGCTACTGTGCGCTGCCGTACGCGCACAAGCCGGATATCGCCCGCGAACTCAACGAGTGGGTTCTCGACCGGGCGGCCGACTCCGAGATGTGCGTCCCCTTCGCGACGGTCCACGGCGACGACGACGTCCGGGCGGTCGTCCGCGAAGCCTTCGAGGGCGGCGCTCGCGGCCTGAAGTTCCAGTGTCCCGTCCAGGAACTCGCGCCGGACGACCCCCGGCTCGACCCCGCCTTCGAGTTGGCCGCCGAGTTCGACCGGCCGGTCCTCTTCCATGCCGGCACCGCCCCCATGTTCCGGGATTCGCCCCACGTCGGCGTCGATTCGTTCCGGTCGTTCCTCGAGTCCTATCCGGAGGTGCGGGCCTGTGCGGCCCACATGGGCACCTTCGAGACCGAGGAATTCATCGAGACGGTCCACGATCACGACAACGCCTTCCTCGACACCTGTTTCGCCATGGCGACGGCCGTCGGCGATTACGTCGACTTCGACCCGAAGTCGATCGACGATTCGGTCTTCGAGGAACTGTCGGGACGGATCATGTACGGGTCGGACTACCCGAACATGCCACATCCCTACCGCGCGGAGTACGAGGGCCTGCTCGAACGGGACCTCTCCGAGGAGGCCTTCGAGGCGCTGTTCTCGGGCGCAGCCGAGCGGTTCCTCGGCGAACGGTAGCTACTCGTCCGCCGGGTCGGCGTCCGTCTCCCGCGGTCGCGTCCCCTCGAAACGCCGCGCCTGCTGTTTCTCGCGGGCAAGGAAGGCCTCGGCGCGCTCGGAGAACTCCGGTGAGTCCCACACCCGCGCGGTGAGGTCTCTGGCCATCTCCTGGCCGACCAGCCCGAAGTTCGTCCACTGTTTCATGATGGCCTTGATGGTCCGGTAGGCCTGCGGGCTCTTCTCGTCGAGGATGGTTCCCAGCAGGTCGGCCGCGGCGTTCTCGGCGCCGCCGTCGTCGACGACGCGGTTGATAAGGCCGATGGCCTTCGCCTCCTCGGCTTCCAGCAGGCGGCCCGTCAAAAGGAGGTCGCGGGCGCGCTTCTCGCCGACCATCAACGGGAGCAACTGGACGCCGCCGCCGGCCGCCGTCGAGCCGACGCCGACCTCCGGTTGGCCAAAGCGAGTCGACTCGCCGGCCACGATGAGGTCACACGCCGAGGCGAGTTCGTTGCCGCCCGCGACGCAGGTGCCCTCGGCGGCGGCGACGACCGGCTTGCCGGTATCCCGGAGCAGATCCAGCGTCTCGAAGTACGCGGTCATCCAGCGGGCGCCCTCCTCCCACGAGAGGTCGTTCAACTCTTCGAGCGAGGCGCCCGAGCAGAACGGTGGTTCGGTCGACCCCAGCAGGATGCCGCCCACCTCGCCGTCGCGGTCGGCGTCGGTGATGGCGACGGTCAACTCGTCGAGCGTCCGGGCGGTGATGACGTTGTTTCTGTCCGGGCGGTCCAGTCGGATGCGGACGATGCGGTCGTCGTCGGGATGGCGGTCGACGGTGACGGTCCGATAATCCATGTGGGGTGTGGACGCCCCTCACGACTATAATGTCCGGGGACGACCTGTCGGGTATGCGGGGTTTCAACGACACGACCGCGCTGGTGACGGGCGCGGGCGGCGGTATCGGAACGGCGATTTCCAGACGGCTCGCCGAGGAAGGCGCCACCGTCGCGGTGAACGACGTCGATGCCGAGCGCGCCGAGGAAACCGTCGCGGAGATCGAAGCGGCCGGTGGCGAGGCGTTTCCGGTCGTCGCCGACGTGACCGACCTCGATGCCGTCTACGAGATGGTCGACGACGTCAGGGAGCGTGCCGGCCTCGACGTGCTGGTGAACAACGCGGGCTGGGACCGCATCGAGTGGTTCCTCGAACAGGACCCGGAGCGCTGGGACCGGATCCTCGACGTGAACCTCCGAGGACAGATCAACTGTGCGCGAGCGGCCGGCGAGGCGTTCGTCGAGTCGGGTGACGGCGGCCGCATCGTCGCCATTGCCTCGGACGCCGGCCGAGTCGGTTCCTCGGGGGAGGCGGTCTACGCCGGCACGAAGGGTGGCGTCATCGCCTTCACGAAGACGCTCGCCCGGGAACTGGCTCGTGACGGCGTCACCTGCAACGTCGTCTGTCCCGGCCCGGCCGATACGCCGCTCACGCGGGAGATGCGCGAGGAATCGGACCTGGCGGACACGATCCTCGACCGCATCGCGGACCAGACGCCGCTCGGCCGGATGACCGAACCGGACGATGTCGCGGGTGCCGTCGCCTATCTCGCCAGCGACGATGCCGCCTTCGTCACGGGTCAGGTCCTCAGCGTCTCCGGCGGCCTGACGATGGTCGGGTGAGTCAGTAGCGCTCGTCGTGAACGCCCGTCTCGTCGATGTCGTCGACGAGTTCGATGTCGTCGGGCGCGACGAGCAGGCGCTCTTTGACCGCCGAGGCGAGGTCGCCGACGTCGGCTTCGCCCTCGACGACCAGTTTGAGTTCGTCCGTCGAAGAGGGACGGGACACTTCGAGGCGGAACTCCCCGGAGAGGCCGCCGAAGCCGGCCAGTACTGTCCCCAGGGATTCGGGATAGAGCTTCACGCCCTTGACCTTCAGGCGGTTGTCGGTGCGGCCGATGACGCCGTTCGGGAGGACGACCTCGCCGTCGCGTTCCTCCCACTCGGTCAGGTCGCCCGTCCGATAGCGGACCAGCGGACACCCCTCCTTCTGCAGGTGCGTGACGACGAGTTCGCCGCGCTCGCCGTAGGGAAGCACCTCACCGGAGTCGGGGTCGATGACCTCGACGAACGCGTACTCGTCGCTGACATGGAGGCCGTCCTCGGCGGCCGTCTCGGCAGCCACGGGGAGTATCTGCCGGGTGCCGAAGTAGTCGACCGCCGTCTCGGCGTCGAGGGCCGCTTTCACGTCCTCGCGGAGACCCGGAATCGAGGTGAAGGGCTCGCCCGCACCGACGAAGGTGTCGACGCTGGCGCCGGCCTCGCCTACCTTGAGCGCGAAGGAGGGGTTGCCGACGAGGGCGTCGACGCCGTACTCTTCGACAGTCGCGGCGGCCTGTTCGGATTCGCCCGGTCCTGCTGGAACCACCTCCGCGCCCAGCGCTTCCAGTCCACGCTGGACGATGATGCCCGTCCCGAAGGTGTGGTAGCCGAAGGTGTTGAGCACGCGGTCGCCGGCTTCGATGCCGGCCCGTTCGAAGACGTCGGCGTTGGCCTCGGCCTGCCGTTCGAGGTCCCACTCGGTGTCGAACACCGGCGCGAGGTCGTCGCCCAGCGGCGTGAAACACATCATCGCGGCGCCGTCGTAGAGGGAGCCTTCCGGCGGGTTGTCGGCGTAGTCGTCCTTCAGGTCCTCTCCCGTCAGAAAGGGCAGTTCCCGGAACTCGGATGCCGAATCGATCGGTTCGAGGTCGGCATAGAGGTCGTATTCTCCCACCCGTTCGAGTTGCTCGTTGAGCGCGTCGAGTGTCTCGTCGTCCATGATAACGCATGACGTGGGATGGGACCAAAAAACCGCAGGGCGAACGACCGTCAACTGTTTTGTGGCTGCGGCATCGAATATTAAACGGGGAAAGCTATCACATCACATGACCGGACTCACTCTTTCCAGCCCCGAATTCGAAGATGGCGAACCGATTCCTGAAAAATACGGCTACACGGAGGCCAACGTCAACCCGCCGCTGACGATCCACGACGTGCCAGCGGAGACCGAATCGCTCGCGCTGCTGGTCGACGACCCGGACGCCAAGGAGCCGGCCGGCAAGGTCTGGGACCACTGGACTGTCTGGAACATCAGCCCCGACCGCGAGGAGATTCCGGAGGACTGGTCGGCCGACGAGGCGACGGAAGGCCAGAACGACTACGGCGAGGGCGGCTACGGCGGGCCGAACCCCCCGGACCGGGAACACACCTACCGGTTCCGACTCTACGCACTGGATACGACGCTCGACCTTTCGCCGTCGGCGACGAAAGAGGACCTCGTCGATGCGATGACCGGCCACGTCGTGGACAAGGCGCGCATCGATGGGACGTACGCGCCCTGAAGACGGCCCCTCTTTCTGTCCTTATGACGGAACCAGCGCGACCACTTCGCTCGGGTCGCCGAGCAGTGTGTCGACGGCCGACCCGGGTCTGACCAGATACACCGCATTCGCCGTCACGGCGGGCCGAGCGCGGACCTTGCCGTAGGTACCGACGGCCTCGCCCTCACGCGTGTAGACGCGCAGGCGACCGTCGCTGGTGTCACCGGCGCGCACCCAGACGTGGTCGCCAGCGACGACCGGCGCGCCGGTGAGGCCGTCGCCGGCCTGCCACAGTCGGTCGCCGTC
>NZ_JAZKTR010000210.1:0-3416 GCF_036625485.1 Natronomonas sp. | reverse complement strand
ATCGAGGCCCGCGACCGCCGCGAGGAATGGCTCGACTGCGCGCGGGAGAACCGCAACGCCGCTGGCCTCGACGACGAGATCGCTATCGTCGAGGCCGATGCCCGCGAGGCTGCGCTCGATGCCGACTGCGTCGTCACGAACCTGCCGTTCGGCGTCCGCGTCGACGAGGATCTGCGGGACCTCTATGCGGCCTTCGCCGACCGACTCGTCGAGGGGTCGGTCGACCGCGCAGTCGCGCTCACGACGAAACCCGAATTCCTGCCGTTAGAGCCCGTCGAACGCTACGACATCCCCTACGGTCGACTCGACGCCGCCATCGTGGTCTACGAACCGTGGGGGTAGTTACCACGGTTTTGTGGACGACTGTCAGCAACGATTGCCACTCGCCGGTATCTTTATGAACATCCGTGTAATATCACGAAAGTACATGCGAGACAATCGTCGTACACGAGGTTCGCTTCTTGCCGTCGTAGGTGTACATCCCTGATTTTGTCCGCCCGGCCGCACCGACGACGACCACACGACCCAACGAACCAATGAGCACCGAACCTTCCACGACCCCTGACCCGCAGTTGACCGACGCCCCGACAACCGAGATTAGCGCCCGCGGTACCGACCCCTGGGCGACCGAGGAAACCAACGAAGCCGCCGATATCACCTCGGCGAAGGCCCCCCAGCAGTTCGACCCGCTTTCGCTCGCACGGATGCGCAACCTCATGGACGACGACAACGCCTACTGTCGCTGATCGAACGTCTCGCTTTCCCGCTACCCGAACTTCTTAGCGGCCGCAACGCCAATCTTCGACGATGGACCGTCCTGCGTGGCTGACCGCGCCCAACCCGCGCGTCCTCGACTGGTCGCTCCTGCTTGGCGTCGGCTTCGTGCTCGCGACGGGTATCGTGAGCCTGTTCTCCGGCCGCCCCTCGCGAGCGTGGGTGTTCCTGACCCACGGCCTCGGCGGCCTCGTACTGGCGGGCCTCGTCGGCCTGAAACTCCGGCGGGTTCGCTACCGCGTCGCGGGCGCTCGCCGAAGCGCCACCATCGCCCTCTCGGTGCTCCTCGCCATCGTCACGCTCGCCGCCTTGGCCTCCGGCGTCGCGTGGGTCTTCGGCGCCTCGCTCGATCTGGGCCCGTGGGGCCTGCTCAACCTCCACATCGGCCTCGGATTGGTCGTCGCCATCCTGCTCGCCGGGCACCTCCGCTCGCGGTTCCGGCTGCCCGGCCGGTCGGACGTCGAGGGCCGACGGACGGCGCTCCGATACACCGCCCTCGTCGTCGCCGGGGCGGCCACCTACCGTGCGCAGACGGCTATCAACAGCGCGCTCGAAACGGCCGGCTCCGAGCGCCGATTCACCGGCTCTCGCGAGGCGGGTAGCGACGACGGCAACGGCTTCCCGGTCACGAGCTGGGTCGCCGACGACCCCGAACCGGTCGACCGGGCGGACTGGTCGCTGTCCGTCGACGGCGCCGTCGCCGACCCGCTCGAATTCGACTACGAGGAACTCGGGGGTGACGAACGCCGCGCCGTCCTGGATTGCACCAGCGGCTGGTACTCCGAACACGACTGGCAGGGCGTTTCGGTCGCCTCGCTGCTCGATGCGGCCGACCCCGACGCCGAGGCCCGGTGGGTTTCCTTCCGGTCGGTTACCGGCTACCGCTGGAGTCTCCCCATCGAGGCGGCCCGCGACGCCCTGCTGGGGACCCACGTCGACGGCGACCGGCTTACCCACGGCCACGGTTTTCCGGTTCGACTGGTCGCACCCGGACGCCGCGGCTTCCAGTGGGTGAAATGGGTCGAAGAGGTACGCGTGACCCGTCGACGGGACCACAGCGAGCGAATCGCGATCTTCGTCAGCGGCTTCCGGTAACGGCTCGGACCCGTCCTATCGGCGGTCGGAATCGACCGGCCGCCCTTCCTCGGTCGGCGGCGCGATGTGGTCGATGAACGTCTCCGCGTCGGGGTCGGACACCTTCACGCGGACGTGGATGTCGCCTAACTCGCTGCCGCTGCCGACGGCGAAGTTGACGACGTCGCGGAAGGCCGCCTGCTTCTTGAGGTCGAAACTGAACGTGTCGCCCTCCAGATTCGCGAAGAACTGCCCGCGGGCGGTGTCGAGGATCGCCTGCTCGTGGAGGCGCTCGGAGAAGTGGTCCATCGTGTGGCACGTCGCCAGCAACTCGCCCGGATGGGACTCGATGTCGGCCTCCGGGAAGAGGTTCCGGATGGCGTCGGCCACCCGGTCGCTTACCTCGGTGTCCTGTACCGGCGCGGTGATCTGGATGTCGACGCTGTATATCATTGGTCGAGTAGCTCCCGGGCCCGCTCGCGGAACTCCTCGAGGGTGCCCGTATTGTCGATGGTCACGTCGGCGCGTGCCAGCGCCTCGTCGAGGCCGAAACTCAGCTCGCGTTCGTCGCGGGCTTCGAGGCTCTCGCCGTCCTCGCCGACCTTATCCCGGCCGCGGTCGTTGATTCGCTCTTCGCGCACCTCGAAGGGCGCCTCGATGCTGACGAGCGTGAAGTCGTCGCCGAATCGCTCCTCGAAGGCGTCGACCTCGATGCCCGAGCGAATCCCGTCGACGAGCACCGTGTCGTCCTCTTCCAGTGCCGCCTCGATATGCGGCAGCGACTCCTCGGCGATAGCGGCGGGACCGTTTTCCTGCCGCAGTTTCTGGGCGATCTCGCCGTGATGCTCGGCGGGGTCGAGGCCGCGCTCGCGACACTCCGCCCGGATGACGTCGCCCATCGTGACGACCGGGACGCCAAGCTCCTCGGCGACGTTGGCGAACTCGCCTTTGCCGCTGCCGGCCAGCCCGACGGTTCCGATGACCTGCATTCGTACGTCGGTAGTCCGAGCGGCCGTTTAACGGCTTTGTTCGGCGGCCGCCAACCTCATCCCCGCAGGAACGCTATCGACCACATGGCACAACGTTCCCTCCTCACCCGTGGGCTGTGGTTCGTCTTCGTCGGCTGGTGGCTGACGCCCATCCTCGTCAACGTCGCGTGGCTGCTGGGGCTTACCGTCGTCCTCCTGCCCATCTCGGTCAAGCTCATCAACCTCGTCCCGACGGCGCTGACCCTGAAATCCCCCGAATCGACCATCGACCCCGAAGCCGGCCGCGGCCAGCACAACCTCGTGGTCCGGGCCGTCTATTTCGTCTTCGTCGGCTGGTGGGCGAGTTTCATCTGGGCGAACGTCGCCAACGTCCTCGCCATCACCGTCATCGGCCTGCCTGTGGCCATCTGGATGCTTCACCGCCTGCCGTTCGTGCTGTCGCTGTATCGCTACGACGGCTAACCCGTATCGCTTTTGAGGACACCGCCGCTATCCGGAAGCGAGGGCGCGTAGCTCAGTCCGGATAGAGCGTCGGACTTCTAATCCGACGGCCGTGGGTTCAAATCCCATCGCGCCCGT
>NZ_JAZKTR010000209.1:0-3429 GCF_036625485.1 Natronomonas sp. | reverse complement strand
CTGCTCGACGAGATAGATGACCTCGGGACGGTTCTCCACGAGTCGGTCGACGAGTCCGGCCTCCACGTCGTCACCCAGTCCTGCCTCTGCTCGCTTGAGGATTCCATCATCGAGCGCTTCGAGGAGTACAATACCCTGTACCAGCCGCCGACGATTCACCGACAGGGGTGGGAACACTACACGGTCATCGCCTTCGATGAAAGTGACGTTCGGGACCTGCTCAACGACCTCGAAGCCGACCGCGATATCGAGGTACTATCGAAGACCGCCATCACGGAACAGG
Source organism: Natronomonas sp. (assembly GCF_036625485.1). Classification (GTDB taxonomy): domain Archaea; phylum Halobacteriota; class Halobacteria; order Halobacteriales; family Haloarculaceae; genus Natronomonas. The sequence continues at coordinate 3,146 of NZ_JAZKTR010000209.1, read as the reverse complement.
CGATTCCCCACAGCATGCTGGCGCCCGTCGACCGACTGTTCGAAGCCGTGACCGACCGGCAGTTGGCGGCACTCCGGTTGGCGCTCGAAAGCGGCTACTACGAACAGCCGCGGAAGACGTCGCTCCGGGACCTGGCCAAGAAAACCAACGTGGCCCGGTCGACCTACGAGGAACACCTGCGAAAGGCCGAGAACAAGCTCCTCACGAACGCTGGACAGTTCCTGCGACTGGTGACGGCAGGGTCGACGGCGGACCCGCTGGGCGTGGTTGATTCAGGGCGGAGCGAACAGGCCGCCGACTGAGCGGCACCGACTCGGAAACCTCAGTGGCTTCGTCCGTCGGCGCGGGCCGAGGCGCTCTCCCGGGCCGGCACCGCCGGTTCCTCGCCGTCGAGCCGTCCCACGAGGTCGCCCGCGTAGCCGAACTCGTTCTCGTAGCCGTAGGCCGAAAGCAAGATGGGATAGAAGGGGAACTCCGCGTGGAGTGCCTCGCCGTCGACGGCAGCGAAACGCTCGCCCTCGGCGACCCGCTCGAAGTTGTCGACGAACACCTCGTACTCCTCGCCGTCCGGTTTGGGAATCTGTCGTTCCATCCGGAAGACGGGCAGGCGGTGGTCCCGATGCGGCTGTTCGGACCCGGCCAGAACGCCTCTCGCGACGAGGAACTCTCGGGCCAGTCGCTTGGCGTTCTCGGTGGCGGCCGCCGACCGCTGGATGCCACACTCCAGTTCGACGACGTCGGGGTAGGCGATGAGGCGGCCGGTGCTGTACCCCGCCGTCTCCACGACGGCCTCGACCGAGAGGTAGGAACATACCGAGCGGGCGTGGCCGTCCATCTCGTCGACCAGGGCGAAGGGAGCGGCGTAGGACTGCGTCGAGTGGAGCGAGAGGATTTCACAGCCGCGAATCTCCGTAAGGAGGTCGTGGGCCAGCCGTCCCTCATGGGTGTCGGCGTCGGGGTCGCCCGGGAAGGCGCGGTTGAGGTCCTCCTCGACGTAGCGGACGCCCGCTTCGAGGGCCCGCTCGTTGGCGATGATGAGTTTTACCGGGCGTTCGACGTCGAAGTCGGCATCGAGAAGCGCCTCGACGGCTCTCGGGCCGCACGGCTCGTCGCCGTGAATCCCACCGACGATCGCGACCTCCGGTTCGCCCTCTCCCAGCGTCTCGACGCGCATCTATTCGGTCATAGCGGAGCAGGGTGTATGAACCCCGCGCTTCGGCACGTATGCCAACACGCAACACCTCGGCGATAGCCTTTTTATACTGGTCCACACACGGGGAACAACGGCAGGCGACTGATGACCCGATAACAGCTCTTCTCCGCGTCAGAACCGCTCATCGACCACCGAGAAGCCACGCCTGTCATGAATCCACCACGAGACGACGTTCCCGAACGGTATCGTTTCGACCTGTCCCGTATTTACGAGACGCCCGCCGACTGGACGGACGCCTGCGAGGACTTCCGTGAGGAGATAGCGACGCTGGAAGCACTCGCCGACGTGGACATCGAGGAGGCCAACGATCTCCGTGCCCTCCTCGAAACGACCGAGGACGCCCATCGCCAAAAACAACGGCTCGGCCTCTACGCGACGCTCGCACGCGACATCGCGACGGACGACGACGCGGCCGCCGACCGACGGCGGCGATTCGAGACACTAGATGCCGACTTTACTGCCGCCGTCGACGCGGTCCGCTACCGCCTGGCCGCGACCGACCGCGATACGCTCGATGCCGCCATCGACGCTCTCGACGAGTACCGCCGGTACGCCGAGGACTTCCGCGAGCAGAGTCGTTACGCGCTCGACCCGTCCGTCGCCGAAACGGTCGCCGCCTACGAGAAGACGACCGACACGCCGACGAACATCGTTCGCGCCGCGTCGACCGAGGATTTCGACGCCGACCCCATCGAAGGGCCGGACGGCGACCAGGTCGAAATCACGAGGGGGAACTACATCTCCGAACTCGCCGACCCCGACCGCGAGTACCGACGCCGCGTCTACGAGACGTTCCGGGCCGAGTTGGACCGCTTCGAGGCGACGATAACCGAGGCCGTCGCCGGCAAAATCCGTGCTGCAGGGGCCGACGCCGAGGTTCGCGGCTACGAGTCGGTCCGCGACCGGGCGCTTCGGCGACCCTCCTATCCCGACTCTGGCCTGCGCTGTCGACTCCTCGAAGAGGTCCACGATACCATGTTGACCTCGGTTCGTGAGAACCTCGACTCCTACCACCGCGCCCTTCGAATCCGCCGCGAGCGACTGGGCGTCGACGCGCTCCGACCGTGGGACCGCCGCGTCTCGATTGTCGACGCCGACCCGCCGACGGTCGACTACGACGAAGCCCGCGAACACATCCTCACGGCCCTCGAACCGCTCGGCGAGGACTACGTGGAGACGCTCGAAGCGTTCTTCGAGGACCGCCGAATCGACGTCGTCCCCACGCAGTCCAAGCGGACCGACATCACCGCCTACTGCCCCTCGTCGGCCGCTGACGGCGCCTATATCCTCGCCAACTTCCGCGAGGACGTGCGCTCGACGTACATCCTCTGTCACGAACTCGGCCACGCGATGCACGTCGAACAGCACCGCTCCGGGCCGACTCGATACGCGACCGCGCCGCGTCCGATGAGCGAAGTGCCGTCGCTGCTGCACGAACTCCTGTTGACAGACCACTTCCTCGACGTCGGTGGGCCGCTGGCAGCGGCCGCCCGGAACCGCGTCGTGAGCCTCCTCGCTGGGAACCTCTTCCGGGCAGCCAGGCGCTCGGCGTTCACTCACGAAATCGTCACGACCGTCGAGTCTGGCACGGAACTGACGCCGACACGGGCCCGTAAGGCGTGGGCCGATCTGCAATCCGAGTTCGAACCGCTCGTCGAGTTCGACGACCGGGCGGGCCGCAACTGGCTCTACGGCTGGACGCGCGAACTCTACAGCAGGTACCAGTACGTTCTCGGGGCCGCGGGCGCGCTGGCCGTCCGTGACGCGCTGCGGAACGGCCCCCTGACGACCGACGAATACCGCTCGGTGCTGGCCGAGACGGGGCGCCGTTCGTCGGTCGAGACGTTCCAGCGATTGGACTGTGACCCGACCAGCGAGGCCTTCTACGAGCGTGCTGCGGGCGTCTTCGACGGCTATCTCGACCGGCTGTGAG
>NZ_JAZKTR010000208.1:0-3560 GCF_036625485.1 Natronomonas sp. | reverse complement strand
CCCTCCTTCGCTTCGCTTAGTCGGTCGTCCCTCGCAGGATTTCGTCCGACCGCCGTTCGCGAAGGCGCTCACGGCGGTCGGCCAGCGTGCGCCGTTTATAAACGTCACCCGGCCCGGAGCGCGTGCGGCCCGTCTGGGCCGTCGCGCGACATGCGCGGCGCGTAGCGCCGCGATGTAGGTTCGCGGGCCGAGGGCTTTCTGTGTGTTTGCGGTCACGTAGTCGCCACACCTTATCCGTCTTCCACCAGAGTCGAATGCTAGCGCCCGACCATTTAACAGGGAGACCGACCGAGAGCCACCAATGACGCTCGACCCGGTCCACTTCGACGGCATCGCGCAGTTGGCGGGCCGCATCAGCCAGCGCGTCGATGCCACGGACCACGACTCCTTCGCGGAGACGGTCTTCGAGGAGTTTCTGGACCCACTCATGTACGACGGCCGGCGAGTCGTCGAACCGCTCGACGAGGTGCGACGCCAGCGCATCGACGCCGAGGACGCCGCCCTGCAGGAGGCGCCGTTCCCGACCCAGCACGGCCTCGATTCGGGGACCATCAACCCGACGACGTTCACGAACGGCCTCGTGTTGGACGTCGCGCAGGCGGCGATGGCCGCCGTCCCCTCGGACCTCGAACTCCACCGCGCGCGGTCGGTGGTGACGACGGTCCACTCCAATGACGCGACGGTCGACTGCGGGGAGGACGACTGGACGATGTTCGACCGCGGCTACTCGCGGGGCCGCATCATCCAGGCGCCGCGAGTCAATCGCTACGAGGAGGCGGTCGTCCACGCGCTGTCGCTGTATCTCGCCGAGGCCAAGCACGCGGGGATGCAGTCTGAGGTCGTCGACGACCTGCTCATCCTCGACGGCCCCATCTACCCGAAGGGGCTGCTCGTCTGGAGCGACCGGCACCCCGAACTGGCCGACCTGCTGATCGAGGAGAAACTGCCGCGACAGGTCGTGGCGGCCTACATCGACCTCGTCGAGGAGTTCGCCGAGCGTGGCGTTCCGCTCATCGGGTTCGTCAAGAACAGTGGCTCGAAGGCGATCATCCAGGCGGTCCGGGAGGCCGAGCGCGCGCCGTGGGTCGACGATTCGGCCTTCTTCACGCGGGTGCTGGAGCGGACCGACGACGAGGGCGAGACGCTGACCGACGACCTCACCTTCACGAACTGGTTCGTCTCTCGCGGCGGCGTCGACCGCCCGCTGTCGACCGACGGGGACGCGCTGGGCATCGAACGCGAGCGGGACCACGCCGACTACGAGGTGACCTTCTTCTGTGTGTTCGACCCGCGAAAGGAGCAACTCTACCGCATCGAGGCGCCCGCCGTATTCACCCGCGACGAGGAGTTACGGGAGGCGCTGACGATGCAGGTGCTCCGGGACGTGGCCCACGAGAAGGGACCGCCGATGGCGGTGGCGAAAGCCGACGAACTGGCGCGAATCAGCCGCGAGGAGAAGGCCGCACTCGGGCGGGCGATCGAGGAGCAACTGGACGCCGCACGCGACCGCAGTTACGACGAGGAGCGGTGGGGACTGGTCGACGGGTAGTCACTCGGCCCAGTCGGGGTTCGGCCGCGGCGGCGCGAAGATGTCGACACCGCGGACGACGGTGTCGCCACGGTTCGCGGCGGCGTGTGGCTCGTCGCCCGGAATCGTAAAGGAATCTCCCGGCCCGACGACGGTCTCCTCGCCGTCCGGGCCGATGAACGTCAACTCGCCCTCGTAGACGAACCCCGTCTGCTCGTGGTGGTGGTCGTGTTCCGGGACGGTCGCGCCCGGTTCGATCTCGAAGCCCTGGATGCTCGTCTTCTCGCCGGTCGCCAGTTGCGTGAGGTGGACGTCATCGACGGCTTCGACCGATTCGCGGTCCGAAAGTCCGACGCGTTTCATACCGGCTGGTGAGCGGCAGTCTTCTTGAGTGTTCCCCCCGACGCGAGCGGGCCGCCCCCGCCTTCCGGCGTGGGTTTTTATCCGACGACGCCGAATCTCGGCGTATGTACTCGGTCGTCGGCTGCAAGGAGTGCCACGCGCTGTGGGTCGTCGAGGGGCGCCCGGAGACGACGAAATGTCCTCGCTGTGAGAAGCGTCACCAGTTCAAGAAACTGAAGGCCTTCGCCGAGACCGAAACCTCCGATGCCGCCGCTCGCGTTCGCAGTTCGATGCTCGCCAAACGCGCCGACGACGGGGAGTTCGTCGACCCCGCCGAGATCGACCTCGACGGAGTCGGCATCAGCGACGAGGAGTTCCTGACGGCTTCGGGACTGGACACCGACGCCGTCGCCGCGGCCGGCGAACGCGCAGAAAGCGGTGGTGGCCGCTCCCGAAGTCGCAAACAGGTGGTTCACGACGCGCTCGAAGACCTCGACGAACCGACGGCCGACGACGTCGTCGCCTACGCCGCCGACGAAGGGGTGTCCGAATCCTACGTCGAACGCGCCCTCGACAAACTGAAACGGGCCGGCGAAGTGACCGAATCCGGCGGCGTCTATCGGCCGCTCTGACGGACCGAGCGTCCGAACCGCTTCGAGTGGACTTTTAGCCGCCCGCGCCGAGGCCCAATCATGAATCGCGACCCCTCGGATTACAGCCGTCTGCTCGTCCTGTTGGTCCTGGTGCCGCTTCTGGTGGCGGACCTGGCGTTCGGTCTGCCGGATGGCACCTTCGCCGGCGTCGGTGCGCTCGTCTTCGTCGCCGCCGCCGGCATCCACTTCTACGGTGGCGAGCGACAGGGTGCGGTCGGCTGGCTGCTCTTCGGCTGTGCGCTCGGGTTGGTCGGACTGGTCGACGTGCAACAGGACCCGCTGTACCTCTTCGCCGTCGGCGTGCTGTTCGTTGCGGGGCTGTTCGTCCTCGGCAGTCAGCGGATTGCGGACCGTCTGGAGGAGTAGTTCGGCCGGTATAGGGTGTAATGACGTAATCGCTGACGCGTCTGCAAGTTCGAAAAACGGTTCTCTGGGTCGATTAAACCGTTTTAATCCGAGTAAACTCGGTCAAACTCCGTGTTACGGTTTCCCCGATTTATGTCCCTCACAGCCGTCGGGTCGACTGCAATGTCAGTCTCGAAAACCCTTGCGGCGGTGCTGGCAGTATTGCTCGTTGCTGGAAGCGGTGCCGCAGTAACGGGCCTCGCCCAGACGGATACCGGCGCCTCGTCGGCGTCCGTGTCCGAACTGGAGATGGATGCGGCGCTCGATAACGAAACCGTGACAGTAACCGTTACTGATGACGGCGCGCCCGTAGAGAACGCCTCGGTCACCGTCGAAGGGGACGAGGACGTAACCGTCACCACCGACGCGAATGGAACCGCGACGGTCGACCGCTCGGCGCTCACCGAGGATGACGAGGCCCTCGAGGAACTCGAAGTCGAGTACGAATCCGACCACGCGGAAGGTGAACTGGAATACGTCGTCGAGGACGGCTCGCTAACCCTCGTCGAAGAGAAGTACGAGTACGACGTCGATGAAGACGAAAGTGACGAAGAGGAAAGCGAGGAAGAGGAAGCCGACGAAGAGGAAAGCGAGGAAGACGACGAACGCGAAGAAGCCGAGGAAGACGACGA
>NZ_JAZKTR010000207.1:0-3567 GCF_036625485.1 Natronomonas sp. | reverse complement strand
GCATGTCGAACGCAGTGGAGAGGCCCGTCTGCCCCTCGTCGATGAGGTAGTGGAAGCGCTCGTTGGTCTCCTCGGCCGTCCCGAAGCCCGCGAACTGCCGCATCGTCCACGTCCGACCACGGTACATCGTCGGGTAGACACCGCGCGTATAGGGTGGTTCACCCGGGAACCCGAGGTCCTCGTCGTAATCTATATCGACGATGTCTTCTGGCCCGTAAAGGCGGTCGACTTCGTGGTTCGAGACCGTCACGAAGTCGTCCTTCCGCTCGCCGCGTTCCAGGAAGGGGTCGAGCGTCTCCGACTCCCAGCGCTCCCGATCGTCACGTATCTCCGCGAGGTCCTCCTCGTCGAACATACCAACAGTATCGGATGGACCAGATATGAAGGTTGGCGTCCGACGGAATCCGAGCGCCCCGCAAACCGTCCTACTGGTCCTGGTTCCCCTGGAGCCGTTTGGTCGTCTCGACGAGCGGGTGGTGAGCGTAGTCGACCTCCTGAATGTCGTCGATGGATTCGAGGTTCCCCTTCCGTGCCGTCTCGGCCATCCCCAGTTCGACGCGTTCGTCGAGGACGATCACGTAGGCGTCTATCTCGTCGATTCCGAGCCTGGCAGCCGCTTTGACGCGGTGGTGGCCGTCCGCGAGCAGGAGTTCGCCCGCGTTGTCGATGACCACGAGCGGTTCGGCGAGGCCGTTTTCGAGTTCGTAGGTCCGGCCTTCGAGTTCGTCCGTGTAGACCTTCGTCTGGGTCGGGGTCAACTCCGAGAGCTCGACCGTGCGACGCTCCTCGGTCGTGCCGACGCCGTGGATGCTTTCGAGGGTCCGCATCAGTTTCCCGACCTTCTCCGGGGTCGCCCGCTCGATCTGCGAGCGGATGACATCCGCATTGGAGATGATGCCGACGAGGTTGCCAGCGTCGTCGACCACCGGGAGCCGCTGGATGCCGGATCGGAGGATGACCCGCGCGGCGTCGGTGATCTTCATGTCGGGATGGGCGACGATGATGTCCTCGGTCATCACCTTGAATATCGGTTCGTGTTCGTCGGCGAGCAGCAGGTCCCGCGCGCTGACGAACCCGTCGACGCGGCGGCCATCAGAGACCGGAAAGCCGCTGTGGGCGTCGCTATCGGCGATTCGTTTGGATACCTCGCCGACGGTGTCGTCAGGCGACACCGTATCGACATCGCGGGTCATGTAATCGGTCACCCGCGGCTTGTTCTCGTAGAGGTCGTCTTCGGGCTCGTCGTCCATCGTGCGGACGGACGGGCCGACGCCGCAAAAAGCTCACTCACCGAGTTCGTCCGTGCCGAGGAAGTCGGCGTAGACCGCGGTCGCCGGGCGGGTCAACTCGATACCCATCGTCTCGAAGAACCGCTCGGTGATGACCTCCTCGATGACCTCACCGCGGTCGGCCTCGTCGTCCTCCTCGACGAGCATCCCGACGGGAATCTGGGCGCCCGCCATCTCCGCGTGACCCCCGGCGCTACCGATCTGTCCGAACGCGTCCCGGAGCGCCTCCCCCAGATCGAGGTCCGTCCCTCGCGAGCGCGCCGATATGTAGACGACCTCCTCGGTGTATCCGAACACGAGCGTCGTCGAGATGCCGTCCATTTCGAGCAGTTTGTCGGCTGCCTGCGCGAGGGCGTCCCGGTCGCTTATCCGGCCGACGCCGGTCGTCAGGACGTCCTTCTCGACGCGCCGATTGACGATGGCACTGGCGACCGTCTCGAGGGTATCGGCGGTCACGCTCGGGGATTCGATGCGCTGGAGCGCGCTGCTGTCGGCGCGGTCGACCAGTCGGGCCGCCGCCTCGAAGTCCGGGACGTCCACTTCGCGGGTGAAATCGTCCGTGTCCGTCTGGAGGCCATAGAGCAGTCCCGTCGCGATATCGGCGGGCGGTTCGATACCCAGTTGATGAAAATACCCCGCGATGAGGGTACTCGTCGACCCGAAGTTACTTCGGAGATCGACGAACCGCGCTTCGACGGGGGCCCGTGGCGGGTGGTGGTCGATGACGATATCGATCGGCGTCGACTCCGGGAGGCCGTCGTTGATGCCGGGCCGGGAGTGGTCGACCAGCGCGAAACCCGCGAACTCCTCGTCGAGGTCGACGTCCTCGGTCAGGTTTCGAAGGTCGTACTCCAGAAGGTTGACCAGCGCACGGTTCTCCTGATGGTTGATATTCCCGTAGTAACAGGGCGTCGCATCGGTGCCGGTCGCCTCCGCGATCCGCGTCAACCCGACCGCCGAGGCGATGGCGTCCGGGTCCGGGTTGTCGTGAGCGATGACCGCGAGCGTCCCGTCGATATCCCGGAGGATACGCTTGAACTTTCGCATCCGAACCCCGTCGTCCCCCGCTCGATCAAGCACGTACTCGCTCGTCTCGGCGGCGGCGTCGATGGTTCGGTCGACGAGATCCGAAACGGCGGTGCGGTCGGCGGCGGCGGTCCCCGAGTCGAAACACGCGAGCAGGAAGGCGTCCGGATAGGCTGCTCTGGCGAGGCGTGCCAGCGGGAGCAGGCGATCGGTCTCGTCGGGTGCGAGGACGATCGAATCGACGGCCCCGGCAACCGTCCGAAGCGCGTCGGGGTCGGTTCGTTCGAGCGACCGCGCGTCGATGCCCTCCTCCCGGAGCGAATCCGCGCGCCGCTCGTCGTCTTCGAGGACCACGAGCAACCGCTCCGGGCGGCGGGCGAGGCGCTCGGCGAGCGGTAAGCCGACCGACCCACACCCCAGTACCAGCCGATTCATAGGTATCGCTGGGGGCGGGAACGTCTAAAGCGTGCGGAAGTTAGCCCTGCAGGACCGTCGCGGCGGCGTCGAAGGCCGCCGTATCGAAGACGGCGAGGCCGGGCAGCAGGGCGACGGTCATCACGGCGGCGATGAGCAACGCCGCGTACAGTGCCGTCGGGTAACTCTCCAGTTCGAGCGGTTCGTCCGCCTCTTCGAGCCACATCGCCTTGACGACGCGGCTGTAGTAGAAGAGGCTCAGTGCGCTGTTGACCGCACCCACGAGGGCGAGCCACCAGACGCCGGCACCGACCGCGCCCGCGAAGAGGTAGTACTTCGAGACGAAGCCGCCGCCGACCGGCAGGCCCGCCAGCGAGAACAGGAAGACGGTCATCGCGACGCAGGCCAGCGGCGCCTCCTTGGCGAGGCCGTTGTAGTCGCGGAACGTACGACCGATATCCCAGTACTCGACGAGGGCGATGAACAGGAATGCGCCCGTGTTCATGAAGCCGTAGACCAGCAGGTGGATCATCCCGGCACCGAGGACGAGCGATTCCGCCCCCGAACCGCCGATGCCCGTCAGGGCACCCAGCGCGATAAGGACGTAGCCGGCGTGGCCGATGCTCGAATACGCGAGCATCCGCTTGACGTTCTCCTGGGTGGCCGCCGCGAAGTTCCCCACCGTCATCGTGAGGACGGCGAGAATCTGGAAGGCGAGTACCCAGTCGATGGCGTAGGCGCTGCCGGCGACGACATCGATGGGGAAGGCGACGACGAAGACACGGAAGGCGACGACGAAGCCGGCGGCCTTCGAGGCCGACGAGAGGAACGCCGCGAC
>NZ_JAZKTR010000206.1:0-3603 GCF_036625485.1 Natronomonas sp. | reverse complement strand
CGAACTATACGCCGAGCGGCGCGTAGCGATAGCGGCGCTGCCCGTTATCAAAGTCTACTCCGCACGCGCGATGAGTCAGGGACTTCTACCGCGTCACGTCGACTACCGAAAGCGAGTCATCGACCGTAGCTTCGAGCGTCTCCCCGTCGAGTTCGACAGTGACGTCGAACTGCCGACGCTCCGGAACGGGGGCCACGTCAACCGGCCTGTAAAACTCCGGTGCCCACAGCGGTCGCCGCCGGACGTCGATGCCGTGGTCCCGATAGAAGGCGGCGGCCGTCGGATGGAAGACGACAGCGACGATGACGGGGACTTCCAGCCGGACGCCACACCGAGAACACCGTGTTTCGACCTCCGACATCCCGTCCATACGGTCGAACTCCGGCGAGAGTTCGACGTGCGCATAGCAGAACGGACAGACGTTCTCGACGGCCAACTCCAGGTCCTGTCTGGTCTTCAGCGTCCAGATCTCGATCACCTCCGCGAGCGACCGGTTCTCGACGACTCCCGGGACGAGCGCGTTCCCAAACGAGTGATGGTTCGGGCAGGTGAACTGCAACAGGCCGTCCTCGTAGGTCGCGGTGAGGCGTTCCTCGCAGACGGGACAGATGTCGTCGAGTTCGGTCGGTCCGAGTTCGGCCCCATCACCGTAGACGCCGGTTATCAGCGCCGAGACGACCTGAAGGCCGGCGGGCGCGAGCCGGTAGCCACCGTCGGCCTTCGTGACGAATCGGCCCCGAAGCTTCTCCAGATGGTAGTTGAAGTTTCCAGAATCGCGGACGCCGACTCGCCGTCGGAGGTCGGAAAAGCCGATTTCCGGGCTTTCGGGCCCTTCCCGGAGTCGGTCCGAGAGCGCTCTGAGGATGCCGAGGCGCGTCTCGTCGCTGAGCACCTCGAAGCCACGGCCCGGCGTCGGTCCCTGCTCCGTCATACTGGTGCACTGGGAACCGAGCCATAACAAGTGTTCGCTACTTGAAGCTGTTTCGGCATCTATATCGACCGGTTCGAGATATACTGTCAGAAGAAATACTGTATTCGAATGCTGGATCGATATATACGGCTTCGGTCCGACGGGGTACGTGTATGGCATCTCTCCCGACGCGCTCCGGTGTCATTCCCGGGGCACGACCCCTTCGAGCGGGCGGCCTCATCACCGTCTGTGCGAGTATCGCGCTGAGCGTGCTGTCCTACGGTGTCCTCCCCGAACTGATGCGCATCCACTGGCAGTTCGGTTACGGGCCGTACTACGGACCGGAGTTCGCCCCGACAGCCGTCGTGCTGGCCGCGTTCCCGGTGGCCCTCACGGGGATTCTCGTGGTGAGTTCCCTGCTGGTACGGAAGCTCCGAGAACACGACTCGTTCGAAGCGGTTCGGCCCTATTACGAGTGGGCGGTCCTCGCGGTGCTGGCGTTCGCCCTCCTCACCCAGTTGGTGATTATCCGCCTCAACCTCGGCTAACGAGGCGCCGGTCGCTATTCGAAGAAGCCGATGATCTCGTCGCTCACCACATCGGGTTTCTCCTGTTGCATGAAGTGACCTGCATCGCGCACGCGCACGACGCGACACTCCTCGATTATCTCGTCGGCGTGGTCGAAGAGGGCCGGGCCGATACAGCCGTCTTCCTCGCCCGCGAGGACAAGCGTCGGCGTCCGAATCGGGGGCACGTCGTCGATAGCGGGCCGATCACCGCGAACGAACGACGAAAGCGACGAGCCGACGATATCGCGGTAATACTGGAGCGCCGCTTCGACGGTGCCCTCGGTACGGAAGGTCGATTTGACCTCGTCGACACGGGCCTCGGGATAGTCCCAGTTCGGACTCCACGTCCCCCAGAGGAACTCGATGAGCGCGAAGTCCCGCCAACGGAGCGCGCGCTCGGGGACGTCGGGCACCTGGAAGAACCACATGTACCAGCTCCGGAGCAGCTGTCTCGGGTGCTTCAGCAGGAGGGCGTCGAATCCGGGCGGGACGGCCATCGTCGCCATCCGTTCGAACGCGTCGGGGTCGACGCGGTCGGCGGCGTAGGCGGCGGCCGCGCCCCAATCGTGGCCGACGAGATAGGCGTCCTCGACGTCGAACCGCTCGGCGAGGGCTGTTTTGAGGGAAATTGCGTCCTGCCCGAGGGCCGTCGCCGAGTAGTCGCCGTCCGGTGCGGGGTCTGTGGGGCCGTAGCCGCGCATGTACGGTGCGACGGCGGTGTAGCCGGCATCGGCGAGGTTCAACATCACGGGAACCATCGACGGCGCGTCGTCGGGGAAGCCGTGCAGACAGAGCGCCAGTCGGTCGCCATCGCCCACCCGAATGCATTCGAAGGAGAGTCCATTCGCGTCGACGGTGTGGCGTCGAATTCGTTCGGAGTCCGTGCTCATATACGAATGGTCACGCGGGTCTTACAAGTGATTTACCGCGACCACTGCGGAGGCGAGCGACGGGCAGGCGCCTATAACAGGGTCGAGTGCCAACCGGTACTATGGCAATCGTCGCCCTACTCAGCGTGGCACCGGTCATCGAGGACAGCATGGCGAGCGAGGTCGCCGAAGCCGTCGAGGCACTCGACGACTACGACGTCTCCTATGAGACGAACCCGATGGGAACGGTCATCGAGGCCGACGACATCGACACCCTGCTGGCGGCCGTCGGCGCGGCCCACAAGGCCGTCGACGCCGACCGCGTGAGTACGTTCCTGAAGATCGACGACAAGCGCGCCCGCGACCAGCGTGCCCGCGAGAAGGTCGACGCCGTCGAGCGCGAGCTCGGTCGGCCGGCCCGAAGCGAGGAGTGATACGGACCGTTGTAACGATTTACTGGTCGTCGTCAGTACGGGTCGGCGATAACCGGTAACAAACTACGATGGTCCGTATAAGGAGTGAGGACAGTTACCGTTCGGTAGAACAAGGAAAAGGCATATCCCCCATCCCACGTACCTTCGAGCATGAGCAATCCCCCCAGCGAGTACTACGCAGAAGAACGGTGGAACAACTGGCTCGACCGGCTACGAGAGGAGGAGATCGACCCCGAAAACGAAGACTCGGCGCGCCTGCTTTTGAACCTGCAGGACGACACCGCCATCGCCATCGCCAAGATCGTCACCGACTGGGAAGACGGCGAAATCGACGAGGAGCAGGCCCTCGAAGAACTCGCGGGCATCCGGGATATCGTCCTCTCGGAAGTCGAGTTCGACGACGAGGAGAAACTCATGCTGATCGACGGCGTCCAGACCTCGCTGGTCTGTGTGTTCTACGCCGCCGAGGAGTTCATCGCTGGGGGACCCGCCGAGGAAGGTACCGTCGAGGACTACATCCGCGCCGCCGCCGACGCCGAAGCCGAGGACGACGCCGACACCGCACTCGCCTACTGCGCGCAGGCCGGGACGCTCCTGTTCGACGGCGAGGAACTCGACATGGACGTCGCCGAGGAGATCGAATACGGCCTCGTCGCCGAGTGGGTCAACGGGCTGGACTCGCTTTCGACCGCCCTTGCGGACCCCGAAGTCATCGACGAAGACGAGTAGGAGTACCCTTTTATTCACGAGGTGCCATTTCGCGATATGGTATCCGGGGACGACGAACGTGGGCAGTCCGTCCTGATCGGTTCTATTCTCCT
>NZ_JAZKTR010000205.1:0-3607 GCF_036625485.1 Natronomonas sp. | reverse complement strand
GAGTTGGAGGAAGACGATTTCCATCTGCTCTCGGGTATCGAACACGGGATGCGGTTTTCGCGGTGGGTCAGCGAGGGGAAACTCCCCAAGTTCTCCCGACTCGACGAGGAGGAGGTCACCTACCGCGTCGACCGCTGTATGGACCGAGAACTCGTCGAGCGGAAGACGATCCAGTACACCGGCTATCGGCTCACCTTCGAGGGATACGACGCCCTCGCGTTGCGGACCTTCTCCGAGCGCGACACCATCGATGGCGTCGGCGCACCCCTGGGTGTGGGCAAGGAAAGCGACGTCTACGAGGCCCGCTCGTTCCAGTCGCTGGCCCTCAAATATCACCGCGAAGGCTACACGAACTTCCGAGAGGTCCAGAAGGAGCGGGAGTACACCGCCGACAAGGAGCACCGTTCGTGGTTCTACACCGCCCGAAAGGCCGCCGAACGGGAGTACGAGGCCCTCGAAACCCTCTATCCCGAAGTCTCGGTCCCCCGCCCCGTCGACCAGAACCGCCACGCCCTGATAATGGAGAAACTCGACGGCGTCGAACTCTCACAGGCGAAACTTGAATCCCAGCAGGTCGTCGGCGTCCTCGATCTGATCCTCGAGGAGATGGCGACTGCCTACCGGGAGGGCTACGTCCACGCCGACATGAGCGAGTACAACGTCTTCGTCTCCAGCGAGGGCGTGACCGTCTTCGACTGGCCCCAGTCGGTGCCCACCGAACACGAGAACAGCGAGGAACTGCTGCAGCGAGACGTCGACAACATCGTCGGCTACTTCGAGCGGAAGTACCCCCGCGAGACGCCGGAAGTCGACCGCGCCGCCCTCGCGGGCGCGCTCGCGGACGATGAGTTCGAGACGGCCCGGAATTTCGCCTGAATAGCCTCGTTTCGGCGTTTTTAGCTGTATTTTGTGTGTTCGAGAAGAAGCGCGTCGAATCCGCCATAAACCAGAGTTCGCGATATAGAATCGAGGCGGTAGCGGCTGAGGCAGTCGGCCACGGCGAGTCGAACGCTGTCGCTACGGACTCGAAACGGCAAAACCGCAATGTGACAGACGGAAACCGCTTAGAAGGTTTCGCGGTGGAGGACTTCCTCGACGTCGCGTCGGGGGAGTCGCTCGGGTTCGTCGCCGCCGCTCGGACCGACGGCGATGAGGACGACGGGAACGCCCTCCTCGGGGAGTTCGAGGAACTCGGCGACGCCCTCGCTGTCGAAGCCGATCATCGGCGTGGCGGCGAGGCCACGCGCGTGGGCGGAAAGCAGGAAGTTCTGTGCGGCCAGCGAGGCGTTTCGGACCGCGTAGTCCCGACCCATGCGCTCGTCGTCGTACATCGCGAGGGTCTGTTCCTTGGTCGCCTCGGCGGTTTCGGCGTCCATCCGACCGGCCTCGACCCACTCGTCGAAGACGCGGTCGGCGGTCTTGGGTTCGTCGTGGCCGACGACGAGGACGGCGGTGCCGGCCGCTCGGATGTGTTCCTGCCCGTAGGCGAGGTCGACGAGTTCGTCGAGGCGGTCCTCGTCCTGGACGGCGACGAACTCCCACGGCTGGAGGTTGTACGACGAGGGCGCGAGCGTCGCGTCCTCGACGAGGGCCTCCAGCGTTGCATCGTCGATGTCGGTCTCGGGGTCGAAGTTGTGCCCGGAGCGTCGCGTCCGGAGGGCCTCGATGGCGTTCGGGAACGTCGCGTCGGTTTCGGCGTCGATCTCGGCGGCACCAGCAGCGGCGTTGGATGGGGACTTCACGTGTGTCGCCACGTAGTCGATTGCATCGGAAATACTCTCGCTAACCCCTCTATCACCCGGTATCAGGCGTGTGACCGGGTAATGGGAGTCACAGTCACGCGGGGGAGCGACAGCGCGACCGGCCTCGCCTGCGATGGCTACCACCACCGGCTTTCGAAGCCCTTAACCGGTATCGTAGGGAAATATCGATAACTCGCTGGACGACGGGCACCAGCGGGCACCTGTCTACGCAGGTCGGGATGTGATTCGCGCCACGGCGTCGCCGTGGTGTGAATTGAACCACGCAACGCCCGTGGTGAAACACTATGGCACGAAGCTTCTATTCGCACATCCGAGAGGCGTGGCAGACGCCCAAGGACGGAAAGCTCGCGGAACTACAGTGGCAGCGCCAGCAGGAGTGGCGCGACCAGGGCGCCATCGAGCGCGTCGAACGCCCCACCCGCCTCGACAAGGCCCGTTCGCTCGGCTACAAGGCCAAGCAGGGCGTCGTCGTCGCCCGGGTGTCGGTCCGCAAAGGTACCGCTCGCAAACAGCGCTTCAAGGCCGGCCGCCGGTCGAAGCGTCAGGGTGTCAACAAGATCACCCGCCGGAAGAACCTCCAGCGCATCGCCGAGGAGCGTTCCTCCCGGAAGTTCCGCAACCTGCGGGTCCTCAACAGCTACTGGGTCGGTGAAGACGGCTCCCAGAAGTGGTTCGAGGTAATCCTGCTCGACCCCGAACACGGCGCGATCCAGAACGACGACGATCTCAACTGGATCTGCGACGACAGCCACCGCGGCCGCGCCTTCCGTGGCCGTACCTCCGCCGGCCAGCGCGGCCGTGGCCAGCAGAAGCGCGGCAAGGGTACCGAACACACCCGCCCGAGCCTCCGCTCGGACAGCCGTCGCGGCAAGTAAGCCGCTCCGGTTCTTCCCCCGTTTTCGCGTTCGTTCCGACGTCACAGAGCGCCCGGGCTCGCGGTCGAAACCGATCGTATCGGCTGCGATTCAGTTAGCCACGTGCTAACACCTGTCACATAAAGTGAATCTATCAACCTACTTTTAAGACGAAACAGCCACCGTATGCCGGCTTTTAAGACCCATATACCGGCATTAGAACCAGCTCACTGAACTGTGGGAACCTTTATGTCTTATCCCCGAGAAGTTTGGCGGTATGGCAAAACGACAGAGTAACGACGGCGCACTCGCGGGGTTCTATCGCGAGCGCATCACCGAACCCGGTACCGACGACGAGGTGTACGGCTACTGGCTGTTCGTAGTCGGCTTCCTCGCGAGCGTGGTCGGCGTCGCGCTGTTCCTCTACAGTTCGACGCTGGTGACCCAGCGACCCTCGGTCAACGACCCGGCAACCTTCTGGACGGTCAGGCAGGCAGGTATCGTACTGGCGGCCGGCGGTATTCCGCTCATCCTCGGCGGTGTCGCACTCAGACTACCGCTTCGACGGATGGCGACCTATCTGACTTACCTCGGAATGGCCGTCTGCCTGGTCGCGCTCGTGTGGTTCCTGACAGTCTATCCGGCCGGCTGGACCTTCGCGACGGGCAACACCGGCGTCATCGCCGTGTACGTCCTCGGGCTGGCCATCATCGCCACGGGCGCCGTACTGGTACCCATGCTGTCGCGTGCCGAAACGGAACCGAAAAGCGAGCGAATCGCCCGGGAGGAACGGGAGCGTGAAGCCGCCGAAACCCGCGAAGAACTCGCCAGCACGCGCAAGGAACACGAGGAGGCGCAGGCGGCCGCCGAGGCCTCCGCAGCCGAACTCGAAGCCCTCCGGCAGTCGAAGGCCCGTTTCGAACTCTTCGAGGACCGGGCCGGCGGCGACCGCTGGCGGCTCCGCCACTACAACGGCAACATCATCGCCGA
>NZ_JAZKTR010000030.1:0-20364 GCF_036625485.1 Natronomonas sp. | reverse complement strand
ACGAGGCTGCACAATGATAATATAATAAAAATTATGTGATGGACTCGCCGGGATTTGAACCCGGGGCCTTCCCCGTGCCAGGGGGATGATCTACCACTGATCTACGAGCCCTCGAACGCATCAGATTGTATCGGGGTGCAACTCATAAACCCATCGAAGCGACGGCAGCCGTGGGTACTTTCGACACGGTTCAGCTTCCCCGACACGCGTCCACAACTACGCTTGGAATAGGACAAATTCGGCGAACGGTGGGCGGTACTCCGTTAGAGTCAAACACCTCCCAGTGAATGTGTGTGATATGAGCACAGAGCAGGAGGAGCATGGTGACGGGCGGACGATCCGGTGTCTCGTGGCCAAAGTCGGCCTCGACGGTCACGACCGCGGGGCACACGTTATCGCTCGGGCGTTCCGGGATGCTGGATTCGAGGTCATCTATTCGGGCCTCCACAAATCCCCCGACGAGATCGTGCAGGCGGCCGTTCAGGAGGACGTCGACGTACTGGGTATCTCGATTCTGTCGGGCGCTCACGACACGCTGGTACCGAAGATAATCGACGGCCTCAAGGAGTACGACGCGTTCGAGGACACGCTCATCCTCGTCGGCGGTATCGTTCCCGACGAGGACCGCGAGGAACTCTACGAGTTGGGCGTCGCCGAGATCTTCGGTCCCGGCGCATCGATGGAAGAGACCATCGAGTTCGTCCGCGAAAACACCCCAGAGCGATAGATGAGCGGCAACGAGACGCTCGTCGACGAGCTGCTGGCGGGGAAACACCGGGCGCTCGCGCGTGTCATCACGAAGATCGAGAACCGCTCGCCGGGCTATCGGGACCTGGTTTCCCAGCTTCACGAGCATACGGGCGACGCGGAGGTCATAGGTATCACTGGCTCGCCGGGCGCCGGCAAGTCGACGCTGGTGGACAAGATGGCCGCGGAGTACCGCGACCGCGGCGAGACGGTCGGCGTCATCGCCATCGACCCTTCCTCGCCGTTTACCGGCGGGGCGGTCCTCGGCGACCGGATCCGGATGGCCTCGAATCGCGGCGACATGGACGTGTTCTTCCGGTCGATGTCCGCTCGGGGATCTCTCGGTGGGTTGTCGACGGCGACGACGGACGCGGTGAAGGCGCTGGACGCCTTCGGGAAGGACAAGATCATCGTCGAGACGGTCGGTGCCGGGCAAAACGAGATCGAGATCGTCAAAACGGCGGACACCGTCGCGGTGCTGGTGCCGCCGGGGTCGGGCGACGACGTCCAGATGCTCAAGGCTGGCATCCTCGAAATCGCCGACATCTTCGTCGTCAATAAGGCCGACATGGACGGCGCCGACCGGACCGTCAAGGAACTCCGGGAGATGGTCCACATGCAGGACTCCGCCGCGATGGCGGGGCATCACGGTGCCGGAGCCCTTGCGTCGGACGACGACGATACCGAGGACGATGACGAGGACGGGTGGGAGCCAGCCATCGTCGAGACGGTCGCCAAGACCGGCGAGGGCGTCGACGAGTTCCTTGCGACGCTTGCCGAGCACGCCGAATGGCTCGTCGAGACCGGCGAACTGGAAACGCAGGAACGGCAGCGGTACACGGCGGAAATCCAGACGTTGCTCCGAGAGGATACCGCGTCACTGTTGGCCGAAGAGATCGACGCCCGCGGCGGATTGGAGCAGTACGTCGACGAACTCGTCGCTCGGGAGACGGACCCGTACACGGTCGCCGACGAACTCATCGAACCGCTGGAGGAGTGCGTCCGCGACCGACGCGAGGAATAGCCGCAGGCGGTATCCCTAAGCCCGTTCTCGCCCATCTATCGCTATGACCCTGAAGCGACTGTTAGGTGGGGCCGCCCTCGGAATCGGCGCAACCGTCGCGGGTAACCGACTCGTGGCTCGCGACGAGACGGACCTGCCGACGCCGCTGGGCCGTGACCTCTCGACGTACCGATGGCGGGGCTTCGACGTCGCCTACACGGAAGCGGGCGACCCGACGGATCCGGACCTACTCCTGGTTCACGGTATCAACGCCGCGGGGTCGAGCCACGAGTTCCGATACGTCGCCGACGCGCTCTCCGATGAGTATCACGTGCTGGCGCCGGACCTGCCGGGATTCGGCCATTCGGACCGACCGCCGTTGCTATATTCGGACGCCCTTTATGCCACCTTCATCCGGGATTTCGTCGAGGACCTGACAGACGAACCGACCGTGCTTGCCTCGTCGCTGTCGGCGGCCTACGTCGCTGAGACGGCCGACGAACTCGACGTCGAGTCGTTCGTCTTCGTCTGCCCGACGGCGACGACGATTCCCGGTCGACGGGCGTGGCTCCGCTCGCTGTTCCGACTGCCGGTCGCCGGTGAGGGGCTCTACAACCTGCTCGTCTCGAAGCCGGCCATCCGGTATTTCCTCGCGGACCACGCCTTCGACGGGCCGATCACCGAGGAGTGGGTCGACTACGACTGGCTGACGGCGCATCAACCCGGCGCCCGCTTTGCTCCCGCCTCCTTTATCAGTGGATTCCTCGATTCGGAGGTCGACCTCGCGGCGGCGATTCGGGACGCCGGGGTTCCGACGACCATCGTCTGGGGTCGCGAAGCGGACCTCCCGCCGCTGTCCGAGGGTCGGGAACTCGCCGAGGGGGCGAACGCGCGGCTGGTGGTCTTCGATAACGCGGACCTGTTGCCGCACGCGGAACACCCCGAGGCCTTCGTCGAGGAACTGTTCTAGGAGAGTTCGACCGAGACGGGAACCGAGGCCGGCGGGTCGCGTTCGAGCAGTTCCTCGATGGCGTCCAGCGCGGCGCGGGCCGTCGCTTCGTCGCCCTCATCGAGCGCTTCGCGGGCGCGGTCGAGTCGACTCTTCGCCGAGCGGACCGATTCGCTCTGGTCACGCGCCCACTCGTCGGTGAGTTCGTGGCCGAGCAGATTGGCGAGCAGTTCGACGAACGCGCGCTCCCACGCGGTGAACTCGATGGGGCTGTCCCGGTCACAGAAACAGATCGTGCCGTAACGGCGGTCCCCGACGTAGACGGGGGCGCCGACGTAGGTCCGGAATCCATCGGTGTCGGTCAGATCTCCGGCCGAATCCTCGGCCTCGTCGGCCGTGACTGCCGTCACGCTGCCATCGTCGAAGGCCACCTCGGCGAGCGCTCCGGAAAGCGGAATCGGGTTTCCGGTCGCGAAGTCGGTGCCTTCGGCGACGCTTTCGACGAGCAGTTCGCTCTCGTCGTCGACCTGCAGGAACGCGGCGTATTCGAGGCCGAGGGTTTCGCGACCGAGTTCGAGCAGTTCATCGACGGGCGTCGAGACGCTGTCGATGACCGTCCGAGTGAGTTCGCGGAGGGCGTCCTCCCGTCGGTGTACGGCCTGTTCGGCGCGGTAGCGGGCGGCGGCGTTCTCGATACGGTTGGCGAGGACGCGCCACTGCTCTTCGCCCCGGCGTTTCCGGAAGTAGTCGGTGACGCCCTCGGAGACCGCGTCGCTGGCGATCTCCTCGCTTCCGCGTGCGGTAAACAGGATAAACGGAATGCTCGGGTTCATCTGTCGGACGTACCTGAGCAACTCCAGACCGTTCATCTGGGGCATATGGTAGTCGCTCAACACGCAGTCGATGTCTTCCTCGTCGATCGCATCGAGGGCGTCGTTGGGGTCGGTCTCGACCCGAATGGAGAATTCCTCCCGAAGGTCCCCGAGTTGACTCGCCATCAGGTCGGCGAGGGAGGGATCGTCGTCGACGATGAGAAGACGGGTAGGGCGCGCCATAATCCAAGAGCGTTACTAACGGGGATAATGGTTCCGACCAACTCAGTCAGTCGGATCGAAAGACGAGCGCCCGGTCCTTCTCGGTCACCGTCTCGCCGATGTCGATGACCACAGCGTCTCCCGGAACTGGTTCCGTCTCGGTCCCTCGAACGAAGCCCGTCAGGCGCACGTCCCCGAAGTCGGCGATGGCCGTCACGTAGGGGGTATCCGCCTCGAACTGTGGGCCAGACACGGAGATGGTCGTCGCGGCGACGATCTCGCCGGATTCCGGTAGTGGCTGTTCGGTCAGTTCCCGGCTGCCACAGTCGGGACAGACCCGCCGTGGCGGCACGGTCCCGTGACCGTTCGGACACGCGAGATAGTAGCCGTCGCCCTCCTCGATAGCGTCCAACAGGTCGTCGTAGCCGTCGTGGCGCATCTCGAAGCTCATCGGCCCACACCTCCGTCGTGTTCGAGGACGTGAACCGTCACGGTTGCCACGGTCCCTCCGGCGTTGTGCGCGACGCCAACGCTTGCGTCCGGAACCGCGTCGGACCGGGCGTGGTGGCCCGCGAGCAGTCCGGTAAGTTCCGCAATCTGGGCGGCCCCGGTCGCTCCGACGGGGTGACCCTTCGCCTTCAGCCCGCCCGAGAGGTTGATCGGCAGGGCGCCGTCCCGGGTCGTCTCGCCGTTCTTCGCGGCAGCGAGCCCCTCACCGGGCTCGAAGAACCCGAGGGATTCGGTCGCCAGCACTTCGGCGATGGTGAAGCAATCGTGGACTTCGGCGCAATCGACGTCGTCGGCGTCGATGTCCGCCTCGGCGTAGGCCTCGGCGGCGGCTTCCTCGGCGGCCGGGGTCTTCCAGAGGGTCTCCCGCTCCTGTAGGGCGAGGTGGTCGCCGCCCTGTCCCGACCCGGTCACCGTAATCGGCGCGTCGAGGTCGTGTTCGGCGGCGTATTCCTCGCTGGTCAGCACGACGGCTGAGGCCCCATCGGAGATCGGACAGGCGTCGTAGAGGCCGAGCGGGGTCGCCACCCGGGGGGCCTCGACGGCGTCCTCGACGGTGATGGCCTTCTGGAAGTGTGCCTTGTCGTTTTCGAGGGCGTTGTCGTGGTTCTTGACAGCGATGTGTGCGAGGTCGTCGGGGTCGGCGTCGTGGTCGCGCATGTAGGCGGAGGCCATCAGCGCGTAGGCGCCGGGGAAGGTGATGCCGGCTTTGATCTCGAAGAGGTCGTCCGCGGCGATCGAGAGGCCGTCGGTCGCGCCCGTGGTTCCCATGTCGGTCATCCGCTCGGCGCCGCCGACTACCACGACGTCGGCCTCACCGTTGCGGATGGCTTTGACGCCTTCGCGAACGGCGACGCCGCTGGAGGCACACGCCGCTTCGAGTCGCGTGGCCGGCGCTTGTACGCCCATCGCTTCGGCCATCAACGGTCCCTGATGGCCCTGGTGTTCTGCCAACTCGCCCATGAAATTCCCGTAGAACAGGTGTTCGACGTCATCGGGGTCGACGCCGGCGTCGTCCAGCGCCGTGAGGCCGGCCTCGGCGAAGAGGTCACGCCCCGTCCGCCCGGAGTGTTCGCCGAACGGGGTTAGCCCCGTCCCTGCGATGCGTACGGTTGCCATGCACCCAAATCCGTTATTGGGACTTAACGGACTATCGGACGCGGCAAGAGGGGGTATAAATATGATTCACGACTCGGACTTCTGTGGTCTTCGTTTCGACGAATCGGGAAAACACGACGGGCATCCGTACGAGCGAAGCGAGCGCGGGTCCCGGCGCCGACCGGTAGCGAGACGCGACTGAAGGGAGCGTCTCGAAAAGGCGAACGGCGAACGAAGTGAGCCGTGAGCCACAAGGGAGGCGCCGTAGCGCGCACGGACTGGAGGGGCCCGAAGGGCGCCGAAAGGAGGACCGGGTTGCGGGCTTCGCCCGCAACCGCATGGACGTGGTCGTTCGAAAGGCGCGAAGCGCCTTTCGTGATGACGAAAGAGCTACGCTCTCTCGGACCACGGCGAAGCCGCCACGCAGCGCGCATATTTTTCCCCTGTTTTTGTCGGGTAGCGAGGGACCGGAGGTCCCTCGGATCATGCGAGCGGGCCTGCGGCCCGCGAGCAGACGGCGGAGCCGGCCCGTACAAAAAGTGGGGGTTCCTACATCCCCATATCTTCGGCAGCCTCGGGAATCGGCAGGTCGTTGGGGGAGACGGCGAGGAGTTCGGCGGCGTGGTCCAGTGCCATGTCGAAGCCGTAGTACCGTTCCAGTTCGTCGGCGTCGGCGCTCGGCCGGACCTTGAGCATGGCATAGCCCTCGATGTTCTGGGCGATGGCGGCGGTGCGGCCGTCGGTCTCGAATTCGAGCAGGCGTTCCTCGTCGGTTTCCCGGTAGCGGGCGGAGATTCCGTCGGCCTCGGCGGTTGACATACCGACGGCTAGGGTCGCGTCGTATGCCAAACTACCGGTCGCGGCCGACGGATGGGCTTTTTGAGGCGGCCGCCGAAGCAGGGGTATGGAGTGGCTCACGAGCGGCCTTCGCCGCGATATCTGTGTTCTGCTGTACGGTGGGGAGCGCCGCGCCCAGTCGCTGAAATCGGACCTCGAAGCGCGCTACGACCGCCGAGTGAAGCCGGACCGCTTCTACGGCGCGCTGGATTCGCTGGAGAAGAACGGCTACGTCGAAAAGCACGTCGAAGGACTGGAGGACGTCTACTCGCTGACCGACGCGGGCGCGAAGTCGGTCGAAACGCAGTTCGAATGGATGAAAGAGCGACTCGACTAATTCAGTAATTCGTTGGCGATGGTGTTCCGCAGCACCTCGCTGGTCCCCTCGTAGATCTCGTTGAGTTTGGCGTCGCGGTAGAACCGTTCGGCGGGGAAGTCCTTGGTGTAGCCGTAGCCGCCGTGGATCTGGATGCCCTCGTTGGCGACTTCACGGGAGACTTCGGAGGCGTAGAGTTTGGCCTGTGCGGCCTCCTTGGCGAAGTAGTCGCCGTCCATCTTCTTGTCTGCGGCCGAGTGCATGAGCAGACGGGCCGCGCGCGTCTTGGTGTCCATGTCGGCGAGTTTGTGCTGGATGGCCTGGAAATCCGAGATAGGCTGGTCGAACTGCTCGCGGTCCTGCGCGTAACCGAGGGCCGCATCGAGGGAAGCCTGCGCGATACCGATAGAGCGGGCGGCGATGGTGATGCGGCCGCCGTTGAGCGTCTTCAGCGCGTGGACGAAGCCGCGGCCCTCCTCACCGAGACGGCGGGATTCGGGAATGGTGAGGTTGTCGAAGCGGAGTTCGGCCGTGGGACAGCCCTTGTCGCCGAGTTTGTCCTCGGTGCCTTCGACGATGAAGCCGTCGTCCTCTTCGGGCCGGACGATGAACGAGGAGATGCCCTTGTTGCCGGCGTCGGGGTCGGTCTTGGCGAAGACCGTGACGGTGTCGGCCACGGAGCCGTTGGAGATCCAGAGCTTGCCGCCGTTGATGACGTACTCGTCGCCGGCCTTCTCTGCGGTCGTCTCCATGGCGGGGACGTCGCTGCCGGCGCCGGGTTCCGAGAGCGCGAAGGCGCCGATGTCCTCGCCCTGTGCGAGCGGCGTGAGGTACTCCTCTTTCTGTGCTTCGTCACCGAACTCGTAGACCATGTTGCCGGCCAGCGAGATGTGGGCGGCGACGATGGTCCCGAGGCCACCGGAGCCACGCGAGATCTCTTCGAGGGCGGCGGGGTAGGCGTGATAATCGAGGCCGGCACCGCCGTACTCCTCGGGGAACGGCATACCCATCAGGTCGAGGTCGGCCAGTTCCTCGACGAGGTCCCACGGGAACTCGTCGTTTTTATCGATTTCGTCGGCGATGGGAACGACCTCCTCGTCGACGAAGTCGGCGACCATCTCCTTGATCTGTTTCTGTTCGGCCGTGAGACTGAAGTCCATACCTTTGAGTTCGACGCTCCGCACTTTACCTTTCCTCTCTCCGCCATCCCAACCGGTTCTGTAAAGATCGAGTGGCCGATAGGGCGATCAGTCGTATTCGTAGAAGCCCTGTCCCGTCTTCTTGCCGAGGTCACCGGCATCGACCTTCCGCTTGAGCAGGTAGGCCGGCTTGTAGCGGTCGCCCAACTCCTCGTGGAGCGTCTGGGTCGCGTCCAGACAGACGTCCAGTCCGATGTGGTCGGCCAGTTCGAGCGGCCCCATCGGCACGTTCGTGCCGAGTTTCATCCCGCGGTCGATGTCCTCCTTGGTCGCCACGCCCTCGTCGAAGGCCCGAACGCCCTCGTTGATCCACGGCATCAGGATGCGGTTCGAGACGAACCCGGGCTTGTCGTCGGATTCCCACGTCGTCTTGTCGAGCGCCTCCGAGAAGTCGTGGGCCAACTCGACGACGCCGGGGTCGGTCTTCTCCCCGACGACGATCTCGACGCCCTCCATCAGTTGGACGGGGTTCATGAAGTGAATGCCGACCACCTGCTCCGGACGGTCGGTCGCGGAGGCGATGGTCGTTATCGACAGCGTGGAGGTGTTGGTCGCTAACACTGCCTCGTCGTCGGTCACCTCGTCGAGATCAGCGAAGATGTCCTGCTTGATGTCCATCTTCTCGACGGCCGCCTCGATGACGATATCGCAGTCGGCGAGGTCCGCGAGGTCGGTCGTCCCCTCGATTCGCTCGCGGGCCGCGTCGGCCTCGTCCTGGGTTATCTGTTCTTTGTCGACGAACTTCGAGAGGCTGCCGTCGATGGTGTCGAGCCCGTTCTCGACGAACTCCGGTTCGATATCACGCATCACGACGTCGTAGCCGGACACGGCGGATACCTGAGCGATGCCGCTGCCCATCGTTCCCGCGCCGACGACGCCAACCGTCTCGATAGTCTCGATGTCGCGCATGCGGCAACCCAGAACCCGGCGGGGAGTAATACTATCGACGTTTCGTCGGGCACTGGCTGGGTCGGTTCAACTCCGTTTCTGGAAGCCCGACACCACATCGAAAAGCGCCCCGCGCCGCCGCTCCAGAGGGAGGAAATGCGTCCCGCCGGCGATTTCGGTGTATTCCCGGTCGTCGCCACAGCCCAGTTCGTCGTAGAGAGTGAGTGCGTCCTCGCGGGTGGCCGTCGGGTCCAGCGACCCCCGGACGATCAGCGTCGGGACCGAGATGTCTGCAGCATCGTAGACCGGGTCGCCGTTCGCGGCCGCGACGAGGTCGAATAACGTGCCGTTCGGCGCCGCAATCGTCGGTACGTCGGCGTTGGAAACGGACTGTCCCGAATCCGCGAGCGCGTCCCAGAACGCCTCGAAGGCTCCGTCGGGGCGATACTGTAAGGGGTCGTCCTCGTCGGGGAACTGCCGGTCCCAGCGCTCGCGGGCTTCCGTGCGTGTGACCAACCGCACGGGACTCGGTGGTTCGTCGGGCGCCCACCGCGCTGCCTTCTCGGCTGCTGGCCGGTAAACGGGTGCGAACTGCGTCAGCGAGGCGACCGAATCACCACTACTCGCCAGGTACCGTCCGCAGACGATCGAGCCCCACGAATAGCCCACCAGATGGACGCGCTCGAAGCGTTCGCGGATGCGGTCGAGAGCCGCTTCGACGTCCGTTGCGGCGGCTGCCGCGCGTGAGGGCACGGCCTCCGAATCGGTAGAATCGGTATCGAATCCGGCCGGGCGCTCGCTGTCGCCGTAGCCGCGCAGGTCGACGGCGAAGGCCATGGTTCCGTTCTCGGTGGCGCAAGACAGCCACGAATCCGAATTGTCTGGCGGGCCGAACGCGGCGAGGCTGGGATAGGTCGCCCCGTGGACGAACAGGGTGGCTGTGTCCGTATCGTCCCGTGGAACCTCCCACAGCCGGATTCGCGTTCCGTCGGCCGCCTCGACCTCGTGTGCATCGAGCGCCATACCCCGGTATCGGCGCCGGCCGACTAAACGTTCAGGGCGCTCGCTACTCACGGCTCCTGTTGGTCACCCTCGTCACCCGCGCCTCGCGACTCGCGGGTCGCTTCACTCCCCGCTCACCTCTCGGGGACTCTCCTTACGATCGAGTCCCCCACTGCTCACGGCTCCCGTTGGTCGCCGTTCGCACGTACCGGGGCGCTCGCTGATGCTCGCGCCCCCCATACCAGAATCTTCTTTGTCCATCTCGTCGCACGTTCTGATACATGATTCCCATCGACGATACGCCGCTCTGCCGTGACGGGAAAATACTCATCCTCGCCTACGACCACGGCCTGGAACACGGCCCGGTCGACTTCCGAGGCGTTCCCGAGAGTGCCGACCCCGAACGGACCTTCGAGGCGGCGACCCACGACGCCGTTACCTCCGTCGCAGTCCAGAAGGGCATCGCCGAGGCCTACTACCCCAGCTACGAGGAGGACGTCGACCTGTTGATGAAACTCAACGGCACGTCGAACCTCTGGATGGGCGAACCCGATTCGGCCGTCAACTGCTCCGTCGAGTACGCCGCGGAGGTCGGCGCCTCCTCGGTCGGCTTCACGCTGTACGGCGGCTCGAACAACGAGGTCGAGATGGCCGAGGAGTTCCGCGACGCACAGGAAGCCGCACGCGACCACGGCCTGCCCACCGTCATGTGGTCCTATCCGCGCGGGCAAGGTCTCAAGAACGACACCAAGCCCTCGACCATCTCCTATGCGGCGCGCCTCGCCCTCGAACTCGGCGCGGACGTGGCGAAGGTCAAGCACCCGGGTAGCCGGGATGCGATGGAAGACGCCGTCCGGATGGCCGGCAAGACGAAGGTCGTCATGTCCGGCGGCTCGAAGACGACCGACCGCGAGTTCCTCGAATCGGTCAAGCAGACCATCGACGCCGGCGGGAAGGGCCTCGCTGTCGGCCGCAACGTCTGGCAGCGTGAGGACCCGACGCGCATCCTCGACGCCCTCGAGAACGTTATCTTCGAGGAGACCAGCGTCGACGAGGCCCTCGAAGCGGCCGAGCGATGAGCGACCCCATCGACGCGATACTCGACGTCGTCGCTTCGACCGCGCCCGACGTCCGCGGCGGGCTTGTGGGCCGGCGCGTCTACGACAGCGGCGAGAACCCCTCCGGCGAGCAGCAACTCGCGGCGGACGTCTACGCCGACGAACTGCTCGAAGAGCGGCTGCTGAACATCGATCCGATCGGCAGTTACGCCAGCGAGGAACGCGACCTGGTAATCGAGGACGACGGCCATCTCCACGTCGCCGCGGACCCCCTCGATGGCTCCTCGAACCTGAAGTCGAACAACACGATGGGGACGCTCTTCGGCGTCTACGATGAACCCCTGCCGACCGCCGGCCGTGACCTCGTCGCCGCCGGATTCGTGCTGTACGGCCCCATCACGACGATGGTCGTCGCCCGCGATGGCGACGTGACCGAGTACGTCATCGACGGCGAGGGCGACCGCGAGACCGTCACCGAGGACCTGACGCTCCCGACGGACCCGACCGTCTACGGCTTCGGCGGGCGGGTTCCGAACTGGACCGACGACTTCGCGGCCTACGTCGAGTCGGTCGAAGAAGAGCTCAAACTCCGCTACGGCGGGGCGATGATCGGCGACGTGAATCAGGTGCTGACCTACGGCGGGGTCTTCGGCTATCCCGGCCTGCAGGACCGCCCGGAAGGAAAGCTCCGACTGCTCTTCGAGGGCCATCCCATCGCCTACATCGTCGAGTCGGCGGGCGGAGCTTCTTCGAACGGCGAGCGGTCGCTGTTGGACTGTGAGCCGGAGCGGCTTCACGAACGGACGCCGCTTTTCGTCGGCAACGACGAGTACGTCGACCGGCTGGAAGACGCGCTGTAGTCGGGGAGCTTCGTCGGCTACCCGTTTTCAGTACTCGTTGCCTTCCTGCGAGAGCAAGACGACGAGCGACAGCCCCGAGACGACGATGAGCACGAGCGCGGGGACGGCGGCGTACTGGAAGTAGGCGGCCTCCTGGGCGCGCCATATCTGGGTCACCAGCGTCTCGAAGCCGGTCGGCCGGAGCACGAGCGTGAGGGGCAACTCCTTCATCGTCGTCAGGAAGACCAGGGCGGCCCCGGCGACGACGCCGGGGGCGATAAGCGGGAGGATGACCCGTCTGAAGGCACCGAAGGAGGATTCCCCGAGCGTCTGGGCGGCCTCGAAGAGCCGGGGGTCGGTCTGGAGGGTCGAGGTTCGGACGGCGCCGACCGACTGGGGCATGAACCGGACGACGTAGGCGAACACGAGCAGCGGGAGCGTCTGGTAGAGCCACGGGACGAGCCCGCTGCCGAAGTAGACCAACGCGAGCGCGAGGACGATACCGGGGACGGCGAAGCCGACGTAGGTCGCCCGCTCGAAGAGCGTCGCCACGACGGAGTCGCTCCGGGCGGCGTAGTAGGCGACCGGTAGGGACGCCACGGCGGCCACGAGCGCGGCTGCTGCGGCGACCGCGACGGAGTTGACGGCGTAACTCCACTCGAAGGCCAGCGAGGGGCGACCCCCTTCGGCGGTGACGAGCCACATGCCGAAGATCCACAGCGGGACGACCAACGCGAGGACGACGACCGCGGCGGGCAACGCCATCGCGGGCCAGCGCCACTTGCCGAGACGGACCGGCGCGTCCTCGGCGCGACTGGTGCCGGAGCCGTGGACGTCCTCGCCGGGACGGACCCATCGTTCGAGGGCGAGGACGGCGAGGACGACCGCGAGCAACTGCAAGGAAAGCAATGCGGCGTACTCGCCGCCGAAGGCGTTGTACTCGACGTATATCTGGCGGGTGAAGACGGGCAATCGCATGATCGAGGGCGTCCCGAAATCGGAGACCGCATACAGCGCCGACAGCAGCGCGCCGGCGGCGATGGCGGGCCGGAGATGCGGGAGGGTCACGCGCTTGAACGCCTTCCAGCGGTCGTGGTTGAGGGTGCGGGCGGCGTCGACCAGTCGGGTATCGAAAGACAGCAGCGCGCCGCGGGTCGTCAGGTAGACGTAGGGGAACGTATACAGCGTGATGACGAGCGTCGTGCCCGGGAAGCCGTAGATCTCGGGCAGACGCTGGATGCCGAGCGGCGCGAGCAGGTCGTGGAACTCCCCGCGGGGGCCGAACGCCGAGACGAACGCGAACGCGCCGAGATAGCTCGGCACGACCAGCGGCAGGGCGACGGCGACCGACCAGAAGCGCCGGAACGGGAGGTCGGTTCGGGTGGTGAGATACGCCAGCGGGACGCCCAGCAGTATCGAGAAGACGGTGACGAGCGTCATCAAGAGCAGGCTGTTGATGATGATATCGAGGGTCGCCTGCCGGAAGAGCAGCGACGACGCGCGGTCGGGGTCGATGGAGGCGGCTTCGACGAACAGCCACGTCAGGGGGAGGACGACACACGCGGCGACGATGCCGGCGAGAACCGCGAGGCTGAACGACCACTCGCCGTCCTCGCTGAGGCGACCGAGAAGCGGACTACCCACGGCTATTCACCATCACATCTCGTGAATCGCGGTCCGCCGAGTATAAGGTTTTAGGTTTACCTAAGAACGGTATGGAGCTGACCCGTCGGGACGCGGTCGCGGCGCTTGCGGCACTCGGTGTCGGGAGCGCGGCGGCTGGCGGCTACCACCTCTCGCGGCGGGAGGGTGCGGATGACGGCGACGGCGACGAGGCCATCGACGACGAGCGCGTCCGGGAGACGCTCGTCGCGGCCGCCGAAGTGGTCTATCCCTCGGACGTCGACGGAATCGAGGCGTTCGTCCGGCGGTTCTCGGATGGCCGCCTCGACGACTCGGCACACGCCGAAGGGCTACGGGCGGCCGTCGCGGAACTCGACGACCATTCCCTGTCGTGGTACGACAGTCACTTCGTCGACCTGTCGGTCGACACCCGCGATAGCCTGCTCAGAGAGATCGGCGCCGACGTCGCCGACGAGGTTCCTGACGGGACGACCGCCGAGCAGATCCGGTATTACGTCGTCAACGAACTCCTGTTGGCGCTGTATTCGTCGCCGAAAGGCGGGGAGTTGGTCGGCATCGAGAACCCGCAGGGCCACCCCGGCGGCACCGACAGCTATCAGCGGGGGCCACAGCGATGAACGGTGCGGCGCCGACAGACGACCGCACGCCGGTCGCCGAGGCGGACGTGTGTATCGTCGGGGCAGGACCGGCCGGGTCCTTGGTCGCGGACCGCCTCGCCAGTGCCGGTCACCGGGTCGTCGTCCTCGATGCAGGACCGCGGTTCGACCCGTCGGAACGCATTCGCCGACAGGAACGGGCGATTCGCCCGTACTACGACCGGCCCGACGTCTGGGATGGCGACCCCGAACGCGACGCCTATTCGGCCACCGGCGAGTGGTTCTATCCGCTGAACCACGCCCGCGTGAAGGGAATCGGCGGGTCGACCCTCCACTGGCAGGGGATGGTCATGCGCCTCCACGAGGCGGACTTCAACTCCGGGAGCGAACGCGGCGCCGGCCCAGACTGGCCCATCGAGTACGCCGACCTGCGACCGTACTATGCCGACGCCGAGGCCGAACTCGGCGTCTCCGGGGCCGATATCCCCTTCGGCCCGCCGCGGGAGGAACCCCATCCCATGCCGGCCTTTCCGCCCTCCTACAGCGACTCGCTGTTCGCGGCGGCCTGCGACGAACTCGGAATCGCGATGCATCCGGTGCCGAACGCCCGCAACTCCGAGTCCTACGACGGCCGCAGCGAGTGCGTCGGCTACGGGACCTGCCAGCCGGTCTGTCCCTCCGGTGCGAAGTACGACGGCACGGTCCACGCCGAATCGGCCGAAGCGCAGGGCGCTCGCGTCATCGACCGCGCGCGAGTGACGGAACTCGAACACGGCCCCAACCAAGTCGAGGCGGCCGTCTACGTCACGCCCGACGGGGACGAACACCGACAGGAGGCCGACGCCTTCGTCCTCGCGGCTGGCGGCGTCGAAATCCCGCGACTGCTCCTCCTCTCGGAATCGGACCACTATCCCGACGGCCTCGCCAATTCCAGCGGCCTCGTCGGTCGGTACTTCATGGACCACCTCTTCGCGGGCGCCGGCGGCCGCCTCGACGAACCCACGCGGCAGAACCACGTCGGCTTCCTCACCAGCGAGAGCCACCAGTTCTACGACGACGCCGACGAGGAGTTCGCCCCGTTCAAACTGGAGTTCTTCAACTACGCCGGTCCCTCGCCCGTCGAGATGGCGCTGTCGGGCGACGACTGGGGCGACGAACTGCTCGGGCGCCTCCGGGAGGGCTACGGCAACCACGTCGCCGTCGGCGCACTGGTCGAGCAACTGCCGCGCGAGGACAGTTATATCGGACTCGACCCCGACCGCACCGACGACCTCGGGAACCCTGTGCCGGACGTCCACTGGAACGTCGGCGACCGCGCGCTTCGGACCATCGAACGCGTCAACGACATCCAGCACGGGATTCTGGAGACTCTCGGCGCCGAAATCGAGTGGACCGTCGGCCCTGAGGAGACCGGCCCCGCCTACCACCACATGGGCACGACCCGGATGAGCGCGGACCCCTCGGAGGGCGTCGTCGACGCGACCCTCCGGACCCACGACCTCGATAACTGCTGGATCGCGTCCTCGTCGGTCTTCCCGACCGGCGGTGCGATGAACCCGACGCTGACCATCGCCGCCCTCGCGCTGAAAGCCGCCGATAGCATCGAAGCGTCGCTCTGACTGCTGTTTTAGGCAAACCTAAAAATTCAAGTGCGTGTGGTCGGAATGCCGAGTCAATGAGTCAGACCCAGAGCGGAGACGTGACGAAAAACGGCGCCGCGGCCGCCGACAACGTTGATACTGAAGCCGACGCGGACACCGACGAGTTCACGTTCGACGACCTCGTGGTCGTCATGGGCACCTACAACGAGGAAGAGGCCATCGAGACGGTGCTGAACGATATCGACGAGGTCACCGACGGCAAGGCGGAAGTCGTCTGTGTCGACGGCTCCTCGGACCGAACGCCCGAGGTTGCCGAGGAACACGGCGCGACGGTCATCCGGCAGGAACCGCAGGGTTACGGTGTCGCCGTCCGGGAGGCCGTTCTGACTCCCGACCGACCCATCGTCGTCACCACCGACTGCGACGACACCTACCCGATGGAGCAGTTGCCCGAGTTCCTCGAGTACATCAACGAGGGTTACGACGTCGTCAGCGGCGACCGTCTGTATCACGGCGCCGACGCCATGCCCGCGTTCAACCGGTTCGGCAACCACGCCTTCGCCGTCATCGCGAGCGTGCTGCTCGGCGAGCGCGTCCACGACACGACCACCGGGATGCGAGCCTATCGCCGGGAGGTCGTCCAGTCCATCGAGTGGACCGAGAACACCGGCCTGTCGGCGGAACTGCTGATGCGCCCGCTGGCCCGCGGGTACGACGTCCGCGAACACCCCATCGAGTACGCCGAGCGCCTCGGTGAGACCAAACTCGACCCCATCGAGGGCGGACTGGCTATCGCGAAATCCATCGTGAAGGTCGGCCTCGAAGAGCAGTTCCGGTAGCTGGACGCGTCTCCGTCGTTCTTTTATCACCGAGCGCAGAAAACTAGATGTTTCGACGGCCTATTTGTGGGGGCCCAGCAGGTCGTAGCTCCGCTCCCACTCGTAGTCGTCGTCGTGGTACCGTTCGGCCAGCGGTTCGTCGGGCATCTCGCCGACGGAGCGTTTCTCCTGTCCGTACGACGGCCGGTCGGCCTCGTGGTAGAACCGTCCCGTCAGCACCTCGCCCTCGTAGAGGGCTGCCTCGGTGTTCTGCATCATGTCGGCGGCGTCCCGTCGGTCCGCGAGGTCGAACTCGTAGTCGTCGTTCTGCTGGACGTCGATGTAGGGGACGTACTGCTTTGCGTCCTTGTTCCACGTCGGGCACTGGGTCAGGAAGTCGATGTGCGAGAACCCGTCGTGCTCGATGGCTTCGACGAGAATCTCCTGGGCCTGATTCGGGTTGACGGCGGCGGTGCGGGCGACGTAGGTGGCACCCGAGGTAAGCGCCGTCGACAGGGGTCGAATCGGGGACTTGGCGGAGCCGTGCGGCTGGGTCTTCGACTTGTGACCCTTCGGGCTGGTCGGGGAGGTCTGGCCCTTCGTCAGGCCGAAGATCTCGTTGTTGAACACGATGTAGGTGATGTCGTGGTTCTCCCGGGCGGTGTGCATGAAGTGGTTGCCGCCGATACCGTAGCCGTCGCCGTCGCCGCCGGCCACGACGACCTCGAGGTCGGGGTTGGCGAGTTTGGCGGCCCGTGCGACGGGCAGGGCACGACCGTGGATGGTGTGGAACCCGTAGCTGTCGAAGTAGCTGCTCAGTTTCCCGGAACAGCCGATGCCGGTCACGAGCAGGATCTCCTCGGGGTCCTTCCCGAGGTCGGCCATCGCGCCCTTCAGCGCCTTGAGGACGCCGAAGTCGCCACAGCCGGGACACCAGGTTGCCTGTGGCTCGATGCCGGGTGTGAATTCGTCGCGCTCTACCTCGCGGTCCGCTCCGATTGCGTTGAATGCGCTCATGGTCAGTCACCTGCCGCGGGGACGAACCGGGTGGTCGATGCGGGTTCGCTCCCCTCGATGATGGTCTCGAACCCCTCGACGATCTCGTGGGGTTCGAAGGGATTGCCGTTGTACTTCAGGAGGCTGTTCATCTTCGGGCCGAACCGGCCGATCTCCTTCTGGATGAGGCCCCGGAACTGCGCGGAGGCGGTCATCTCGACGACGAGGGCCTCGTCGACCGATTCGAGGAACTCGGTGATCTCGGCCTCGGCCAGCGGCATGATGCCGGAGACGCCGAGGGATTTGACGCTGTGGCTGGCCTCGTTCAGCCGGTCGACGGCCTCCTCGACGGTGCCCTGCTGGCTGCCGAAGGTGACGATACCGTAGTCGGCGTCGTCGGGGCCGTGGTAGCTCTGATGACTGGCCTCATTCTCGTCGAGTTCCTCGCGGATGGAATCGAGTTTGCCGAGGCGGCGCTCCAGTTGGGCGACGCGGTTGTCGGGGTCCTCGCTGATGTGGCCTTCGGGGGTGTGCTCGTTGCCGGTCGCGAGGAACTTGCCGCCCTTCTGGCCCGGAATCGAGCGGGGCGAGACGCCCTTGTCGTTGTCCGGGTCGTGCTGGAACCGCTGGAACTTGCCGGAGGCGTGGTGGGCGGCCTCGGCGAGTTCCTCCTCGGTGAGCGTCTCGCCGAGGTCCGGGTTCGGCTCGCGGTCGAAGAACGATTCGTCGACGTTCCGCAGTTCGCCGGAGAGCTTCTGGTCGTAGAGGACGATGGCCGGGAGCTGGTACTCGTAGGCGATACGGAACGCCTCACGGGTCTGCTCGTAGGCCTCCATGACGTTGCCCGGTGCGAAGACGACTCGCGAGGAATCGCCCTGACTCGTATAGAGGACGTGTTCGAGGTCGCTCTGTTCGGGTTTGGTCGGCATCCCGGTCGACGGTCCCGCGCGCATGGCCTCGATGAGGACGACCGGCGTTTCGGTCATCTCCGCGAGACCGAGCGGTTCGGACATGAGGGCGAACCCGCCGCCCGAAGAGCCGGACATGGCCTTGGCGCCGGCGTGAGAGGCGCCCAGCGCGAGCGCCGCCGCGGCGATCTCGTCTTCGACCTGCTCGGAGATGCCGCCGACCTCCGGGAGGTACTTGCTCATCAGCGTGAACACCTCCGTCCACGGCGTCATCGGGTAGCCGGATATGAACCGACAGCCTTCGTCCAGCGCACCGAAGGCGATGGCGTTGCTGCCCGAAAGCAGGACCTGCTGTTCGTCGTGGTCGCCCGTCGGCATCCGGAGGTCGTGGGTGAAGTCCATCTCTTTGACCTCCCGATGGGCGGCCTCCAGGATCTCGAGGTTGGCCTCCAGCACCTCGCCGGACATGGCGTCCGCCATGAGGTCCTCGACGTGTTCGAGGTCGTAATCGAGGAGCGCGGCCGTCGCGCCGACGCCGGCGGTGTTCCGCATCACCTCGCGGCCCTTCTCGCGGGCCATCCCGCGAAGGTCGAGCGGGTAGACGTGCCAGTCGTTCTCCTCGACCCGTTCCTCGAAGTCGGGAATCTCCTCGGGGTCGATGAGCCCCTCGTCGTAGACGATGATGCCGCCCTCGCGGAGTTCGTCGAGGTTCTCCGCCAGCGGTTTGGCCTCCTCGTTGCCGTAGTAGGCGTCCTCCTGGGGGTTGCGGGCGAAGGAGTCCCCCAGCGCCAGAAGGAAGTTGTACCCGTCGCCCCGAGACGCGACGTCGTCGGGGCCGGCCCGAACCTCGACGTAGGTGTGGCCGCCGCGGATACGCGACGGATAGTGTCGGTGGGTGAATACGTCGAGACCGGACCGCATCAGTGCTTTCGCGAAGTTCTGGCTCGTCGAGTCGATTCCGTCGCCGGAACCACCCGCGATTCGCCAGACGATTTCCTCTGTCATTGATATCACTGCGCCCAGGCGGGCGCCTTGGCCGAACTTCGGGTTCCCCCGACTAAAGCGTTTGTGAGATATTCGCATAGATTAATAATGATATAGGTGTTTAAACACGCCCGCTGAAGGGCGGTTTGTATCATTAAAACGTTAGGAATACGGTGGGTTTCGGCGTGTCGTCGTCGGCGATCGGTCGGCACGTCGGCGGCCGTCGTGGCACAGGCTTATTACGTGCAATGACTTGCGTGTACCCACAAGCGGATGTCACTCACCGAACTCATCGCGGGGGTCGAGGAACACGAGAAGACGCTGACCATCTTCAACGGCGACGACGAGGACGTCGCTGCCCTTCGCGAGCAATTTCACGACCGGAACCTCTCGGTGACCGCCGAGCGGACGCCGAGCGGCAAACCGAACGCCTTCGCCGTGCTCTCGGAGGACGGCGAGTTCGTCACCGCCGCCAGCCTCGACGATATTCGCGGCCCCGAGTCCGACGAGAACGACCCCGATTTCGCCGAGAACGCCTACCGGCCCATCCTTGATTATCTCGACGAGACGATGTTCACCTCCTACGACATCGGGCAGATGGTCGCCGCCTCGCGGGAGATCGAGGACCGCGCGTGGCGCCTCGGCAAGGGCTCGCTCCACTCCGGCTTCCAGAAGCTCTCGATCCTCGAAGACCAGATGGACATCTACGAGCAACTGGCCGAGAAGGGCACACTCGACGTCTACGCCTACGCCATCCCCGATACCGACGTGCCGAAACACGACACCGACCTCACGATTCACGTCGAACGCTCCGACGAGATCGAGCGGTCGTGGTTCGTCGTCTACGACGGCGCCGGCATCGACGTCAACAAGTGTGCCCTGCTGGCCGAAGAACGGGAGCCCCGGTCGTTCTACGGCTTCTGGACGTACGACCCCGACACGGTCGACTGGATCATCGACCACCTCAAATCCACCTACGGCCTCGTCGAACAGTAACGGAACGACCGCTGCGATGCAGCCGGTCGGTAACGGAACGCAACCGGCATGAAGCGGACTCTTAAATATTCGGCGAGGGATTGTTGTAGTATGCCTCCATCCGCCGCTCGTTTTGCCGCCATCGCCCTCTCAGTGACGCTTTTCGTCTCCGTTCTCGCCCCGTTTCTCGCCGGTCCCGCGGCCGCGAATATCACCGGCGAGCCCGACATCTCGCTGACCATCGCCGACAACCGCGTCGACGCCGGCGAAACGACGACCCTCGAGGTGAGCGTCGTCAACCGCGGCGAACTCGACTCCGGCAGCGACGTG
This sequence comes from Natronomonas sp., assembly GCF_036625485.1. Lineage (GTDB taxonomy): Archaea > Halobacteriota > Halobacteria > Halobacteriales > Haloarculaceae > Natronomonas. Next base: position 35 of record NZ_JAZKTR010000030.1, on the reverse strand, counting down.
GGCAACGCCCAGGCCGAACAGCGCGTCACGACCGC
>NZ_JAZKTR010000204.1:0-3627 GCF_036625485.1 Natronomonas sp. | reverse complement strand
ACGTCTTCGACCGGATCGCGAATATGGACGCCGGACTGTCCGATGAGCGATTCGAATCGGGGGACGACCGTATCCTTCATCGGTCCCCTCCATCGGTTCGGACGTGGCGTAATTCGGCGTCCGTCGGCCGGTCGAGGCGGCCGTCGGTCGTCGACTGCTCGTCCTTCGTGGACCTCTCCAGCAGGAAGGACGAGCGTGCCGCAACGACCGACGAACCAGTCATGGCTAGATATTTCCGTGCTATTTCGTTAAAAAGATTGCGTGCGTTTCGGCGACGTGACCTTTACGAGTCGAAACGGTGGTGTGTTTTATTAAGGTTGGGTGCGGAAATAAGGAACATGGGCGAGGAGAGCTGTATCAACTGTGGGGCCGACGACGTCGATACCTACGAGTTGCTGGTGCGGAACACGAACCACGACGAGGTACCGCTGTGTGATGGCTGCTACGAGGCCATCCAGCAGGAACTAGCTGCCGACGAGCGTTCGTAACGTGTCGCAGCCACCACGGCGCATCCACTGGACGATCTAATCATGGACGATCCGATCCAGGTATTGCACGTCGACGACGACTCCGCCTTCCGGGACCTAGCGGCGGAACTGTTGGAACGTGCCGATGATTCGATAACCGTGCACAGCGAGTCGGACCCGACGGCCGTTCCGGCGTACATCGAGAACGAACGGGTCGATTGCATCGTCAGTGACTTCGATATGCCCGAATGCAACGGGCTGGAGCTCTGCCGTCAGCTCCGTCAGGAGTATCCCGAGTTTCCCTTCGTGCTGTTTACCAACCGGACGGGCGAGGAGATCGTGACCCGAGCGATGTCGGCGGGTGCGACCGACTACATCCAGAAAGAGACCGGCACCCACCACTACGAACTGCTCGCGAACCGCATCACGCTCGCGGTGACCCGCCACCGGGCGCTTCGTCGCCTCGGCGAGGTCGAGGGGCTGCCGGGCGAGCACGCGGCATCCGAGACCCCGCTCGATAGTGATGACGTTTCGCTGGCCAACGTCGAGGCCGGCGCAGACCGCGACGACTGACCGACCGTCGCTGTCGGCCGTTCGTTTCGCCGCTGTCTTTCATGCATCGAGTGACGACATCGCCACGCCCGCGCCGGCGGCGACGAGGGTGGCGACCGCACACAGCAGCAGGCCGGGGGTAAAGGAGCCCGTGACATCCCGCAGGGTGCCGATGATGACGGGGCCGAGGAAGCCGCCGATCTCGCCGACGGCGAAGACGATGCCGACGGCGGTGCCGGTCAACTCCGGTCCGATGCCGTCCAGTTCGACCGGGATGGCCCTGATAAGGGGCGAGAGCCCGCCCATACCGAAGCCGATGAGCATCACGGGTGCGACGAGCAGGAGGGCGATGGCCGGTTCGGCGAGCAGGCCGAGGACGCCGGCACAGGCGAGGCTGCCGCAGACGGCCAGCGCACCGCGGGTGCGGTCGAGGCGTTCGGCGACGACGGGGACGACGAGGACGCCGGCGACCTGTCCGACGACGAGCAGGCTGGTGACGGTGCCGGCCAGCCCCGCATCGAGGCCGCGGGTTTCGAGGACGGTGACGAGCCAGCCCTGCACCCCGTGGAGGACGAGCAGGTACATTGTCCCGAGGACGACGAGCAATCGAAGGTCGCGGTGGCCGAGGACGGCGCGCAGATCGGCGGTCAGCGAAGCAAGCGAGAAATCGCCGTCGTCGTCGGTCTCGTGGCGGCCGGTGGGTACGTACCACGCGGCGGCGGCCCAGACGGCGGCGACGACGAGAGTACCGAGGCCGCTGGCGACGAACAGCGGCCGCCAGCCGCCGAGGGCGGGGCCGAGTACCGACCGGCCGAAGGCGAAGACGGACGCGCTGCCGGCGTAGGAGCCGATGAGGTAGACGGAAGCGGCCCGCCCGACCCGATCGGCGGGGTAGAGTTCGGAGGCGAGCTTGGGCATGCCGAAGGTGATACCGGTCGCGCCGATGCCCATCAGGAGCGTACAGGCGAGCATCGTCGGGAACGTCTCCATGAACGCCCGACCGAGTTGGCCGAGCCCGGCAAGCGTGATGCCAGCGCCGATGCCGAGTCGCGCGCCGAAGCGGTCGATGACGAGGCCGCTGGCGAGGCCGATCGGGATGTACGTCAGCGGTATGGCGCCGGCGAGAACGCCGGCCTGCGTGCCGGTCAAGCCAAGGGCCTCGATGATGGGATTGAGATATGCCGGCAGGGAAAACCAGACGAAAAGCAACGCACCGTACCCGAGGCCGCCCAGTGTCAGTAGCGCCGCGTTCTCGAGGGGTGTCGGGCGACCGTCCATCGGGTGCGGGTTCGACGACGGGCCAATAGAACCCATCGAATCCGGTTGCTGACGGGCGATGTGAGTTGTAGATTATTACCACTTGAAAGAAAGTGCTGACATCGACTTAACGCTGTGTGGCGAAAATAACCTTTACGCCCAACGAACGCTACGTTCCGGTGATGACGAATCTCGTCACGGACATCGAGGAGACGGTCGCGGAGTCGCCCGATGCGACGGCCATCGGCTTCCGAGGACAGGAGTTCACCTACGAGGAGTTCTGGGCCCAGGCCGGCCAGTTCGCGCAGGCGCTGGCCGACGCCGGCGTCGAACCCGGCGACCGGGTCGGCATCTACCTGCCCAACCTGCCCCAGTACGTCGTCGCGTTCCACGGCGTGCTTCGGGCCGGCGGTATCGTCGTCCCGATGAACCCCCAGTACAAGTCCCGTGAGATCGAGCACCTGCTCGGCGACAGCGGTGCGGTCGCCGTCGTCGCGCTCTCGGACCTCGTCCCACAGGTTCAGGAGGTCCAAGACGACACCGACGTCCACACCGTGGTCAGCGTCGCCGGCGACGCCGACGGCGCCACCGAATACGACGCGTTCCTCGCCGACGAGATGCTCGAGACGGTCGCCCGCGAGGACGACGACGTCGCCTGCCAGCCCTACACATCGGGGACGACGGGCACGCCGAAGGGCGTCCTGCTGACCCACGCGAACCTCTCCTTCGAGGCGGAGGCCTCACCGGCGATTCACGACGGCATCTACGACGACGACAAGATGCTCGGCGTCCTCCCACTCTTCCACATCTACGGCATGACGGTGACGATGCTGGCGACCTTCTACGAGGGCGGGAGTTTCTGGCCGATGGCCGAATGGGATGCCGGCGAGGCGCTCGAACTCATCGAATCGGAGCAACTCACCATCGTCCACGGCGTCCCGGCGATGTTCAACGACATGGTCAACTACGCCGATGCCGACCAATACGACCTCGCGTCGGTCCGCTTCGCCAACGCTGGCGGCTCCAGCCTCCCGCTTGAGGTCATGCGCCGGTTCGAGGAACTGTTCGAACCCGACCTGATGGAGGGCTACGGCCTCACCGAGACGGCGCCGGTCACCCACGCCAACCGGCCCGGTGACCGCCGCCCCGGCTCCATCGGCAAGCCGCTGCCCGGAGTCGACTCGAAGGTCGTCGACCACGACTTCGAAGAGGTCGACCCCGTCCCTGAGGGCCCCGTCGACGACGAGACGGAACTCGACGACGTGGTCGGCGAGATCGTCATCTCCGGTCCCAACGTGATGAAGCAGTACTACAACCGCCCCGAGGCGAACGAGGAGGCCTTCACCTACGA
>NZ_JAZKTR010000203.1:0-3666 GCF_036625485.1 Natronomonas sp. | reverse complement strand
GTTCGTCCATCTCGGTGATGGCGACCTGCCCGTCCGCGCCCTCGACGAACGTGATGCGCTCGACGGTGACGTTCTCGAAGTCGACGGCGACGCCGGCTTCGTCCGGCGCCACGTCGTCGATTCCTCGGGCGTCGAAGGCCACGGCACCAGCCGGTGGTTCGACGTTCGGCCCGTCGTCCGACGTCTCGTTCTCGGAGTCGTCGTCCCCGACGACCACGGTGCCAAGGGTAACGCCACCGACGCTGATCTCCTGTTCGCCGGCCGTCTCGAACGAGACCGTCGTCGCGACCGTCTCCGATTCGCCCGCATCGAGCGCGACCGTTTCGGTCGCGGCCGCGTCGAATCGGAGGTCCCGGATCTCGACCGCGACCGGATCCGACGAGAAGGCCGTGTCGTTCACCTCGAAGACGATGCGGTCGTCGCCGACGGACGTGACGGTGACGCTGTCGTCGGCGGTGGTCCGTTCGTCACCCGCTTCACCGATGACGGCCACCTCGAGGCCCTGTTCGTCGGCGAGGGTGACGTCGCCATCGGACACTCGTAGTTCGGCCCTGAAAGTCGGAGGGGAGCGATTCGTTCGTGGCTTCGACCCGCAGCGTGTCGTCGTCGCTTGCGTCGCCGTCGGGAAGTTGGTCATCGAAACCGGCGATGAGCGCGGAGGCGTTGCCCCCAGCCCCGTCGCCTGCCGTCAGGCCGTGGTGCTCCTCTGCCGCCGTTGTCCCGGTGAAGGCGACGCCGCCCGCGAGGACGGACAGCGCCACGAGACAGGCGAGCAGGAGGGCACGTAGTTCGTGTGTGTGCGTTGGTCATGGTTCGGTTCGAGCCGCCGATATGGCTCCGTCTTGGGGAGGACCACCCACTATCCGACAAAAGGGGTTGTGACAAACCCGTCCAAACGACGGCTATAGCCGGGAATTATTAACAGCGGAACGAGCGGTCGACCGGCCCCTATCGCTGGAGCCGAACGTCGAGACAGACGTTGAGTTCGTGGGGCGCGTACGAGCGGACCTCGTGTCTCGTTTGGACGGTCACCTCGTATTCGGGGTCGGCCGCTTCCCGAATCGCGCGTTCGCCGGGACCGAAGGGGTCCGATTCGTGCTGGATGTCGTAGAAGTGGAGCAGGCAGTCGTCGCCAGCCAGTTCCACGGCCGTATCGAGGAACTCGTCGGCGCTGTGCGGGAGGTTCATCACGAGGCGGTCCGCCCAGTCGTCGTAGCCCGAGATCTCCCGTACGTCACCGTGAATGGCCGTCACGCGATCGGCGACACCGTTGCGCTCGGCGTTCCGGCGCAGGTACTCGATGGCAGCCTCGTTGAGGTCGGCGCCGACGCAGTCCGCGCCCCGTTTCGCCGCCGGAATCACGAACGGGCCGACGCCGGCGAACATGTCGAAGAAGTGCTCGCCGTCCTCGACCTGTTCGACGACCCGTCGTCGTTCGGTCGCGAGACGCGGCGAGAAGTACATCTCGGCGATATCGACCTCGAAGGCACAGCCGTATTCGCGGTGGACCGTCTCGGTATCCTCGCCGACCAACAGGTCCCAATCGCGGATGCGGAGTTCGCCCTCGATGGGCGAGGCCCGGTTGACCACCGTCTCCAGCGGCAGATCCGAGGCCGCGATGGCGTCGGCGATCTCCCGGGCCCGCTCGTCGTCGTCCTCGTCGATGATAGCGATCTCGCCCAGTCGTTCGTAGGACGGCTCGAAGCCGAGGATGTCGGCCGGAAGCGTCTGCGTCTCGCGGCGCTCGACGTCCCGGTCGACGACCTCGAACTCCGCTTCGATCGCCTCGATATCCGCCGACTCGTCCAGCGGGATGTAGATGTCGCCGTCGACGACCTCGATCTCGTAGATGTCCGAGAGGGCGTCCCGCTCGGCGATGCGCTTGCGGGCCGCCTCGCCGCGCTCTCGGGGGACGCGAACGCACGGAACGGTCATTACTCGCTTTCCGCCCGGCGCCGCGGTAAGGCTGACGATGCGAAGCCCTGGAGACGGCCCTGAATCGGCCCCGGAGCGCGAGGCTTTTGCCGCCGCCCCACCGAAGCCGTGTATGCTCACTTTCGTTGGCCTCGGCCTCTACGACGAACGCTCGATCACCATCGAGGGCCGAGAGGCCCTTCGAGAGGCCGACCGCGTCTTCGCGGAGTTCTACACCAGCAAACTCGCCGGTGCGACCGTCGACGCTATCGAATCCTACCACGACGTCGACATCGAGGTCCGGGACCGCGCGGGCGTCGAGCAGAACCCCGACCCAATCCTCGATGCCGCCGCCGAAGGCGACGTCGTCTTCCTCACCGCGGGCGACACCATGATTTCGACCACGCACGTCGACCTACGCTTGCGCGCCGACGAGCGCTATATCGACACCCACATCGTCCACGGGACGACCGCCGAGGCCGCGGCGGCCTCGCTGACGGGCCTTCAGAACTACCGGTTCGGCAAGGCGACGACGCTGCCCTTCCCCTACGCCCACGGCGCCGACGGCGTCCCCGGGAGCGTCCTCGATACCATCGCGGACAACCGCGACCGCGGCCTGCATACGCTCGTCTATCTCGATATCAAGGTCGGCACCGGGCCGAAGGGACCGGACCCGGACCACGAGGAGTACATGACCGGCGAGTACGCGGCCGAACTGCTCGCCGACGAACTCGACGCCGTCGGCGTCGTCGTCGCCCGCGCCGGCAGTCCCGACCCCATCGTCGCCGCCGACAGCCTCGATGCGCTGGCCGAGCGGTCCTTCGGCGACCCGCTTCACCTGCTTATCATTCCCGGTGACCTCCACGTCATCGAACACGACGCGCTCTCAGAACTCGCCGGCGCGCCCGAATCGGTGCTTCCGGACCCAGTTTGAATCGGCCGCATCACCCGGCGTTCAGTCGTCGCTCACACGCGGCGTCGAGGCCGCATCGTCGGGCGAATCGGGCAACAGACCGAGTTCCGCTGCCGTGTCGCGATCCTCGCCGGTCACCATATACGCGATGTCGTCGATGATGACGAGCAGTTCAGGCAACTCGCGGATGACGAACCACGCGATGGCGACCAGCGCCACGACCGACAGCGTCTGGCTGATGACCCCCTCGGCGACGATGTGGGAGACCAGATACGGGTCCGATTCGCCGAACAGCGTGAGCAGGTAGGGCCCGTAGGGGCCGTCGAACCACTGGTGGCCGAACGCGAGACCGATGAAGGTCGTCCGGATGATATTGAGGACGTAGATGACCGGAATCGCCACGGCCAGCGCCCGGAGTTTCCGTCGGAGCGGCGCCTTCACCGCGGCGATACAGCCGATGAAGATGGCCTGGCTACCGAGGGCGGTACACGCCATCACGATGTTGTAGACGATACCGCCGTGGGTCGGGTCCGGCGTCTCGAAGAAGAAGGCCGCCTCGAAGCCAGCGTAGGCCTCCCGGCGGTCGGCGATGGGTTGCAGACTCGGGTCGTATCCAAGCAGGTCCATCAGCAGGGCCGTCTGGCTGGCGACGTGTTCGACCAACAACTGGCGAACGAACGGCAGCGTCTCGGCCGGCAGGTAGACGAGGCCCATCACGGCGACTGCGCGGGATAACACGAAAAGCGAGTCGCGCCCACCAGTGATGAGATAGCCGGCGTAGAGACAGGCCGGCACGCCGACCAGCGCCAACAGCGCTTCGACGATACTGTTGGAGACGA